>NZ_JAKCFI010000006.1:0-313083 GCF_021412625.1 Myxococcus stipitatus | reverse complement strand
CGCGTCACGCTTCCCGGTGCGGAAGGGGGCCCGCGCGCCCCCGGCGAGGCCGGCCCGCGCTCGCCCGACCTGGAGGGCGTCGTGGACTTCCCTCCCGTCGTCACCCTCCAGGACGACTTCGGCGGGGAGGTGCCCACGCTGCCTCCCGGGAAGCCCACGCTGGGCGGCCAGGAGCGCACCCCGGTGCGCGCCGTGAAGGAGCTGGTGCCACCGGGCCTGGAGAAGGTCGCGGACCAGGAGACCCTGGGCAAGCGCTTCGGCTCGGACGCGGCGCTGCTGGCCGCCCTGCTCAAGCCCTCGCAGTCCTCCAGCAGCGAGCGCGCGGAGCGGCTGTGGACCTTCTTCGCCGCCTACGCCGAGTCCGCCGCCGCCCTGCCCCAGCGGAAGGAGGGCCAGGCCGCCTTCCGCGACGCCCTCAAGGGCCAGGGCTTCGCCGAGCTGCGCGACGCGCGCACCGGCCAGGACGGCGTGACGCGGGGCCTGTGGGTGCTGTCGTCCCGCTCCCCCGACGAGGCCCGCGAGCGCGCCGCCAGCGTCCGCCTCGAGCCCCCGCCGGAGGTGCGCCACTCGGAGGCGGCCGCCCGGAGCGGGCAGGCGGCCGAGCCCCCGGCCCCTGGCACCCAACGCCCCCTGGAGGCGCTCCGAGGCGGCCCCGCGCCGCTCGGCCTGGCCCCCCGGGACGTGGAGGAGGACGCGGACCTCCGGGATTCGGAGGGCCGCCGCTCGCGGACGAACCGCCGCCTGGGGCCGAGGATGTTCTGGAACGTGCTGCACCAGTTCCGCTCGGACCCGGAGGACGGCGCGGTGGCCCAGGGGCAGTGGGACCGGGTCGCCTTCGGGGCGTTGCTCTTCCTGGCGGGCATCGCGCTGGTGGTGCTGGCGCTCGTGAGCCTCTAGGGGCGCCGACCGGGGAGACCAGCACGTCGCGCGAAAGTCCTCGGTGATGGCCGGCTTGTGGTACGTTGCCGCACCCATTGGCCACCGACGACCTCACACTCGTCAAGCGCGTCCGCAGCGGCGACCAACGCGCCTTCAAGCTCCTCGTCGAGCGCTACCAGCGCAAGGTGTACGCCGTCGCGCTCGGAATGCTCAAGGACAAGGAGGAAGCGATGGACGTCTCCCAGGAGGCGTTCGTCAAGGTCTACAAGTACCTGGACCACTTCAAGGGCGACTCGTCCTTCTACACCTGGCTCTACCGCATCACCGTGAACATCTGCATCGACGTGCTGCGCAAGCGCGGCGGCGGCGGTGAAGCGGTGGAGTTCGACGAAACCCAGGCCATGGACCTGTCCGAGGCGCGCATCGGCGCGCTGGGCAGCCGCCTGGGCACCAACCCCCAGAAGAGCGCGCTGCGGCGGGAGCTGGCGGAGAAAATCCAGGAGGCCCTGGGCACCGTCCCGGAGAAGCACCGCGCCATCCTCCTGCTGCGGGAAATCGAGGGCATGTCCTACGAGGACCTCGCCCGGACCCTGGACATCCCCAAGGGCACCGTGATGAGCCGCCTCTTCCATGCCCGGGCCAAGGTCCAGAAAATCCTCAGTGAATACCTGGAGTTGGACGAAGCGAAGAGTGGGGTGGGGAACGAATGAGGGGGCCTCGAATATCCGAGGGACCCCCGCGTCACAGCGATCGCATCCCCACCACCGAGCAGGGTGAAGGTTATGGCCGGAAATCCCGCATGTGAGCGTTTCGTCCCCATGCTCTCTCCGTACGTCGACGGAGAGCTGACCCCCGCGGAGCGGGTCAACGTGGAGCGCCATCTCTCCGCGTGCCGCGACTGCACGGGGCGCGCGGCGGACCTGCGCGCGGAGTCGGGCCTGCTCCGGGTCGGCCTGGACATGGCGGTGGACGACGTCGACTTCAAGGACTTCGCCCTGAAGGTGATGGCGCGGGTGACGCCGGAGAAGCCGCCCCTGTTGGAGCGGCTGAGGCTGTCCTTGTCGGAGATGTTCCTCTACCAGCGCACGGCCATGGTCTCCTCGTTCGCCACGGCGGCGGTGCTGGCGCTGGTGGCGGTGCCCCTGTTGATGCGGGACAGGGCCCCGGTGGGGTACGCCGGCGAGCGGATGACGGTGAAGGCCATCCAACCCTACCAGGACGCCCGGGTGGCGCCGGTGGTGATGGAGACCGACAATGGTGGCACCATCATCTGGCTGGTGGATGACGAGGTGCAGAACGGCGCGTCGTCCTCCGAGGAGGACGAGGAGCTGCAAGAGGATGTGGGTGGTCTTCGCAAGGGAGGCCGGCAGCCCGGCCCCAAGCCGAAGACGGACGTCGAGAGGCCTTCGGGAGGTCCCCTGTGAGAACGCATGTGACGTCGGGTCGAGTGCTCCTGGCCGTACTGGGACTGGGGCTGCTCATGCCGCTGGTGGCACGGGCCCAGGAGGAGCAGAAGGTCCGCGTCCAGGCGGAGGTGGTGCTGGCGTCCCGGAAGGGCTCCGAGGTCGAGCCCCCGGAGCTGGTGAAGATGAAGGAGCAGTTCGAGAAGCAGAACTTCAACTTCACCTCCTTCAAGCGCATCTCCATGGAGGTGCTGGAGGTGGGGGACAAGAAGCCGGTGGAGGTGAAGCTGCCCAACGGCAGCAACGCCTCCCTGCAGCTGCTGGGCATGAAGGACGGCATCGCCACGGTGCGCGTCGCCATCCCCCGCCAGCCCACGCTGGACGTGGAGCTGGGCCGGCAGGGCGCCGTCTACCAGAAGGCCGGCAAGCACGTGGGCGGGGAGCTCATCCTCGTGCTGTCCCCGCCGTCGCGCTGAGGTGGAGTCCCCGGGCGCGCCCCCTCAGGCGGCGCGCTCCCCGGTGAGCTGGATGACGGTGTCCTCGGCGGACGCGTCGTCGCTCGCGGGCGCCTCGTCCGGGTTCGCGGGCATCGCCAGGCGCGGCCGGGCCTCGTCGGCGCGCTCGTGCTCCAGGTGGATGCGCAGCCCGTCGAACATGGTGTCGAACGCCGCGTAGATGCGCTCCACCACGGCCAGCGCCTCCGCGCGCAGGTCCGGGCCCAGCTCCATGGCCTCCAGCTCCTCGGCCAGCTGCTGCTCGAACATGGCGTGCTGGGCCTCCGCGCGCATGTGGTGGTCGGAGAAGTACTTGAGCCGCTCGTCCGCCCCCCGCGCCGCGGTGAGGATGGCCGTGCGGCTGAAGAACACGTGGCTGGTGGACTCCAGCGCCCACAAGAGGACGATGCGCAGCCGGTCGTCCAGCGGCCGGTGCACCTCGCTGATGATGGCGTAGGCCGCGTCGCGCGTCTTCGCGTGCGCCTTGCCGTACATCGTGCCGATGCTCAGCGACCCGCCCGTCAGCGCGGCGATGTCGTCCTCGAACCACTGGTCGTGCCCGCCCTCCTCCGCGTGGTGCCGCGTGGCCAGCGCCTTGAGGTGCGCGTCCTGCACGAAGTGGGCGTTGAGGCGCAGCACGTCCTGGAAGGTCATCACCCAGAACGCCAGCCGCGGCGCGAACGCCATCACCTGCTCCAGCGGGCGGTCCTGGCGCAGGTCTGAGAAGAACGGGTGTGAGGCGAACCGCTCCTCGCACACCGCGATGTGTTGGAGCACGGCCTTCATGTTGTCCCTCCCGGTTGCGCCCTCCCGCCCCGGCCCTCGGCGGAAGGGGGTCCCTCTCGAATCACTCACATCCCCCGCGAGGCTGATGGGGCGGACGCGGCGGGCCGGTGGTGTGGGCTACCAACTGATGTTGTATGTGCAGGCCCCGTCGCCGCGACGGCGGCAACTCTTGGAGTCATGTTCAATACGGACCCACAGCGAATCCTTGGGTCGGAAGCGGTCGGTGATGGCCTCGAGCAGGCCGTAGTCCAGGTCGCACGGATAGGGATTGTCGCAGCGCATCCTCGCGTTGCGCCGGTCCACCGGTTCGAAGTGATAACCGCCGATGGCGCCCTTGCCACGGTGGTTCATCCGGTACGCCAGGTCCACCGCGCGCAAGCCCTTCTCCAGCGTGTCGATGTCGGGAGGGAAATGCGCGCTGTCTGGAATCTTCCGGCCAATCGTTCGCACCGTGCTGGGGCCAATCTTCTCGAAAACCAGACTGAATGATTTCAACAGCGCTGGCATCGGGTACCACGTCTTGGCCTCCAGCGGAGTGATGCCGTTCTCCGCCAGGATTCGCAGGGCGCGGGCCTGCGCCAGCTCCATGCCGTTGACGATGGCGAGGATGGACTGGCCCACGACCTCGACTCCCTGGAAGGCGGTGAGGGGGGCCTTCGCTTCTGTCTGACTCGGGACCTGCGGGATTTTCAATTCCATGCGCGCTCGTCCTGGGGTGCGTTGAAAGACATTGAAGCGGGTTTCTCAATGATTTTCAAATTGACTGATATGTCTAAACTTTTCCGCTATGCGAGGACGTATGGAATTGGGGCGGAGTTGACCCATGTGTCATGTGTCGTTGTGCGCTGGTGGACAGTGGAGGTGGGGGCGGGTGCGGGCGGGCGCGACTGGCGGAAATCGCACGCCGGACTGAAAAAATGGCAGTCCTTCCAGGCTCGGAGGGGGAGGGAGCGAGCGGTCGGCCCCAGTGAAAACAAGGGGTTGGCTAGCGGCATGCGCGTTGCTTTGCCGTGGAGGGCGGGCGGCGGCGGGCGGGTGCGGTGGTGGTGCAGGCAACTCCTCAACCTTGGAGAAGAACCCATGGCGAAGGCTCAGCGGCGTGGACAGGGCATCCAGCGGAAGGCTCGGCAGGTGAAGGTGACGACGAGGCGCGCGGTGACGGGCGCGGGGCGGCGCGCGCGCCAGGTGCAGATGACGCTGGGCGACCTCATCGCGGCGGCGTTCGACACGGTGGGCGGTGAGGTGAAGAAGGTGAAGCAGGTGGTGTCGTCGCGCGACATGACGCTGGCGACGGGCCGGCGCATCGTCTTCGTGGGCTGAGTCGGGAGGGCGGCGAGGGGGTGGTGACGGGTGAGGCGCATCATCATTCCCGGGCGCAACTGCTGGACGGTGGAGGAGACGGCGGACGCGGGCGTGCTGGTGGACGGGCGCGCCTACTACCGGGAGCTGTACCGGGCCGCGAAGAAGGCCCGGCGCTACATCGTGATGACGGGCTGGCAGTTCGACAGCGACGTGTCGCTGCTGCGCGGTGAGGACCTCGACGAGGCGCGCGGGGGCGAGGCGCGGCTGTTGCCCATGCTGGACGAGCTGTGCCGGGCCAACCCGGAGCTGCACGTCTACGTCCTGGCGTGGGACTTCAGCCTGCTGCTCGCGATGGAGCGCGAGTGGATGCAGCACCTGCTCTTCAACTGGACGACGAACGAGCGGGTGCGCTTCCGCTTCGACGCCTCCAGTCCGCTGTATGGCGCGCACCACCAGAAGCTGGTCGTCATCGACGGCGTGGTGGCGTTCAGCGGCGGCATGGATGTCTGCGATTGCCGGTGGGACGACCGGGCGCACGTGGCGCGCTCGCCGCTGCGCTGCGACAGCGGGCGCGAACCCCACGGCCCCTACCACGACGTGCAGGCGGTGCTCACGGGGCCGGTGGTGGACCGGCTGACGGAGCTGTTCGAGGCGCGGTGGGCGCACTCGGGGGGCGGCGAGCTGAGGCTGCCCCGCGTGTCCCGCGACGACGTGGGCTTCAGCGCGAGCGTCCCCGCGCCGCCGGGGCCTGTGGCGCTCAGCCGCACCTTCGGAAAGACGCTGCTGCCGCCGCAGGAGGCGGTGCAGGAGGTGCGCTCGCTCTACCTGGACGCCATCGACGCGGCCGACCGCTTCATCTACATCGAGAACCAGTACTTCTCCTCGCGCGCCATCTTCCAGGCGCTGGTGCGGCGCTTCCGCGCGGCGGGGCGTCCCCGCCTCCAGGTGGTGCTGGTGCTGCCGCGCGAGCCGGAGGCGCTGCGGGAGCAGCTCGCCATGGGCGTGGCCCAGGTGCGGCTGTTGCGCACGCTCGAGCACGTGGCGCGGCGGACGGGGCATGTCTTCCGCGTCTACTGCTCGGCGGCGCGCGACGAGCAGACGGGGGTGGATGTCCACACCTATATCCACTCGAAGGTGATGGTGGTGGACGATGGCTTCCTCACGCTGGGCTCGGCCAACACCACCAACCGCAGCCTGGGGTTGGACTCGGAGCTGAACCTGAGCTGGGAGGCGCGGGCGCCGGACGACGCGGTGGCGCGCGCCATCCGCCGCGTGCGGGTGTCGCTGATGGCGGAGCTCGCGGGGCTCGGCGGGGTGGTGGAGGTGGCGCCGCTGGCGCGGGCGGATGCGCGCTGGGTGGAGTTCCTGGACGCCGTCGCGGAGGCTGGGCTGCACCGGCTGCGTCCCCACCCGCTGGAGACGGTGTTCGACCAGAGCCCGCTGCTCAAGTCCCTGGAGCCCGAGGAGCTCATCATCGACCCGGAGGACTCCGTGCTGGACGAGTCGCTCTTCGAGGCGCTGCGCAGCGGGGAGGACGGGCTGTTCGCGTCGGGCATCCGCCTGTTGTCGCGCTGGCTGGTGGGCGCGGCGGAGGAGCGACCCCACCGCGCCATCCTCCCGGCGGGCTCGGATGACGAGGGGGGCCGGTTCCACTGACGGGTGTGCCACGGGTGTGTCGCACTTCCGGTGAAGCGCGCGCGGTGTGCCGAGTCACCCCAGCACCACCCACACGGGAAGGTGTCGGGTCCTTCGTCGGCGCGCGAGCCCGGGTAGACTCGGGGGACGATGACCGGCGCCCCTCTCCTCGTCCTCCTGTCCCTCGTCTCGACGCAGAGCTCCACCATCTATGAAGAGGGGCCCGCGGAGGAGACCTCCAGCGGCTTCGACTCCCCCGTGTCCGCGGCGCGGCTCGACGAGCCGGTGCCCCCGGGCAGTCGCAAGGGCGGCGAGGGGTTCCACTTCAGTGGTCAGCTGGAGGCGGGGGCGCTGAGCCTTCCGTCGGGGACGCCGGGCGGCGGGCAGGACCTGTTCGTCCGCGTCCAGCCGGTGCTGGGCCTGACGAAGGGGGACACCTTCGTGCTGCGGCTGGGGGCGAACCTGCGGCTGCGGATGGTGGACGAGGAGCCGAAGCAGACGGACGGCGACTATGGCGCGCACCTGCGTCGCGAGGACTGGGACGAGCTGAGCGACATCGGCCAGGTGGTGCGCATGTTGCGCATCGGCCAGGAGGGGCGCCCGTTCCATCTGCGCGTGGAGCCCTTCGTGGACGAGTCGCTGGGGCGCGGCTACCTGGTGGGGCGCTACAGCAACGTGCTGTCGCCGGACTACCACCCGGCGGGCGGTTCGCTGACGGTGACGAAGGGGCCGGTGCGCGCGGAGGTGCTGGCCAGCGACGTGCTCGGCGCGCGCATCTTCGCGGGCGAGCTGATGCTGGACCTGGGGCGCGCGGGCAGCGACGACGCGGGCAAGTTCGACCGGTACCTCTTGCGCCTGTCGGGCGCGCACGACGTGGGCGACGCGGGCGGCGAGGCGCCCAACCTGACGCTGGTCTCGGTGGGGGGCGACATCGCGCTGTACAAGGGCGAGCGGCTGCGCGCCTGGGCCCTGTTGGCGGGTGGCGCGCGGTTCGACTCGGAGCACTCGGCGGCGGGCGGCGTGCTGCTGGGCGTGGCGTTGGAGGGGCAGACGGCGTCCGGCACGCAGCTGAGCGTCACGCTCCAGGGACGCAAGCAGGGAGGCCGCTTCCGCTTCGGCATGTTCGGCCCGGACTACGAGCTGGCGCGCTTCTCCGGCACGGGCCTGTCGGAGCAGCCCATCGCGGAGGAGGAGCTGGAGGACGGCTTCGCGGGCTACCTGGAGGCGTCCATCGCGAAGGGCGGCCCGGACTCGCTGCTGCTGCTGGGGAGCCTGGCCGCGCAGTACCACGGCTTCGGCCGCACGGACCTGGACGTGTCCGCGGGCTTCGAGCTGCCGGGAGGCCGCACGCGCGTGCTGGCGCGCACGGTGCTGACGGCGCTGGGCGACAGGCCGCGTTACTCGGTGGGGATGGAGCTGCGTCAGCGGTTGATGAACTACCTGTACGCCTGGGGCTCGGGCGGCACGGTCCACTTCCCCCAGGCCGATGGCCACCTGGTGCGCGGCGTGACGGTGGGCGCGGGCGTGGGCGTGGACTTCCAGCGCTGAGGTGCGCGAGAGGCGCCCTGCCGCGCCTGACCCGCGTCCAGCCGGAGATGGATGGGAAGGGCCCGGGGGCTCGTCCTCGCGCCAGGCCAGGTGGCCCGTCACCGCGCGAGCGGCAGGGTGAAGCGGAAGGTGGAGCCCTTGCCCAGCTCGCTTTCGACCCAGATGCGTCCGCCGTGGCGCTCGACGATGTCGCGGCAGATGTAGAGCCCCAGGCCCAGGCCGCCGAAGCCGGAGATGGGGGCGTTGCGCGCGCGGAACAGCCGCTCGAAGAGGTGGGCGCGCTGGTCCTCGGGGATGCCGATGCCGTGGTCCCGCACGGACACCCGCGCCAGGTCTCCCTCGCGCGCCAGCGACACCTGGACCAGGCCGCCCATGGGGCTGTACTTGAAGGCGTTCTCCAGCAGGTTCGTGAGCACCTGCGCGAGCCGGCCCGGGTCCCCCGTGACGACCAGCGGCTCCTCGGGCTCGTCGTGCTCCAGCGTGTGGCCGTGGCCGGGCGTCGTGGTCTGCGCGAGCACCTCCCGCACGAGCGATTGCAGGTCCACCGGCTCCCGCCGCAGCTCCAGCCGTCCCGCCTGGATGCGCGTCGCGTCGAGCAGGTCGTGGATGAGCACCGCCAGCCGGCTCACCTGCGCCAGCGCCTTGTCCACGTGGTGCTCGCGCGGCGGATTCCCGGCAGCGGCCTGCTGCTTCATCATCTGCAGGTGGAGCTTGAGCGGCGTCAACGGCGTCTTCAGCTCGTGCGCCGCGATGGACAGGAAGTCGTCCCGCACGCGGATGGCCTCCTCGGCCTCCCTCAACAGCCGCTCCCGCTCCTTCTGCGCCCGGTACTCCTCCGTCACCTCGACCACCACCACGCCCACCCCCACGACGGCCTTCGGCGCGCGGATGGGGTAGTAGTTGACGCGCCAGTGGCGCAGCGCGTTCGGCGTGGCCGGGACGTAGCCCGAGACCTCCAGCCCGCTGATGGACCGACCTGTCTCCATCACCTCGCGCAACCGGGGCTCGATGGTGTCCGCCATCAGCGGGTTCATCTCCCGCAGCGTCCTGCCCAGCTCCTCGTCGCGGTGCCGCCCATGCAAGGCTGCCAGCGCGTCGTTGATGCGCAGGTAGCGCAAGTCCCGGTCGAGGAACGCCAGCCCCACCGGCGCGTGGGCGAGGAAGGTGTCGACGAGCGCGAAGGACTCCTGCATCTGTTCGCGCGCGTTCTGCTCGGCGACGAGCAGCCGCTCCCGCTCGATGTTGGCGCGGCGCTCGGACGTCATGTCCCGGTAGCTCCACACCCGGCCGATGGTGGTGTCTCCGAGCCGCTGCGGCTTCGACGTGCACTCGAAGACGCGCCCGTCGATCAGCTCCACCATCCGCACGTCGGTCTCCTCCCCGGGGGAGTAGCCGCGCTCGATGGCCTCCACGAACCCCCGCGAATCCTTCACCAGGGGCGCCGCGGTCATCAGCGCCCGCTGCGCGTCGCGCGACCGCATCACCTCGTCGCTCAGCCCCCACATCTCCTGGAACCGCCGGTTGTAGGCGGTGATGCGCCGGGCCACGTCCACCACGACGACGCCGTCGGTGATGGAGTCGAAGATGGCGCGCAGCACGGAGTGCGCCTGCTCCAGGCGCTCGCGGGACAGGCGCTGCTCGGTGACGTCCACCAGGAGGCCGCGCAGCTTCGCCGTCTGTCCGTCCTCGATCGCCACCGTCACCCGGGCCCGCAGCCAGACCACACGCCCATCCGCCGCCACCATGCGGTACTCGAACTCGTGTGAGCGCAGCTCGCGGAACGCACGCAGGCAGTACGCGCGAGCCCAGTCCCGGTCATCGGGGTGCACGTGCCGCTCCCAGAAGTCCGGCTGCTCCACCCACTGCTCCCGGGGAAAGCCGAGCAACCGCTCGGACTGGCGGCTCACGAAGGTGAAGCGCAGGTCCTCGTTGGCCTCCCACACGATGCCGTCGATGCCGTCGACGATGGCCTCGTAGCGGCGCCGCACCCGCTCGAGCTCATCGAGGTCGCCACCTCCGGCCTCCACCGCACCGGAGGTCCTCGGCTCGACGACGCGCAACCTCGCGCACACGCCCAGCAGCCGACCGCCGTCGAACACGGGCAGCACCAGGGCCTGCAGCCGATGGCCGCGCCCGCTCCCCTCGCACGCCGCCTCGTGGCCCCGCAGCCCAGCGGTCACCGCGTGCTCCAGCCAGCCCAGCCGGGCGAGCACCTGGCTGGCGGAGTGCCCGACCGCCTCCTCCGCCTCCCAGCCCGCCGCGCGCGCCAGCACCGAGTCCATCCACGCGACGCGTCCCGTGTCGTCGACCATCAACGCCGCGCGCAGGTGCCTGCCCACCTGGAGCAGGGGGGCCCGCTCCGCCGCCTCGTCATGCCCGGCCTCTCCAAAGGGGCCGGCCTCGTGGCGAGCCCCTGGCATGTCGCCGTTCATCGCCAACGCGTCCTCCCAGGCCCCGTCTCCTCGGCATCTCGTTCCACCACTGGGACTGCTCCCTTCCAAAGATGGGACGCGCGACGACGGGACGAAAGGGCCGCTCCCATGCGCACCACCCCGGCTTGACTACGGCTGTAGTCACGCGTACCTTGCTTCGTGACTACAGCTGTCGTCACAGAGGCATCCATGAAGAAGCCGGTGGGAGAGCAGGAGTTGTCGGTGCTGCGGTACGTGGCCGAGCACGGGCCCGCGACGGTGGGAGAGGTGGCGGAGCGCTTCGGTGAGCCGCAAGGGCTGGCGCGGTCCACCATCCTGACGGTGATGGAGCGGCTGCGGCAGAAGGGCTACCTGACGCGGCGGAAGGTGGACGGCGTGTACCAGTACGCCTCGCCGGTGCCGGCCGGGGAGCTGCTGCGGGACGTGGTGGGAGACTTCGTGCAGCGGACCCTGTCCGGCTCGCTGTCCCCGTTCGCCGCGTACCTCTCCGAGGCCGACGATGTCTCGGACGCGGATTTGCAACAGCTCCAGGACGTGGTGGCGCGGCTTCGCTCGCAGAAGCGCAAGGAGTAGCCCATGGAGACGGCTGGGATGATGGACCTGTCCGCGTGGATGGCCTCGTGGGCGGAAGGGCTGTGGCGTGCGTCGTGGCAGGGCGCGCTGGGCGCCGTGCTGGCGTGGGGGCTCACGCGGTGCTGGCCGCGGATGCCTGCGTCGCTGCGTGCGGGGCTGTGGTGGCTCGTCGCGCTGAAGTTCGTGGTGGCGCTCGTCGGCCCGCGGCCGGTGGCGCTGCCGCTGCTGCCCTCCACGCGGGAGACGGGTGAACGCCCCACCCTCGCCGTCGCGTCGGCGCCGGAGGGGATGCGGCCGCTCGTCGTCACGGTGGCGCCGGAGGGGACGCGGCCACTCGTCGCCACGGCGGCGCCGGAGGGGACGCGGCCACTCGTCGCCACGGCGGCTGGAGCGCCGGCGGCCCGCGATTCGGCGCGAGCCTCGGCGCAGGCGCGCGATGTCTCGCCGCTGGCGCGGCTGAGGGCGATTCCCCGCGAGACGTGGATGGGGTGGTGTTTCCTGGCGCTGTCGGGCGCATGGCTCATGGGGGTGCTGTGGCGTGTGCGAGAGCACCTGCGCGGCTTCACGCGGATGCGCGCGCTGCGCCGTCAGGCGCGTGTCCTGGAACACCCCGCGCTCGAGATGGAGATGCGCGCGCTGGCTCGGGCCGCGGGGCTGCGGCGCGTGCCGGGCCTGCTGGTGTCGGACGCGGCGCCGAGCCCGCTGGCCACCGGACTGGCGCGCCCGGTGGTGGTGCTGCCGTCGAAGGCGGTGCGGCGGTTGCCGGTGGAGGGATTGCGCATGGCGCTGGCGCACGAGGTGGCGCACCTGCGACGTGGCGACCTGTGGCTCGGCTGGGTGCCGGCGCTCGCGGAGGCGCTCCTCTTCTTCCATCCGCTCGCGCGGCGCGTGGCCCGTGAGTACGCGCTGGCCCGCGAGGAGGCCTGTGACGCGGAGGCGCTGCGCCTCACCGGCGCGGAGCCTGCGGACTACGGCGAGCTGTTGCTCGTCTTCGGCGTGGCCCGTCCCCACGGCACGGCCGCCGCGCTGGGCGCTTCCGACCACGTTCATGTCTTGCACAGGAGGTTGAGCATGCTGGAGCACGTCGACGTCGTTTCCCCTCCATCCCGGCGGTGGCTGAAGGTGGCCCTCTCCGCCCTCGGACTCGCGGCGCTGGTGCCGTACCAGGTGGTGGCGAGGCCCTCGGAAGGGGACTCCCGCTCCGCGGCCGCCCCCTCGGCGAAGCCCGAGGCCCCGCGCTCCACGAAGGCGGCGCCGGTGGTCGCGACCTCCGCGAAGCCCCAGGCCACGCCCGCCTCGGCTGCGAAGTCCGTGGAGCGGATCTCGCCCGCCGCCAGCGCGGCTCCGTCCGCGCCGTCGACGCCGAGCACGCCCCCGGTGCGGGCCACGCCGTCCGCGGTGGCGGTGCCCTCCCAGCCCGCCGCGCCGTCGACGCCGGGCACGCCCCCGGTGCGGGCCACGCCGTCCGCCATGGCGGTGCCCACCGCGCCGTCGGCGCCGAGCACGCCTTCGTCGTGGGCCACGCTCCCCACGCCGCCCGCTCCTCCGCCGCCGCACCGGCTGGCCATGGCTCCCTCCGTTCCCACCCCGCCTCGTCCTCCGCGCCCGCCCTCCATCAGCGACGACGGCTTTGGCTACGTGCTCATGGTCGACGAGAACACGGCCACGATGAGCGGCACCACCACGGACCTGGAGCTGGCGCGGATGTTCCGGAAGAAGAATGGACCGCCGCTGCTGTTCGCCCGGCTGAATGGCGAGGCGTTCATCATCCGCGACGAGGCCACGCTGAAGGCGGTGCGGGGCACGCTGGAGTCGCTGCGCGCGTCGGGCGAGGAGCAGTCCAAGCTGGGCAAGAAGATGGGCGAGCTGGGCGAGAAGATGGGCGCGTTGGGCCAGAAGATGGGTGAGCTGGGGATGAAGCAGGCGGCGCTGGGCATGAAGCAGGCGGAGGTGGGCCACGAGAAGTCGGGCCTGGGCCTGCAGCGCATGCGCCTGGGCTCGCTCTCCGAGGCCGAGCGCGACCGGCGCGAGGCGGAGCTGGACAAGCAGGAGGAGGAGCTCGACCGCCAGATGGAGGCGCTGGGCAAGCAGCAGGAGGAGCTGGGCGAGCAGCAGGAGAAGCTGGGCGAGCAGCAGGAGAAGCTGGGCGAGCAGCAGGAGAAGCTGGGCGAGCAGCAGGAGAAGCTCAGTGAGCGGTTCGAGGAGGTCAACCGCGAGGCCCAGAAGAAGGTGCGCGCCATCGTCGAGGAGGCGATCAGCAAGGGCCTGGGCCAGCCGTTGCCCACCTGAGAACGGTCCGCCCGGACATCCGGTGACGTGGGGATGGCGCTCCTCTAGTTTTTCCTCCTCGCCAGCCCCTTCCGGAGGTCCCCATGAACGTCACGGCCGTTCCTCGGAGCACTCCCGCCGGTACGCTCGATACCATCGTCCACCGGGTGAAGGAGGGCTCGCGCGGCTGGGTCCGGCTGGGATTGGGCGAGCGCATCGCCCTCCTCGAGGAGCTGCGGCTGGCCTACGCGGCCATCGCCCAGCCGAGCGTGCGCGCGGCCTGCGAGGCCAAGGGCATCGACCCCGCGGGGCCGCTGGCCGGGGAGGAGTGGCTGTCGGGCCCGCTGGTGGTGCTGCGCAACCTGCGGCTGCTGGCCAACGCCCTGCGGGACATCCAGCGCCACGGCGTGCCGCTCATCCCCGCCTCGAGGTTGCGCACGCTGGAGGACGGGCGGCTCGCCGCGAGCCTCTATCCGCTGGACGCGCTCGACGGGACGCTGCTGCCCCGCAACCACGGCGAGGTGTACTTCCAGCCCGGCGTCACCGCGGCGAACCTGCGTGAGCACCAGGCCCGCTTCTACCGCGCCCCGCATGAGGGCCGGCTGTGCGCGGTGCTGGGCGCGGGCAACGTCAATTCGATTCCCCCCGCCGACTGCCTCTACAAGCTCTTCGTCGAGGGCACCGCGTGCGTGCTCAAGATGAACCCGGTGAACGCCTACCTGGGGTCCTTCCTGGAGCAGGCCTTCGCGCCCCTGGCGCGGCACCACGTCTTCGCGGTGGTGTACGGCGGCGCCGACGAGGGCGCGGCGCTGGTGAACCACGCCATGGTGGACGAGGTGCACATCACCGGCAGCGACCGGACGCACGACGCGCTGGTGTGGGGGCCTCCAGGGGCGGACGCGGACGCGCGCCGCGCGAACAACGAGCCGCTGCTGCGCAAGCCCTTCACCAGCGAGCTGGGCAACATCTCCCCCGTCATCGTCGTGCCGGGGCCGTACTCGGACGGCGAGCTGCGCTTCCAGGCGGACAACATCGCCGGCATGGTGGCCAACAACGCGTCCTTCAACTGCAACGCCGCCAAGCTGCTGGTACAGCCCCGGGACTGGGCGCGGCGCGCGGGGGTGGTGGACGGGGTGGAGGCGAGCCTGCGGCAGGCGCCGGTGCGGCGCGCGTACTACCCGGGCGCGGAGCAGCGCTGGCGGCAGTTCACGGAGAACCGCGCGCAGGTGCGCCGGGTGGGCACGGCGGGGCCGGGTGAGCTGTCCTATGCGTTGATTCCAGACGTGGACTCCACGCGGACCGAGGACCGCGTCTTCCACAACGAGCCGTGGTGCACGGTGTTGTCGGAGACGGGGTTGCCGGGTGGGGACGACCCGGTGGCGTTCCTGGCGCAGGTGGTGCCGTTCCTCAACGAGAAGGTGTGGGGCACGCTGAACGCCACCCTCGTCGTCCATCCCCGGTCGTTGAAGGACCCGGCCGTGGCGTCCGCCGTGGAGCGGGCCATCCGCGAGCTGCGCTACGGGACGGTGGCGGTGAACACGTGGCCGGCGGCGGCCTACGCGCTGGTGACGCTGCCCTGGGGCGGTCACCCCTCCTCGACGCCCCGGGACATCCAGAGCGGGCTGGGCTGGGTCCACAACACGTTCATGCTGGAGCAGGTGGAGAAGTCGGTCCTGCGGGCGCCGTTGACGGGCCTGCCCCCGCCGCCGTGGGTGCCGGGGCACCGGGGGCTCCGCTCGCTGGGGCGGCGGCTGGTGGACTTCGAGCTGGGGCCGTCCTGGTTGAAGGTGCCGGGCATCGCGGTGGCGGCGCTGCGGAGGTGAGTGACGGGCACTGATGCGCGCGGTGAGGGTGGTGGGTGCCCGGGCCGGGCGGTGGGTGCCGGGGGCGGCGGGGCCGTGGTAGACCCGACGCATGGCATCGACGCACGCTCGGGACGGTGGACGACTTCTCCAGGTGGGACAGCCCCAGGAGGCGGTGAAGAGCTTCCAGAAGGGGCTCGCCATCGACCCGGACGACGTGGACTGTCTGCTGGGGCTGGTGCGCACCCACCTGAGCCTGGGCGCCGCCCGTGACGCGGAGGCTGCGGCCCTGCGGCTCCTGAAGGTACGCCCCGACCATGCCGAGGCGCAGGCCCACCTGGCGATGCTGCGCGCGCAGGCCGGAGACGCGGAGGCGTTGGAGGCGCTGAAGACGCTGGCCGCCGCGCCGACGGCTGGCTACTTCGAGCGCTTCAACCTGGGCGGGCTGCTGCTCGACCGGGGCGACCTGGAGGGGGCGAAGGCGGCGTACGCGTCCGCGCTCCAGGTCGCGCCGGGCAGCGCGCACGTGCACTTCGAGCTGGGGCGCATCCACCTGCAGCAGGGGGCGCACGCGGAGGCGGTGACGCACTTCCAGAAGGCCTCCGAGGGCGCGCCCCAGGAGTCGATGCCGCTGCTCATGCTGTCGCGCGCGCACGCGGCGACGGGCGGCGTGGGGCTGGCCATCCAGGCGGCGACGCAGGCGCTCGACCTGGCGCAGGGCGGGCTGCGGCGCGCGGTGCTGGAGGACCTCTTCAAGCTGTACCTGTCGGCGGGCAGCCCCGAGGGGGCGAAGCGCTCCGCGGTGGAGCTGCGCAAGCTGGACGCGCGCAACGTCAACTACCTCTACATGCACGGGTTGGCGATGATGAGCGCGGGGACGTTCGCGGACGCGAAGGCCCTCTTCGAGGAGGCGCTGGCGCTGTCCTCGGACAGCTGGCCGGCGAGGCAGGCGCTGGCGCAGGTGCACCTGGCGTTGAACGAGCGAGCCCAGGCGCGGCAGGTGCTGGAGGCCGCGGTGGCCCGCGCGCCCACGGCGCTGGAGCCGGTCAACGACCTGGTGCTGGTGCTCCTCCAGGACAGCGACTTCGCGCGGGCCAAGGCGCTCCTGGAGCACGCGCTGGCCACGCACCCGAAGGACGCCGGCCTGCACCTGTTCATGGCGATGGCGACGCTGATGTCGGAGCCCACCCTCGCCATCCAGCACGCGCGGCAGGCCCAGGCGCTGGGCGAGGGCACCGTGAAGGAGCAGGCCGCGAAGCTCGTGGAGGCGCTGGGCGCCTGACGGGCGCTGGATGCCAGCGCAATGGCCGCGAGACGCCAGCCGGGCGCATCCAACGCTTCGGGTGACGCGTTTCTCGCGGACGCAATCGCGTTTCAACTGGACGCATCAGGCCGCGGTCCACCGGGCGCCTCCCTCAGGGGCATGGGGGGTGGAATGTGATTTGCAAAATCTGAGAAGGCTTGCTGGAGCTTCCATTCCTGGGGGGATGATGAAGATTGCCTTTTGGAACGTGAATCTCGGGACGGGTTCTTTCCCAGAGCGTCGCAATGTCTTCCGTCGCTGGTGTGAGGCCATGAAGCCCGACCTGCTCGTGCTCGAAGAGGTCAGCTACACGATGTTCTATTCCCCGGAGGAAGAGAGACCTCGGGCATCGGCTGCCGCGCGTGCTCGCGAGGAAATGGAAGACAGGGAGGCGATGGCGCGTCGGCTGGCGGAGTCTCCACGACCGGAGGTCGACCCCAGCGTCAAGAGGCGCTGGGATCCCTTCATCAACGGGACGTACGGGGACGACACCGGATCGGAATATGTCGATGACGGTTCGTCGTCCCGCGACACGTCGGTCGACACCTCGTGGTCCCTCGATACGTCGGTCGACGCCTCGTCGTCCCTCGACACCTCGTGGTCCCTCGATACGTCGGTCGACGCCTCGTCGTCCGACGATGTGCCGCACGAGAAGCGGGACGCGGGGAAGGGGAAGGCGAAGGAGAAGGAGGAGGAGGAACTCGAGGTGGACGAGGTGGACGAGGTCGAGGCTCGGGTGAGCGGAGAGCAGGAATGGAAGCGGAGCCTGGTCGAGGTAGATAGTGATATGTCGATGCTGGTGAATTGCTTCATGTTGGATCGAAACATGAACAAGTCGACGAAGTGCCTGGCCGCGTTGAAAAGGGGGACCAATTCACGTTCGCGTCGAGGGCCCTCTCGTCGAGGATTGCAGGGGGCAAGCGGATGGGGTTGAAGGTGTCGTCGCTGGAAGGGATTGTTGTCTGGGGAATCCACGCGAATGCATCAGCCTGGGGCGGCAAGGCGGCCGTCAAGAAGGCAATCTCGAGCCTGAAGAAGGAAAGGGAGCGGCTTTCGTTGTGGGGCGGGGACTTCAATCGCGGAATCGCCAAGGCGGCAAGTGATGGAGCCAGGGTCTGTCATCCTCTCGCCCATGATGGCTCGCGCCTGAACTTCACCCAGTGGAACCATGAGCAGAGGGGCTCGACGGGTCGGGGGTATTCACAGAAGCTGCATCTGCCAGAGGGGAAGGCCCTGAGCTTCCCCGTGGATCCCCGTGGAGTGATTGATTACGTCATCCATGGGAAGGGGCTCGAGGTCACGGCCGAGCCAAACTGTCCGACCGTCGAGATGTGGTGCGAGATCCTCGCCCAGTTCGACCATTGCCCGGTGGTGTACACGGTCAAGAAGAAGGCGGCGTGAGCCGGAGGCCGAGGCGGGGCGCACCCGTCAGCGGCCGAAGAGCCCCCAGCGCTTCTGGGGTTTGCCGCCCTGTGCCCGGGACAGGCGCTCGCCGAGGATGCGGCTCATCTCCAGCGCGACGCCGGGGTTGGCCATGACGACGCTGCGGAAGTCCTCGCGCCCCACCGCGGCCAGCTCGCACGCGGTGGCCGTCACCGCCGTCGCCGTGCGCGGCTCGCCCGTCAGGAGCGCCAGCTCCCCGAAGAAGCCCCCCGGCTTCACCGTGGCCACCGGCTGCCCGCCCGTGTCCTTGAGCTGCACCTCGCCAGACAGCACCACGTAGAAGCTCTCGCCCGCGTCGCCCAGGCGGAACAGCTCCGTGCCCGCCGGCCGCTGGAGGTGCTCCGCGCCGCGCGCCACCGTCTCCAGCTCCTCCGGGTTGAGCGGCGCCAGGAAGTCCACCTTGCGCAGCGTGGCCGCCAGCGCCGCGGCGCCGCCGGTGTTCACCGGCTCGGCGGTGAGGAAGGCCACCGCGTCCGCCAGCTGCGCGCGCCGCGCCACCAGGATGACCGTGTGCCCCGCGCGCAGCACCGTGTTCCCGTCCGGCAGCGCCGCGCGCCCCTGCGGGTCCACCATGCCGATGAAGATGCACTCGCGCGGGAAGCCCTCGCTCGCCCGCACCTGCGCCACCGTCTGGCCCGCCACCCGCGCGCGCAGCGGCAGCGCCAGCTCGAACAGCACCGTGTCGCCATCACCCAGCGGCAGCGAACCGGCCACCTGCGGGAAGTCGATGGCCGTGGTCATCTTCGCCACCACCACCTCCGCCTCCGCCACCAACTCCTTCACGCCCGCAAGCCGGTACGCCTCGCGGTAGCTGGTGTCCAGCATGCGCACCATGATGCGCGCGGGCGACGTGCTGCGCACCAGCATCGCGAACGCCAGGTTCTCCGAGTCGCGCGCCAGCACGCCCGCCGCCACGTCCGCGGAGCCGATGCCCGCCGCCTCCAGCACCTGGGGGCTCGTCGCGTCCCCGCACACCGTCACCACGCCCACCTCCTCGAAGAGGCGCGTGCAGATGGCGCTGTCGCGCTCGATGACCGTGACGGAGTGCTGCTCGGCCACCAGCCGCGCGGCCAGCACGCTGCCCACCCGACCTCCTCCCGCGATGACGATTCTCACGACGCCTTCCTCCCGGGCTCGACCTCGGCGTCATCGCCGTGGGCCCCGTGCAGCATCTTCTCCAGGTTCAACGTCCGTTCATCCAGCTGCGCCAGCATGTGCTCCGCCGTCGTCTCGGGGATGAGGCCGCTGCGGCGCGCGCCCTGGAGCGCCGTGCGCTCCGCGTCGATGAGCCGCCGCCGCATGGTGATGAGGTCCTTCGCGCCCTGCGCCAGGTGGTGCTCGTTGAGCCGGCGCAGCTCGCGCTCCGCCCGGGCGATGTTCACCTGGTACTCGCTGCGCAGGTGGTCGTACGCGGCCCGGGGCACCAGTCCCTGCTCGTGCAGCACCGCCAGCTCCTGGTGCGCCGCGCGGCTGGCGATGAGCCGGCCCCGCTGCTCGGACATGGCCAGCGCCACCTCGTCCTGCTGGAACAGGCCCAGCCACTTCAGCGCGCGGGTGAGCAACAGCCCCTGGCCCACGAGGGAGATGAGCGTGACGCCGAAGGTGACGGCGAGCAGCTGCTCCCGCCCCGGCGTCGACGCGGGCAGGCCCAGCGCCAGACCGATGGAGAGCGCGCCCTTGATGTTGCCGAAGATGAAGACGTGCTGCCAGCGCGGCGGCACCGCCTCCGCCGGGCGGACGAGCTTGAGCAGCAGGAACGGGCCGTAGATGGCCACCGCGCGCCCGGCGATGACGCAGCCCATGGCGAGCAGCGTCTGCGGCACGTAGCCGCGCAGCGTCTCCGGGCGCGTGGTGAGGCCCACCGCCAGGAACAGGAAGGTGTTCACCCCGAACGTGGCGTACTCCCAGAAGGAGTGGATGGCCACCTGGCTCTGCGGGGACACGTCCTTGCGCAGGGCCGCGCCCACCGCTAGCCCCGCGACGACGGCGGAGATGGCGCCGGACAGGTGGAGCTGCTCGGCCACCACGAACGAGGCGAGCGCCACCGCCGTCGTCACCATGATTTCGGCCAGCGGGTCCTCGGTGCGGCGGATGACGAAGCCGCCCAGCATGCCCAACGCCAGCCCCACCACCGCGCCGCCGGCGGAGGCCAGCAGCACGCGCGCGGCGAGCATGGGCACCGACGGCGTCGTCGCCCCGGCCACCACGCTGGCGATGGCCGCGTAGGCGACGAGCGCGGTGCCGTCGTTGAAGAGGCTCTCGCCCTGCATGATGCCCGACAGGCGCGGGGGCACCGGGGCGCGGCGGAAGGCGTAGAGGATGGAGACGGTGTCCGTGACGGACAGCAGCGCGCCCAGGAGCAGCGCGGACCACAGCGGGAGGGCGAGCAGGACGTGGAGCGCGGTGCCGGTGGCCCCAATCGCTAGCACCATGCCCAGCGTGGAGAGGATGAGGATGGGCAGGGCGTTGGCCCGGATGCCCGACAGGTCCGCGGTGATGCCTCCTTCGAACAGCAGCGCGGGAAGACAGACGAGGAACACCACCTCCGGGTCGAGGGGCGGCACTCCGGGGAGCAGGTTGCCCATCGAGATGAGCAACCCGCCCACGACAAGTGCGACGTTGTATGGCATTCGCGCCCGTTTGGCCGCGATGGCGAGGACGATGGCTGCCACCATCAATCCAATGACGAGGGGCATCTCCAAGTGCACGGCGCGCAGTCTTCCAGAAGCCGCAGATGAGGTCACGACCCCCGTGCGCCCGG
Source organism: Myxococcus stipitatus (assembly GCF_021412625.1). The sequence continues at coordinate 292,454 of NZ_JAKCFI010000006.1, read as the reverse complement.
AGCGCCGCGCGCTCAGCGACGGATGCGCAGGAGGCGATCTTTTCCAGGCCCACAGTCCCCGCGCCCGTCGCAGTTGCTGGTGGTGACGTAGAGGTGGCCGTCCGGTCCCATGCTCACCTCGCGCAGGCGGCCGTACGTGTCCTGGAGGTAGACCTCGTGCCGGGCGACCCGGGCCGGGTGGTCCGCCGCGAACTCCACCCGGTGCAGGTGGCGCGAGCCCAGGGTGCCCACCAGCAGCGAGCCCTTCCATTCGGGGATGGCGGTGCCCGTGTAGAGGGCGGCGCCTCCCGGGGGCGCGGCGTCGTCGAAGGTGAGCGAGGGGGTGACCTGGCCCTCGCGCGTCTCGCACGAATAGATGCCAGGCCAGCCCAGGTTGTCCCCCGCCCGGGCGTAGCTCACCTCGTCGTGGCCGCGGCGCATCGTCTCGCCGCTGGGGCCGTGGTCGGTGACGTACAGGTGGCTGGCGTCCTTCCAGTCCCAGCCCTGGGTGTTGCGGATGCCGGTGAGGAACGCGGGGGAGCCGGGGAAGGGGTTGTCCTGGGGGACCTGCCCCTCCGGGGTGAGGCGCAGGAGCTTGCCCGCGGGGTCGTTCACGTCCTGGGAGCGGTCCGGCGAGCGCGCGTCGCCAGTGCCGGCGTAGAGCATGCCGTCGGGGCCGAAGCGCAGCCGGCCGCCGTCGTGGTAGGTGGCGGAGGGGATGCCGCCGTAGATGACGCGGTCGAAGGTCGCGGTGGCGTGGTCCTCGGAGAGCGTCCAGCGCTCGATGCGGTTCTCGTCCTTCCCGCTCGCGTCGGTGGTGACGTACACGTAGAACGCGCGGTTCGTGGCGAAGTCCGGGTGGGCGGCGATGCCGAGCAGGCCGCCCTCCGCGGCGCGGGTGACGCGCACGGTGGCCACGGGCTGGGGCTGGAGGGCGCCGGCCTTGAGCAGGCGCACGCGGCCGGGGCGCTCGGTGATGAGCGCGTCGCCGCCGGGCAGCCAGGCGATGCCCCAGGGGACCTCCAGGCCCTCGGCGACCACGTCCACGGTGATGGGCACGGTGCCGGCGGGGCCCCAGCCGTCCTCCACGAGGACGCAGTCCTGGGGCGAGGCGGTCCCCTGCGCCTGGCTCTTGCGGCAGGCGGCGGTGGAGGCGGTGAGCACCACGAGGGCGGCGGTGAGCAGGCGGGTGGGGGACATGCCCGGATTAATGCGCCTCCGAGGGTGGGCGGGCCAGCGTCGACGGGCGGGGTGGGTAGACGACGCCATGTCGGCTCGGCTCGGGGAAGGCCCCCGGCGGCAGGGCGGGCGGGCGTGGGGCGCGTGGGGTGGGGACCTGCTCCCGGTGGGTGGCGCGCGTGGGCACCTTCAGCGCACGGCGCCCGCGAGGCGGGCACGACAGGGAGAGGTCCAGATGGCTCGCATCGCGTTCATCCTCGCGGATGACTTCGAGGATTCGGAGTTCCGGGTGCCCTACGACCGGGTACGGCAGGCGGGACACGAGGCGGTGGTCGTCGGCCTGGATGATGGGACGTGGGTGACGGGGAAGAAGGGCGAGGAGGTGGTCACCATCGAGCGGGCGGTGCGCAACGCCTCGTCGCGCGAGTTCGACGCGATGGTGATTCCGGGCGGCTACTCACCCGACCACCTGCGCGTGGACGTGGACATGGTGGGGTTCGTGCGGGACTTCGTCCGCGCGGACAAGCCCGTGGCGGCGGTGTGCCATGGGCCGTGGATGCTGGTGGAGGCGGACATCGCGGATGGGCGCACCGTCACGTCATGGCCCTCGCTCAAGACCGACCTCGTCAACGCGGGGGCGTGGTGGGTGGACCGCGAGGTGGTGGAGGACGGCAACCTCATCACCTCGCGCGACCCGGGGGACCTGGAGGCGTTCACCTCCGCGTTGCTGCGTCAGGTCGCCGAGGGCAGCGCGCCACGGTTCGACGCGCCGCTCGTGCCCGACATCCTCTTCGAGCACGAACTGCTGTCCTCCGTGCACTGAGCGGACGGTGTCGCCTCAGGCGGGGACCTGCCTCACGAGCGCGTGGAGCGTGTCGCCGCACCGGGCACAGCGCTCGCGGAAGTCGCGGCTCAATGCGGTTTCCTCCGCGAGCCGCGTCCAGTACGCGAGCGCGTGGCGGGCGGCGTCGTGCCACACGTCCAGGGTGTCGGCCGTGGGTGGGCATGGCTCGAACTCCCGTTCGGGGACGACCGTGCCCATGGGCGCGAACACCATGGGCAGCATGTCGTAGGCCGGCGCGAGCCGGAAGCGCCGTGCCCCTTCCGGGAAGAAGGACAGGTTGCCGGAGTGCCGGTCCGTATTGCCGATGAGCTGTCCGAAGGTGTCGAGCCAGCGCATCCGCGTCGCGTCGTCCCGGGAGACGAAGCCGGCCTCCTGCATCCTCAGCGCCGACCGCGTCCAGATGCCCCAGTGGCCCAGGTACTCACTGGCGATGGCGTCCAACGACAGCAGCTCCCGACGCCCCCGGGCGTCGACGCGGTCGAAGCGCTCGACCTCCAGGAAGCGGTAGCCGGCGGCCTCCAGCCAGCGTGACCTGGCCGCTGCGTGCCCCGCGCTCCGGATCGCCTCGAGGGCCAGGTGCTCGGTGACCAGCAGGTCCCTCCAACGCGCCGATGCCTCGCTCCCGTCCTCCGCCGCGAACTTCACGATGACGTGGCGACCTCCGACATACGCCGTGAACTTGGGGTGCTCGCCGCCGACGAGGGCGCCCGAGGGCTGCGTCCCGGAGACGGCGGCCAGCTCGGGGAACGCGTCGGCCCCGACCTCTCGGAGGGGCATGGCCAGGAAGCGCTGGAGCGACTCGTCTCCGAGGACGAGCGCGCCGACGCAGTCCTCGCCCCGCCGGCTCAGGGCGATGAGACATTCGTCATCCGTCCAATCCGTCACCCGCGTGGGCAGGCGCAGGTCGGGATGGAGGGCTGGGAAGCTCCGGCCCAGGTAGCCCTGGGGGCTCATGTCCATGGCGAAGGGCAGGAAGCCCTCGAAGCGCTCGGACTCGCCCTCCGCGCGCTCCAGCCAGTGCCCACCATCCGAGAGCAGGTGCACCACGCCATGCCGGTGGACACTCCCCGCGTCATCGACGCGATGGAGCCCGAGTCGGGAGCCGAGCCCTGGGAGCTCCCGCGTCCGCGCGTATCGCGTCGAGGCGCCCTGTCGCATGGGACAGACCTGCTCCCCCGCGGCCGCGAGCAACCGGGACACGGTGGGGAGGTCCGTCTGGAGTCGCTCCGCGAGCTCGGGCTCCGACGCATCGGGAAGCCGACCGAGGACCGCGAGCAGTCGTTCCAGCGTGGCCATGGGCACCCATGCCGAGAGGGATGGCCGAGTGTGTCCCGCCGCCCCGGGGGCCCACAAGCGTGTCGCCTCACCCCGGAACGCACGCGGGCCGAGCCCGCCTCACACGGACCCGGCCCGGAGGGGTGAAGCGTGCTCGGGGTGACTCAGTGGTCGCCGTAGCGCTTCTCACCGGCCTCCACGCGCAGGGCGAGCCGGTTGCCGCGCGGCGGGAGCGGGCAGGTGGCGAAGCGGGTGAAGGCGCAGGGTGGGTTGTAGGCGCGGTTGAAGTCGAGCACCACCTGACCGTCCTTGGGCATGTCCGCGTAGAGGAAGCGGCCCGCGCCGTAGGTGGCGTCGCGGTTGGTCTCGTCCGCGAAGATGATGAACAGCTGCTGCGAGCCCTCCTCCACCACGGGCGTCAGCCGGTGCTCCTTGCCGTCCACCGTGAACACCAGCGTGCCCGGGGCCTTCATCTCCTCCGTCGTGCCCAGCACGTTGGGCACCTGGAGCGTGCGCGGCGTGGCCGCGGGCTCGAAGCGCGCGTTCACCCGCCACGCGGCGCTGGCCGGGTACGTGTCGATGCCGTGGAACTGCTGGCGCGCGGGCGCCTGCGAGTCCTTCACGCGCACGCCCAGCTTGTCGCCGCGCTGGATGACGTGGAAGTTCAGGCTGCCCAGCTTCAGCACGTCCGGCGAGCCCTGCTCGTCCGTCTTCAGCGGTCCGCCCGTGAAGGGCTTGCCGTCGCGTGTGATGGCCACGCCCGGCGCGGGCTGGAAGCTCACCGACTTGCCCGCGCGGGTGAAGACGCCCAGCTTCGCGGGCGTGTTGGCCGGGAAGTCGAGCTTGCTGTCGGGCGCGGACCCGGCGGTCTGCTCGCCCTCGTCCAGCCAGAACAGGCCCACCAGGGTGAGCCAGCCATCCTCGGACTGGAGGCGCTGGATGCGCTGGGCGTGCCAGGCGCTCGTGGCGGTGGCGAGGTCTTCGGCGGTCGCGGGGGAGGACATGGTTTTCGTGGGAGGCGCGGGCTTCGCGGGCGCGGCCTTGGGGGACGGCGAGGTTTGGAGCGCGAGGGACAGGGCCAGGGCGATGGGCGTCATGTCGGGGCCTCGGGGGTGGGTGCTGCGTCCAGTGGCCCCCTGTCTAACAGGGCGGCGTTTCGCGCGCAGGGTGGGGTTGCAGGCCAGGGCGCTCCGTGCGAAGCCAGCGGGCCCCGCGTGAACCTCGACCTCCAGCCGGCACCGCCTCCCGGTGTCTTCCGCAAGCTGGCCCTGGGGACGTGGCGCGCCCCCCGGGACCCGAGCGCCTATGGGACGCTGGAGCTGCGCATGGAGCGCGCCCTCGCGTTCCTCGAGGACTGGCGCGCCCGCACGGGCCAACGCCTCACCGTCACGCACCTGGTGGCCAAGGCCGCCGCGGACGCCCTGCGCCTGTACCCCGAGGCCAACGTGCTGATGCGCTGGGGCCGGCCCGCCCACCGCGTGGACGTGGGCGTCTGTGTCCTGGTGGCGCAGCCCGAGTCCTCCGGACGCGCGGACCTGACCACCGCCACCGTGCCCCGGGCGGACACCCTGTCGCTGGAGGACTTCGCGCGGGCGCTGGAGTCGCGGGTGGCGCAGGTGCGCGCGCGCAAGGACGCGGTCATCGAGCGGGGCAAGCGCCGCTCGTCCCTCGTCCCCGGCTTCCTCATGGGCCTGGTGCTGCGCCTGTTGTCCTTCGTCTGGTTCACGCTGAACGTGGACCTGCGTTGGGTGGGGATGCCGAGGGACCCGTTCGGCTCGGTGGTGGTGACGAGCCTGGGCTCGCTCGGGCTGGAGCGGGGCTTCGTCGCGATGGCGCCCTACACGCGGGTGCCGCTGGTGCTGGCGCCGGGCTCGGTGCGGCGCGTGCCCGTGGTGGAGGCCGGCGCGCTCGTGCCCGGATGGGTGATGACGCTCACCTGCACGTGGGACGCCCGCCTGCTCGACGTGACGCTGGTGGCGCGGGTGCTGCGCCACATCGGCGCCGTCCTCGAGGACCCCGAGGGGGCCTGGCCGCCGGGGGAGGGGAGGGGCTCCCCGGGGGCTGTCGGGTGAGGTAGAACCCGGGGACGTCGCTTTCGAGCAGGAGTTCCAGCCATGCCCGTGGATACCCAGCGTCGCATCAGCGCGGCCCGTCCGGTGGGACGCGCGCTCGGGGGTCAGGACCGCTACGAGAAGGAGGCGCTGGAGGGGCCCGCGGAGGGTGGGCTCGCGATGGCGCGTCGGCAGCGGCTGGCGGGTGGGCCTCCGCGCGTGGAGGGGGAGAGCCCCTTCGCGGCGAAGCTGCGTCAGCTGGCGGAGAGCAAGGCGTCCGGCGGCGACGAGCGCTGAGTCGGGGGAGGCCCGGCTGGCACGCTCCGGGGGAACGGCCGTGCGGAAGGTCTACCTGGATGACGAGCGTCCCACGCCCGAGGGCTGGGTCGCGGCGCGGTGGCCCGAGGAGGCCATCGCCCTGCTCGAGGGTGGTGGGGTGGAGGCGCTGAGCCTCGACCACGACCTCGGGGACGACGACCACGGTACGGGCTACGACGTCCTGCTGTGGCTGGAGGAGGCGGTGGCGACGCGAGGCTTCGTGCCGCCGCGCCTGCGCGTCCACTCCGCGAACAGCTCCGCGCGCCAGAAGATGGAGCTGGCCATCCAGCGCATCGAGCGGTTCGCCCGGGAGCGCGGAGTCTGAGCCCGCGTCCCGGGCGTGTCGCTTGGATGCGACGCGCGGCGTGTCTTCAGCGGCGCGTGGGTGGCGCCTGTCGGGGCTGTCGTGTCGGGGCGACCTGGAGTCGGGTCGCGTAGCTGTCGCCGTTGGCGACGAGGTTGTAGGACGCCTGGATGGGCGTGCCCTGGCGCAGCTGTTCGGCGGAGACGCGCTGGCCATCATGGAGGACCTGGGTGCCCTGGCCCACGCGGAGGTTGTAGAGGTCGCCGCTCTCCGCGTCACGCACGACGACGCGCCCCTGGCGGGCGGAGGCGACCTGCCCGCTCATCACCACCGACGCCACCACTGTCTTGTCTGGGTTCGCCCCGCGATTGGCCGACGTGTTGCCCGAGCCTCCCGTGCCCTGCTCGGCGGACTTGTCCGCGTGCCCGCCCTGCAGGGTGTTCACCTGGCGTTGAAGGCGCTGGACGTCGGAGCGCAGCTGGGCGACCTCGGCGGTGAGCTCCTCGGGGCTCTCGGCCTTGCCCGAGGCGAGGGCGTCCGCGTTGCGCGTCTGCGCGCGCTCGTCCGTGGCGCGCGCCGCGCCGCGAGGGTTGGTGCTGGTGCCGGAGCTGGCCTGGGTGTGGCTGCCCATGTTCGGGCTGGTGCCATCGTTCGGGTTCGTGGTGCCCGAGCCGCCGGTGCCGCTCGTATCCGGCGTCGTGGTGCTGCCCGAGCCGGTCGTGCCGCCGCCCGTGCCGTCGATGTCGGAGCCGCCCGTGCCGGGCTGGGTCGTGCTGCCCGCGCCACCGGTGCCGCCCGCGTCGGGAGCGCCCATGCCGGGATTGTTCATGTCCTGGTTGCCCGCGCCGCCGGTGCCGCCTGCGTCGGGAGTGCCCGTGCCGGTGTTGTACATGCCCGGATTGCTCGTGCCCGCGCCGCCGGTGCCTGTGTTGTCCGGCTGCTGGGTGCCGGTGGTGCCTTGAGGCGGGGTCGAGTAGGTCCCCCCGGTGGAGCCGCTGCTCGGGGACTGGGAGGTGCCGGTGCCGCCGGTGCCGGATTGCGTATCCGAGCTACCTCCGGTCCCGGTTCCCTGGGTGGACGTTCCGCTCGCGCCGCCCGAGGTCTGGGCGAGCGCCGCGGGGGAGAGCAGGAAGCTGAAAGTCAGGGCCGCTGAGGCAAGAGCGAGTCGCATGGTCGGTTCCTTTCCCTTCGCACCGGATGAAAAGGTGGGACCCCGGATTCCGACGACAAGCGAGGAGCGGACCAGCTGCGGGGGCGGCAGCACGGCCGCACGGCCTGGAGTCACCGGACCATGGGGGCCTCGCTGGGCTCCTCGCTCTGGAGTCGGGTCGAGGTGCAGGGCGGCCAGTCCGGGAACGCCGGCTCGAACACGAGCTGTGAGCGGAGTGCCACCGCGAAGTCTCGTTCGGACAGTCCACCAGCGGCCTCGAGGTGACGCAGCAGCCAGTCCCTGCGGCGGTGGATGTGTCCCAGGTGGAGGCCGCACCAAGGGTTCCTGCGCTGGCGCGGCAACTCGTGGAGTGTCTTGAGCAGGGCCACGTCCGCGGCGGACAGCTCCGCCCACTCCTTTCCGAAGAGAGCGCGCGCCACCTCCCTCGCGCCGACGATGTGACCGCCCACGGACAGGTGCGAGAGCTCCTCCGTCATGAGCTCCCCGGCGCTCCAGTGCCGGGAGAACCAGATGCTCAGGGCGATGCGCCGGCCCAGCCAGGGCAGATGTGGGAGCCGCGTGTTCGCGAGGCAGCGTCTAGCGGCGCGGTCCGTCAGGTGCATCCCCGCCGGTCCCTCGAAGCGGTCGCCGACGAGCGTGACCTTCAGCACGATGAAGGCGACGGTCCAGGGCCAGATGGGGTCGACCTCGGCGCGGCGACTGTCCATGGCCAGCCACCAGTCGCGGCGGAGCTGCTCGGCGGAGCTCATCTCCCACGCGGGCTTCGCGGGCAGCTCCGGCACCAGGGCGAGGGTGTGGCGATAGAGCCACTCGATGGCGGCCAGCGGAAACACGAGGATGAGGCCCCAGAGACACAGGCGCAGTCGCCAGGAGTTTTCGCGTCGCATGGGCCGGGCCGTCATGCAGCCTCCGGACCAGGGCATATGGGCACCCGCCGCGGTTCTGTGTTGTCCTGGGTGTGTCTCCGGGTGGGTGGCTCCCGGGGAGGCACGGCGCTATGCCTGGGGTGGGGCGCGGACGGCGGTGACGTCGCGAGGTGCGGTCGTGAGTGGACGCGAGAGCCCGGTGACCACGGGAAGGAGGAACGCGCGAGCCCCCGCGCGGAACACCCGCGCGCGCAGCCTGCGACCCTGGCCCCTCACGCTGGCCACCGCCGCGTCGCTGGGCCTGCTGCTCTACGTCGCCACCGCGAGCCTGCCCTACCTGATTTCGTCGCCCACCACCGACCCGAACTTCGGCGCGCTCAACCACTGCCTCGGGCAGGCGCTCCCCGAGGCGCGGCTGGGCTGGGCCGTCTCTCCGGACGCGTCGCGCGCCGCCGTCTATGACTCGCACCGCGTCGCCGTGTGCGGCCCCGACCGCGTCGCCACGCAGCGGGACGTGGCCGGCATCCTCGCCGTCACCTTCGACGGCGCCAACCGGCTGTGGGTCGCCACGGGCGCGCGCCTGCTGCGCGAGGACGGCCGCGCCCTGAAGCCCGTGGGCGACTTCGCCCCCGTGGCCCTGGCCGGACATGCGCAAGGCGTGCTGGCGCTCGACGTCTCCGGCCAACTCGTCTCCGTCGCGGCGGACGGCGCGCTGCTCGGCCAGACGCAGGTCCCTCCAGGTGGGGGCCGGCTGTTCGTGGGCGCCGACAACACCCTCGCCGCCGTGCTCTCCGAGGGCACCTTGCGCGTGTACGACGCCAGGACCCTCGCTCCCTACGAGGTGCGGCCCTCGTGCCCCGTCGAGACGGTGTGGTGGCTGGACGCACCGGAGCGCTTGTTGATCGGCTGCGCCCCGACCGGGGCGCCGTCCTTCACGCTCGACGTGCGGACCGGAGGGCTGGAGGAAACACCCGGGGGGCGCTCGCTCACGCCGGCTCGCAGACTGGGCAGCCGGTCGCTCTACGTCCAGGGCTGCGACGGTTTTCCCTGCACGGCGCCGCCGCCCTGAGATGTTGCACAGAGGCTCTCCGTCACGGGCCTTCACGCCGGGTCGCGGGGGCAGGCGTGCGATGGTTCAGTACCGGACGGAACCCCCTGGTGTTCCCGGCTTTGAATCGACAAGCCCGCGAACTCACAGGACATTCGGGTCCGCCCGTCCGCCGCGCGACGCATGTGCGCGGCGCTCATCCCGATCAGAAGGGTTCTCCTCGTGGACGACACCAAGGTTCCCAATTCCAACCCCAACGGCCGCAAGCGCGCCCCGGCGCGCAAGTCCCGGGGAGGCACGGCCTCCTCGCGTCAGGCGGAGCCCACGGCCGTGAGCGGTTCGCAGAACGAGTTCGCCGCGCAGCGCCAGGAGGCGGAGCGGGGGCGAGGGCGGGCGGGTGACGCGGGGACGGCGGGGCGGTCGGGGGGCGGCCCGCGCGGGCGCAACGGCGGCTCGCGGTCCCCGGACTCGGGGCCCCGGTTGGCTGGCAGCGACCCGATGCTGACGCTCCTGGCGGCGCTTGAGGCGATGCGGGGCGGCGACTTCTCCGTGCGCCTGCCAGCCTTCCCCTCCCACGCGGTGATGGACGACATCTCCCGCGTCTTCAACGAGGTGGCGACGCTCAACGGCTCCATCACCCAGGAGGTGGTGCGCCTGTCTCGCGTGGTCGGCCGCGAGGGCCGCATGGGCGAGCGCGTGACGTTGGGCAACGTCCGCGGTGACTGGGCCACGAGCATCAACTCCATCAACGCGCTCATCGGCGACCTGGTGCAGCCGACCACGGAAGTGGCCCGCGTGCTGGTGGCCGTGGCGCAGGGCGACCTCACCCAGAAGATGGCCCTCGAAATCGATGGCCAGCCGGTGAAGGGCGAGTTCCTGCGCATCGGCACCACCGTGAACGCGATGCTCGACCAGCTCAACTCGTTCGCCGCCGAGGTGACGCGCGTGGCGCGCGAGGTGGGCAGCGACGGCAAGCTGGGCGGTCAGGCCGAGGTGAAGGGCGTCTCCGGCGTCTGGAAGGACCTCACGGACAACGTGAACCTGATGGCCAACAACCTCACGGCCCAGGTGCGCAACATCGCCGAGGTGTCCACCGCCGTCGCCAACGGCGACCTGTCCAAGAAGATCACCGTCGACGCGCGCGGCGAGGTGTTGGAGCTCAAGAGCACCATCAACACGATGGTGGACCAGCTCAACGGCTTCGCCTCGGAAGTGACGCGCGTGGCGCGCGAGGTGGGCACGGAGGGGAAGCTGGGCGGTCAGGCCGCGGTGCCCGGCGTCTCCGGCACGTGGAAGGACCTGACGGACAACGTGAACTTCATGGCGTCCAACCTCACCACCCAGGTGCGCGGCATCGTGAAGGTGGTGACGGCGGTCGCCAACGGCGACCTCACCCAGAAGCTGATGGTGCCGTCGCAGGGTGAAATCGCCGCGCTGGGCGCGACGCTCAACAACATGACGGACACGCTCAACGTGTTCGCCCAGCAGGTGACGAGCGTGGCGCGAACGGTGGGCGTGGAGGGCAAGCTGGGCGCTCAGGCCCAGGTGCCCGGCGCCGCCGGCACGTGGAAGGACCTCACGGACAACGTGAACCTGATGGCCAACAACCTCACGGCCCAGGTGCGCAACATCGCCGACGTGACGACGGCCGTCGCCAAGGGCGACCTGTCGAAGAAGATCACCGTCGACGTGAAGGGCGAGGTGCTGGAGCTGAAGGACACCATCAACACGATGGTGGACCAGCTGCGCGCCTTCGCCTCGGAAGTGACGCGCGTGGCGCGCGAGGTGGGCACCGACGGCAAGCTGGGCGGTCAGGCCGACGTGAAGGGCGTCGCGGGCGTGTGGAAGGACCTCACGGACAACGTGAACTCCATGGCGTCCAACCTCACCACGCAGGTGCGCAACATCGCGCTGGTGACGACGTCGGTGGCCAACGGCGACCTGTCGAAGAAGATCTCGGTCGACGCGCGCGGCGAGATCCTGGAGCTGAAGAACACCATCAACACGATGGTGGACCAGCTCAACTCGTTCGCCTCCGAAGTGACGCGCGTGGCGCGCGAGGTGGGCACGCACGGCAAGCTGGGCGGTCAGGCCGAGGTGCGCGGGGTGTCCGGCACGTGGAAGGACCTGACGGACAACGTGAACTTCATGGCGTCCAACCTCACCACCCAGGTGCGTGGCATCGCCAAGGTGGTGACGGCGGTCGCCAACGGTGACCTCACCCAGCGCCTGAAGATGGAGGCCAAGGGCGAGGTCGCGGAGCTGGCCGACACCATCAACGCGATGACGCAGACGTTGTCCATCTTCGCGCAGCAGGTGACGGACGTGGCGCGCACGGTGGGCGTGGAGGGCAAGCTGGGGGCCCAGGCGGAGGTGCCGGGCGTCGCGGGCACGTGGAAGGACCTGACCAACAACGTGAACCTGCTGGCCAACAACCTCACGGCCCAGGTGCGAAACATCGCGGAGGTGACGACGGCGGTCGCCAACGGCGACCTGTCCAAGAAGATCACCGTCGACGCCAAGGGCGAGGTGCTGGAGCTCAAGAGCACCATCAACACGATGGTGGACCAGCTGCGCGGCTTCGCCGCCGAGGTGACCCGCGTCGCCAAGGAGGTGGGCACGGAGGGCAAGCTGGGCGGTCAGGCCGAGGTGCGCGGGGTGTCCGGCGTCTGGAAGGACCTGACGGACAACGTGAACTTCATGGCGTCCAACCTCACCAGCCAGGTGCGCGGCATCGTGCGCGTGGTGACGGCGGTCGCCAACGGCGACCTGAACCAGAAGCTGGTGATGGACGCGAAGGGCGAGATCGCGGCGCTCGCGGAGACCATCAACGCGATGACGCAGACGTTGTCCATCTTCGCGCAGCAGGTGACGGACGTGGCGCGCACGGTGGGCGTGGAGGGCAAGCTGGGGGCCCAGGCGGAGGTGCCGGGCGTCGCGGGCACGTGGAAGGACCTGACCAACAACGTGAACCTGCTGGCCAACAACCTCACGGCCCAGGTGCGAAACATCGCGGAGGTGACGACGGCGGTCGCCAACGGCGACCTGTCCAAGAAGATCACCGTCGACGCCAAGGGCGAGGTGCTGGAGCTCAAGAGCACCATCAACACGATGGTGGACCAGCTGCGCGCCTTCGCCGCCGAGGTGACCCGCGTCGCCAAGGAGGTGGGCACGGAGGGCAAGCTGGGCGGACAGGCGGACGTGAAGGGCGTGTCCGGCGTCTGGAAGGACCTGACGGACAACGTGAACGTGCTGGCGGGCAACCTGACCGACCAGGTGCGCAACATCGCCAAGGTGACGACGGCGGTCGCCAACGGCGACCTGTCCCAGAAGATCACCGTCTCCGTGAAGGGCGAGGTGCTGGAGCTCAAGAACACCATCAACACGATGGTGGACCAGCTGCGCGGCTTCGCCTCCGAGGTGACCCGCGTCGCCAAGGAGGTGGGCACGGAGGGCAAGCTGGGCGGTCAGGCCGCGGTGCCTGGTGTGGCGGGCGTGTGGAAGGACCTGACGGACAACGTGAACGTGCTGGCGGGCAACCTGACCGACCAGGTGCGCAACATCGCCAAGGTGACGACGGCGGTCGCCAACGGCGACCTGTCCCAGAAGATCTCGGTCGAGGCCCGGGGCGAGATTCTCGAGCTGAAGAGCACCATCAACACGATGGTGGACCAGCTGCGCGCCTTCGCCGCCGAGGTGACCCGCGTCGCCAAGGAGGTGGGCACGGACGGCAAGCTGGGTGGTCAGGCCGCGGTGCCCGGCGTCGCCGGCACGTGGAAGGACCTGACGGACAACGTCAACAGCATGGCCTCCAACCTCACCGCGCAGGTGCGCAACATCGCGCTGGTGACCACGGCCGTCGCCAACGGCGACCTGTCCAAGAAGATCACCGTCGACGCCAAGGGTGAAATCCTGGAGCTGAAGGACACCATCAACATCATGGTGGACCAGCTCAACTCGTTCGCGTCGGAAGTGACGCGCGTGGCGCGCGAGGTGGGCACGGAGGGCAAGCTGGGCGGTCAGGCGGAGGTGCGCGGGGTGTCCGGCGTCTGGAAGGACCTGACGGACAACGTGAACTTCATGGCCCGCAACCTCACCACGCAGGTGCGCGGCATCGTCAAGGTGGTGACGGCGGTCGCCAACGGCGACCTGAAGCAGAAGCTGGTGGTGGAGGCCAAGGGCGAGGTGGCCGCGCTGGCGGAGACCATCAACAACATGACGGACACGCTGGGCACGTTCGCCGAGCAGGTCTCCACGGTGGCCCGCGAGGTGGGCGTCGAGGGGAAGCTGGGTGGCCAGGCCCGCGTGCCCGGCGTCGCCGGCACGTGGAAGGACCTCACCGACAACGTGAACTTCATGGCGTCCAACCTCACCACGCAGGTGCGCGGCATCGTCCGCGTGGTGACGGCGGTCGCCAACGGTGACCTCACCCAGAAGCTCATCGTCGACGCGAAGGGCGAGGTGGCCGCGCTGGCGGAGACCATCAACAACATGACGGACACGCTGGGCACGTTCGCCGAGCAGGTCTCCACGGTGGCCCGTGAGGTGGGTATCGAGGGGAAGCTGGGCGGCCAGGCCCGCGTGCCCGGCGCGCGCGGCACGTGGCGGCAGCTGACCGACAACGTGAACCAGCTGGCCGGCACGTTGACCAGCCAGCTGCGCGCCATCTCCGACGTGGCCACCGCGGTGACCAAGGGCGATTTGACCCGCAGCATCACCGTGGTCGCGGAGGGCGAGGTCGCCGCGCTGAAGGACAACATCAACCAGATGATCGTCAACCTGCGTGAGACCACGCAGAAGAACCAGGAGCAGGACTGGCTCAAGACGAACCTGGCGAAGTTCAGCGGCATGATGCAGGGCCAGAAGAGCCTGGACGCCGTCAGCCGCCTCATCATGAGCGAGCTGACGCCGCTGGTGTCCGCGCACCACGGCGCCTTCTTCCTCATGGACACCGACTCCGGCACGCCGGTGCTCAAGCTGACCAGCACCTACGCGTACCGGGAGCGCAAGCACATCGCCAACCGCTTCCGGCTGGGCGAGGGGCTCGTCGGCCAGTGCGCCCTGGAGCGCAAGACCATCCTGCTCACGCAGGTGCCCGCCGACTACATCACCATCTCCTCCGGCCTGGGCGAGGCCGCGCCGCTCAACATCATCGTCCTGCCCGTCCTCTTCGAGGGCGAGGTGAAGGCGGTCATCGAGCTGGCCTCGTTCCACCCGTTCAGCACCATCCACCAGCTCTTCCTCGACCAGCTGACGGAGAGCATCGGCGTGGTGCTGAACATGATCATGGCCAACATGCGCACGGAGCAGCTGCTCCAGCAGTCGCAGGGCCTGACGCAGGAGCTGCAGAGCCAGTCCAAGGAGCTGACGCAGCAGCAGGACGCGCTCAAGCGCAGCAATTCGGAGCTGGAGGAGAAGGCCAAGCAGCTGGAGGAGCAGAACCGCCGCGTCGAGGAGAAGAACAACGAGGTCGAGCGCGCCCGGCTCAGCCTGGAGGAGAAGGCCGAGCAGCTCACCGTCATCTCCAAGTACAAGAGCGAGTTCCTGGCCAACATGAGCCACGAGCTGCGCACGCCGCTCAACTCGCTGCTCATCCTGGCCAAGCTGCTGTCCGACAACAAGGACGGCAACCTCAGCACCAAGCAGGTCGAGTACGCGAACACCATCTACGCGTCCGGCGGGGACCTGCTCAGCCTCATCAACGAAATCCTCGACCTGTCCAAGGTGGAGGCCGGGAAGATGCAGGTGGAGCCGCGGGACATCGTCCTGTCGGAGCTCAACCAGTTCATCGACCGCAGCTTCCGCCCGGTGGCGGACCAGAAGAACCTGGCCTTCACGGTGGAGGTGGCGCCGGGCGCGCCGCGCTACATCCGCACCGACCCGCAGCGGCTGCAGCAGGTGCTCAAGAACCTGCTCTCCAACGCCTTCAAGTTCACCGACGAAGGCAGCGTGAAGATGACGGTGAAGCTGGCGGACCCCGGCACGCGGCTGGACCACGAGGTGCTCAAGCGCTCGCGCTTCGTCATCGCGTTCGTGGTGTCGGACACGGGCATCGGCATCGCCAAGGACAAGCAGCGGCTCATCTTCGAGGCCTTCCAGCAGGCGGACGGCTCCACCGCGCGCAAGTACGGCGGCACCGGCCTGGGGCTGTCCATCAGCCGCGAGATCGCGAAGCTGCTGGGCGGTGAAATCCACGTGCAGAGCGAGCCGCGCAAGGGCAGCACCTTCACGCTCTACCTGCCCCCCGAGTACGTGGGCCCGGAGGACGACGTCCTTCCGCCCGAGCAGCCGACGCCAGGCGGCCTGGTCCCCCGGCCGCTGCCCCAGGTGGAGGCGGGGCCCGCGCACGTGCCGCCCCCGGCCCCGGTGCCCCCGCCCGTCGCGGAGAGCGGCCACGTGCTGGACGCGGCGCTACCGCCGCCGGTGGAGTCGCTGCTCGCGCCGCTCGCGGTGGAGGACGACCGAGACCACATCCGCGAGGGCGACAAGGTCCTGCTCATCATCGAGGATGACCTGAAGTTCGCGCGCATCATGGTGCAGCTGGCGAGGGAGAAGGGCTTCAAGGCCCTGGTCGCCACCCGGGGCGACACCGGCCTGTCCATGGCCAACGAGTTCCAGCCGCACGCGGTGACGCTGGACATCCAGCTGCCCGTGGTCGACGGCTGGAGCGTGCTCGACCGGCTCAAGCGCAACCCGCGCACGCGCCACATCCCCGTCCACATCATCAGCGTGATGGACAAGCACCTGGGCAACGCGCAGGGCGCCTTCGGCTACCTCACCAAGCCCGTGAGCAAGGAGGGCCTGGAGCGCGTCTTCAACCAGCTGGCCCGCTTCCTGGAGCGCAAGGAGCGCCGCCTGCTGCTCGTGGAGGACGACGACGTCCAGCGCGACAGCCTCGTCAGCCTGCTGGCCGAGGGCGGCGACGTGCTGGTCACCGCCGTGGCCACCGGCCAGGAGGTCCTCCAGAAGCTGGAGGAGGGAGAGTACGACTGCCTCGTCATCGACCTGCTGCTGCCCGACATGGACGGCATCAAACTGGTGGAGGAGGTGAAGACCCAGCAACGCTTCCGTGACCTGCCCATCGTCATCTATACCGGCAAGGAGCTGACACCGAAGGACGAGGCGCGGCTCAGGCGCTACACCGGCAGTGTCATCCTCAAGAGCGGGACGAAGAGCCCGGAGCAGCTGCTCAGCGACACGGCCCTCTTCCTCCACCGCCTGGACCAGAACCTGCCGCCCCGCGCCCGCGCCGCCCTGGCCCAGCGCAGCGAGCAGGAGAACGCCCTGACGGGCAAGAAGGTGCTCGTCGTCGACGACGACATGCGCAACATCTTCGCCCTCACCAGCGTCCTGGAGAACCACGGCATGCAGGTGGTCTTCGCGGAGAACGGGCGGGCGGCCATCGAGATGCTCGAGCAGCACCGCGACGTGGATGTCGTCCTCATGGACGTCATGATGCCGGAGATGGACGGCTACGAGACCATGCGGGCCATCCGCAAGGACCTCAAGTACGCCAGCCTCCCCATCATCGCCGTCACGGCCAAGGCCCTGAAGGACGACCGGGAGAAGTGCATGGCCGCCGGCGCCAGCGACTACCTGCCCAAGCCGGTGGATACAGACAAGCTTCTGGAACTCATCCGTCTCTGGGTTACTGCATGAAAGGTCCTGAATGATGGCTAGCGCACGGCTCGTTCCCGGCGGACTTGGGTCCGGTCGGGAGCGCGCCTAGCCTGTCCGGCCAGTGAACGGTCGGGGCATACCTCGCTCCTATTTCAATGACGCCTAGCGAACACAACTCCGCCGAACGCCCCCAGGACGGCCTCACGCGTCCCCGGGCGAGCATCCTGATGGTGGACGACCACCCGTCCAACCTGCTGGCGCTGGAGGCCATCCTCGAGCCCCTGGGGCAGGAACTGGTCAAGGCCACGAGCGGCGAGGAGGCCCTCAAGTTCCTGCTCCAGCGGGACTTCGCCGTCATCCTGATGGACGTGCAGATGCCGGGCCTGGACGGCTTCCAGACCGCCAGCATCATCAAGCAGCGGGAGCGGACCCGGACCATTCCCATCATCTTCCTCACCGCCCTCAGCCGGGACGCCGCCCACATCTTCAAGGGCTATGCCCACGGCGCGGTGGACTACCTGCTCAAGCCGTTCGACCCGGAAATCCTCCGTTCGAAGGTCAGCGTCTTCGTGGATTTGTTCCTCAAGGAACAACAAATCCAGCGGCAGGCGGCGCTGTTGCGTCAGCGCGAGCGGGAGGCGGTGGAGCGCCAGAGCGAGCTGCGCTACCGCCGGCTGACGGAGTCCCTGCCAGAGGTGATGTGGGCGGCGAGCGCGGACGGGGCCTTCACCTACGCCAACCGCGCGGGGCGCGACTACACGGGCATCCGCGAGGACCAGCCGCTGTCGCTCAACGCCTTCCTGGAGTTCGTCCACCCGGTGGACCGGGAGGAGATGCGCACGGCGTGGGAGCTGGCCATCCGCACCGGTCAGCGCGTGGAGCGCGAGTTCCGGCTGCGCCGCTTCGACGGCGTGTACCGCTGGCACCTGGCGCGCGCGGTGCCCGAGCGCGACGAGCTGGGCCGGGTGGTGGGGTGGATCGCCGTGGCCACGGACATCGACGACAAGCGGCGGGCGGAGGAGGCGCTGGGGCGCTTCAAGATGACGCTGGACGCGACGCTGGACTGCGTCCTGATGTTCTCCCCGGACTCGCTCACGCTCACCTACGCCAACGTGGGCGCGGCCAAGCAGCTGGCGGGCGCCGTGGACGAGCTGGTGGGGCTGTCCGTGCTGGAGGTGGAGAGCGCGTTCGACGAGGCGGGGTTCCGCAAGCTGCTGGCGCCGCTGGTCAGCGGCACCCTGCCCAGCCAGACGTACTCCACCACGCACCGGCGCCGCGACGGCAGCGAGGTGCCGGTGGAGGTGGTGCTCCAGTACGTGGCGGCGGACGAGGGCATGGGGCGCTTCATCTCCGTGGCCCGCGACATCACCGAGCGCCAGCGCGCGGAGACGGCGCTGCGGCTGGCCAGCGAGGCCAAGGACGCGTTCCTCGCGGCGGCGAGCCACGAGCTGCGCACCCCGCTGGCGGCGGCCAAGGGCCACGCGCACCTGGCGCTGCTCAAGCTGGGCGGCGAGACGGAGGCCGGGCCGGGCAAGTCGCTGAAGATCATCAACCGTCAAATCGACCGCATGGCGAAGCTGGTGGAGGACCTGCTCGACATCAGCCGGCTCCAGGCGGGGCGGCTGTCCTTGGAGCTGGAGAAGTTCGACCTGAGCCAGCTGGTGCAGGAGACGCGCGACCGCATGGCGGTGCTGTCGCAGGGGCACGAAATCCAGGTGGAGACGCCCGAGCACCTGGTGGGCACATGGGACCGGGGGCGCCTGGACCAGGTGCTCACCAACCTGTTGTCCAACGCCATCCGTTATTCGCCGGAGGGCGGCGCGGTGCTGGTGCGCCTGGGCGGCGAGGGCAAGGCGGGCGTGCACCTGTCCGTGAAGGACAGCGGCGTGGGCATCCCCAAGGAGAAGCAGGGGCTCATCTTCGAGCGCTTCGGCCGCGCGCATGGCAGCAAGTACGGCGGCCTGGGGCTGGGGCTCACCATCAGCCAGGGCATCGTCGAACAGCACGGCGGCCGCATCTGGGTGGAGTCCCCGGGCGTGCCCGGCCAGGGCTCCACCTTCCACGTGTGGCTGCCGCGCGAGACGGAGTCCCCCGGCGTGGGCGTGCACCACGCGTCCAGCAGTCGCACGGCGAGCTGAGGCCCGCCGCCCCTCGGGCTCAGAGGTTGAAGCCCACGTTGCCCACGGAGATGCTGGGTCCGAAGATGAAGGACCAGCGGCTGGAGGGGACGACGGCGCCGTCCGACCTGCGGGTGACGTCGTCGCGGAACTCGCGCGCCACCCACGCCTGCGCGCCCACCGCGGCGCCCGGGCCAATGGGCACGCGCAGGCTCAGCCCCAGCACCACGGCCAGCGTCGGCGGGAACTCGATGTCGCCGGACTGGGGGATGAGGCCCATGCCCATCAGCCCCATCTCGATGCCGAGCAGCCGCTCCTGGCCCTCGTTGTTGAGCAGCGCCAGGCGCGACACCACGCCGAAGTTGAGGATGAGCTGTCCGCTGGGCTCCGTCGCGCGGTAGAGGCCCGCGGGGATGGTGGCGGTGGTGTAGAGGCGGAAGCGCCCGCCGGAGACGATGGCCGTCCACTGCGCCGAGGGCAGGCCGGAGCGGTTCTCCGTGCTCAGCGCGTAGCGCGACTCGTCCGCCACCAGCGACACCTGCACGAGGATGCGGTCGTACTGCCCCAGTTGCCCCGGCACGGGGATGGTGCGCGACTCCCCCTGGGGCCGCAGCAGCATGCGCTGCTCCACGTGGCTCTCCGAGCGCGTGGCGCCGTCGGGCTTGGTGACGTCGATGCGCAGGACGATCTCCTGGTTGCCCTGCTCGGGCTTGAGGCGCTGGCGGTGGATGATGACGCGGCAGGTGTCGCGCATCGCGTAGGGGATGCGGTGCGGCCGGCTGGGCTCGAGCACCTGGTCGCCGCCGTCCTTGTCCGCGCAGACGAACTCCACCACGCTCTCCACCTGGATGGGCACGCTGGCCTCGCGCACGGAGCGCTGGATCCGCTCGCTGACGACGACCAGGTCCGTGGTGGCCAGCTCCCCGGGCAGCGTGGGCAGCTGGTAGCCGAAGCGCAGGGACACGAAGCCGCCGGCGGTGGGCTCGCCCTGGATGAGGGTGGTGCCGTCCTTCGACGTGACGCTGTAGGCGCCGGGGATGGGGCGGGGAACGAAGCGGCCCTGCTCGCCGCTGGAGGCCACGTGCAGTTCGGCGGGGCGGTTGATGGGGATGAAGTCGATGGGGCCCTGGTCCTCCAGGTCCAGGGACGCGCGCGGCACGGGCACCGGCTGCGTCTTCGTCGTCTCGGACGCGACGACGGAGCCCTCCACGCGGGAGGTCTGCGCGGTGATGGTGACCTGCTGTTCGGAGGTGCCGCCGGTGCGCAGCATGGCGTAGACGCCGTCCTGCGCCTTCACCACGCGCTCCACCCGCGCGCGCTGGTCGTTCACCGACCACAGCAGCTTGCGCGGGTCGTGCTGGCAGGACGGGTCCAGCCGCACGACGAACGCGGCGTTCTCCGCGTCGCGCAGCACCGTGCCCTCCACCGCGGTGAGCGGGCACGCCAGCACCGGCAGCGTCTGGACGAGCACCTGCTCCATGACCTCGCCGCGCGCGAAGTAGATGCGGGGCGCCAGCCGCAGCCGCAGCGTCACGCTCACGTCCACGCCCGGCACGTTGCGCAGGGAGATGCTGCCCTCGTTGATTTCGCAGCGCACGGAGCCGCCGCACTCCACCGACGCCAGCGCCTCCGAGTGGTTGATGACGACGGTGCCCGGCCCCCGCGACACGTCCACGCCCTCCGACTGGATGAGCGGCTGGGTGAGGATGATGCGGCCGGGGCGCAGGCGGAAGGTCTCCGGCGCGACGAGGTTGCCGGCGGCGTCGTAGGTGGTGACGTCCGGGCCGCTGCGGCCGTAGGGCGGCGTCCACGACAGCGACGCGCTGGTGGGCAGGTTGCGCGCGAGCGGCACGGTGCAGGTGGCCAGTCCGCGCTCGGCGCTGGGGGCGAGGCAGGCCTCCTGGCCCACCCGGGGCGGCTGGTCCTCCGCCCCGCGCGGCGGCGGCGCGCTCCAGGCGACGCCCACCTGCTCCAGCCCGTGGCCCTTGAGCTCCACGCGGCCCTCGTCCGGGTAGAACGACGTGCCGTTGGCGTCGATGCGCGGGAAGGGGCCGGTGGCGATGACGGTGACGCGCTCCTCGGTGGTGTCGCACTGGGCGGCGGTGGGCGCCACCTTCAGCTCCTGGATGCGCGCGTCCTCCTGCTCCACGCGCGCGGGCGGGCGCACCGAGCGGCGGTCCTCGGACAGCGCCCAGCCCGTCCGGAGGGAGCCACACACCACGCCCTTGGAGATGACCGGGACGATTCCCCCGCCCTCGGGCACCTGGATGACGGGCGCCGCGGAGGCGAGGCTGGCCACCAGGAGCCAGGCGAGGGGAAGCGCGCGGACGGGTTCCATGGCTCCGTTAAACAGCCAGGGCGGGCACCAGCGTCAAGCCCCCCGTGTCGCGCGAGCCCGCCTGATACAGAAGGTGATTGCCGGTGAGCACGGAGTGTCCTCGACCGGAACCCCGGAGGCGGTCCGGCCTCCCTCGTCCGAGGCTCGCGCTCAGCGGCGCTTGCGTGTCAGCAACACGACGGCGCCGAGGATGGCGGCCATCGCGCCCCAGGCCTGGGGGCTCATCGTCTCACCGGCCAGGAGCGAGCCCAGGCCCACCGCCACCACCGGGTTGACGTACGCGTAGCTGGTGGCGAGCGAGGGGCTGGCATGGCGCAGCAGGTAGCCGTAGGCGCTGTAGCCGATGAGCGAGCCGAAGGTGATGAGGTAGAGCAGCGAGAGGATGCCGCGCGTGCTCGGCACCTCGGCGATGTGCTCGCCCCGGAGCAGGCCGAAGGCCAGCATCAGCGCGCCGCCGCACAGCATCTGCGCCGCGGACGCCATCATCCCCCGGGGCAGCTCCATGCGCCGGCTGAGGATGGAGCCGAACGCCCAGCTCATGGGCGCCGCCATCAGCACCAGCGTGGGGCCCAGCTCGGCGCCCAGGCTGCCGCCGAGGTTGAGCAGGACGATGCCGCCGAAGCCCAGCGCCAGCCCCCAGCGCTCCAGCGTGCCCGGCCACTGGCCGAAGAGTCCTCCGAACAGGGCGGACCAGATGGGCAGGCTGCCCACCACCAGCGCCGCCATGCCGGACGGCACCCACTGCTGCGCGAAGACGACGCCCCCGCTGCCGATGGTCAGCAGGAGCAGGCCCACCACCGCGCTGGAGCGCCACTGTCGCGCGGTGGGCAGGGGGGCGCCCCGCATCCTCAGCACGGTGAACAGCAGCGCGCCCGCCACGCAGAAGCGGAACCCGGCGCTCAGGAAGGGCGGCAGGCCGCTCTGCAGCATCCAGCGACCCGCCAGGTAGGTGGAGCCCCAGATGAGATAGAGCGTCAGCAGACAGAGGATGAGCATCCCCCGGTGGGGGCCAGCCTCCGGGGTGGGTTGGGCGGGGGATGGGACGGGGAGCGCGGTGGATGTTGGCGAGGTGGCGGTCGAGGCGGACACGGTGCGCGGCTTGTAGCGGCGGAATACCCCGGTAGCCATGTGCGCATTGCCATACCCCACAGTCCTCGATTCTCCGGGGCGGTACAGTGCGGGTGGATGTCACCGCGTGCGCGCCTCCGCCCGCTCGGCTTCCTGGTCGCTCCGCGTGGGAATCGAGCGGGCCATGCGCCGGCTGTCGGCGCGACCTGGATTGAACCTCCGGTCGCGCTTCCCTAAAATCGTGAAGGAGCCCTGTGGTGGCGAGGGCCGTGGGCTCTGGAGCGTGAACGCGGGGATGTCGGAAGAGCTGGGTGAGCGCGAGAAGGAAGTCCTGCGAGCCGTCGTGCAGGAATACATCTCCACGGGCGGGCCCGTGGGCAGCCAGCAGCTCGCCCGTCGGCCTGGGTTCGAGGTCTCCTCGGCGACCATGCGCAACGTGCTGGCCGACCTGGAGGAGCTGGGTTTCCTCGACAAGCCGCACACGTCCGCGGGGCGGATTCCCACGGACGCGGGCTACCGGTTCTACGTGGACACGCTGGTCAAGCTGAAGGACCCGTCCCCGAAGGACCGCGAGTTCATCCACGCCGGGTTGTTCCACGACGCGAACCTGGAGGAGGTGCTGGGGGACGCCAGCCGCATCCTCCATTCGCTGACGCGCCACGCGGGCGTGGTCGTCACGCCCCGGCCGGACACCGCGGTGTTCCGCCGCATCGAATTCGTGCGCCTGCGCGAGGACCGGGTGCTGGCCATCCTCGTGGGCCAGAGCGGCCAGGTGCACAACAAGGCCATCACCGTCGACTTCCCCATCACCTCGGACGAGCTGCTCAAGGCGAGCAACTACCTGTCGGAGCTGCTGCACGAGGTGCCGCTGGAGGAGGCGCGTGAGCGCATCCGCACGGAGATGGACCAGGAGCAGGCGCTCTACAACGCGCTGACGGCCAAGGCGCTGAAGCTGGGCGCGGCGGCCACGGACCTGCCCACCACGGACCGCGTGCTCATCCAGGGCACCGGCTCCTTCCTGGAGCAGCCGGAGTTCGCGGACGTGGAGCGCATGCGCGCCCTGTTCAAGGCGCTGGACGAGAAGAACAAGCTGCTGACGCTGCTGGACCGGGTGCAGCGCGCCAACGAGATGCAGATCTTCATCGGCGCGGAGAGCGACTTCTCCGCCGCGGGGGACGTGTCTGTCATCGCCAGCCCCTACGGCACGCAGGACCAGGTGCTGGGCACCGTGGGCGTCATCGGCCCCACGCGCATGGACTACCGGCGCGTGATTCCGCTGGTGAACTTCACCGCGCACGTGCTGTCGCGCGTGTTGGAGAAGGTGTAGGGCGGGGCCTCGCCGTCACGGCGGTGGGCCGCCGTCAGTCCGCGCGCGTGGCTTGGAGCTCCTGCTCGCCGCCGCCGCGCACCAGTCGCAGGCGGACGGACGAGCCCGGCGCGCCGCGTGAGCGCAGCTCCGCCTCCGTGCGGTTGCGCACGACGACGCCGTCCACGGCGACGAGCCGGTCTCCCACGGCGATGCCCGCGCGCGCGGCGGGGCCCTCGGGGGTGAGCCACGCGAAGGAGACATGGCCCCGGTCCTCGCTGAAGCCGGCGCCCAGCGTGCCGGGCGTGGCGCGGCGAGGGGAGACGGAGATGTCGCCCAGGTCGGTGGCCTCGACCTCCGCGACCTTCACCGCGCGCGTCTCCACGCGGCCCTCGGGGGGCATGAGGCGCACGGTGTGCGCGCCGGGGCGGACGGCGTCCAGGTGGAAGCGGCCGTCGGCGGTGGTGACGGTGTCGGGGCTGGCCGTCACGGCCCGGTCGAGGAACACGGCGACGCCGGAGGCCGGGCCGCCGTTGCGGCTCCACACGGCGCGGCCGGAGATGGAGGAGTCGCCCTGCGTGAGGAGCACCTCCACGTCCGCGCTCCCTCCGGGGGACAGCGTCACCTGGGCCTCGCCGGAGCGGCCGTCGCGGGTGCGGACGGAGACCTGGAGCGGCTGGCCCGGGGCGTCGCGCAGCTCGAAGGTGCTGCCGGGGAACTGGCGGGTGGTGAGGGCCGCGCTCGCCCAGGGCAGCTCCTCGCCGTTCGCCTCGGTGAGGGTGAGGGTGAAACCGTCAGGAGGCGTGCCGGCGCGCGCGACGACGCGGCCGCGCAGGTGGGCGGCGGGCTGGAGCCGCAGCTCCACGGGGCCCCGGCCCTCGCTCACGTTCGCGACGCGCGCCACGCGTCCGGCGTTGTGGGCGACGAGTTGCGTGAGCGGCGGGGCGCCTGGCGGCCGCGTGGGGATGGCGAAGGAGCCGTCCTCGTCCGCGAGCACGCGCACGGTGAGGGGGAAGTCGCCTCCCTGCACGGCGGCGACGACGGCGAGGGGACTGGGGGCGCCGGAGGACTCGCGGACGGTGCCGGTGATGCCGCGCTCCTCCAGGAGGACCAGGTCCTGCTGGATGGCGCTGCCTTCCTGGATGGTGACGGCCGGGTCGTCCTGGTGGAAGTAGACGAAGCGCGCGCGGGGGAGCACGGCGGTGAGCTGGTACACGCCCGCGGGCAGCTCCAGGTGGTAGAGGCCCTCGGCGTCCGTCTCCGTCCACGACATGTTCGCGCCGCCGCCGGGCGCGCCGCGAGGCATGGCGCGCACGATGGCGGGCTCGGGCACGGGCTCTCCGGACGCGAGCGTCACGCGACCCTGGACCATGCCGGACTCGGCGAGCGTCAGGTCGATGCGGGCGCGCGCGCCGGACTTGAGCGTCCCCTCGCGGAGGGCCCAGCCCTGGACGCCATCGCGCCGGGCGCGGACGGAGGTGGGCCCCGGGGCGAGGCCGGTGAGCAGGTAGGCGCCCTGTTCGTCCGTGCGCGTGCTGCGCGCGACGCCGCCCTCGCGCTGCTCGGCGCGGACCTCGGCGTGAGCGACGGGCTGGCCGGAGGTGTTCGTCACGGTGCCCTCGACCTCCGCCGTGGCGGGCTCGAGCTTCACGTCGAGCGGGGCGAAGGCGCCGGAGGGGACGACGATGGCGGTGACGCGCGTGGTGGCGAAGCCGGGGGCCTGGACGGCGAGGTCGTAGTCCCCGGCGGGGAGCTCCAGGCGGTAGATGCCCTCGCCGCCGGAGGTGGCGCGGCCCAGCGCGCCCTTCGCTCGCGAGGGGCTCGCGACGAGCGTGGCGTCGCGCACGGGGGCGCCGTCCGGGGTGGTGACGCGGCCCTCGAGTCCGCTCGCCGCGCCGAGCGTCACGGTGAGGCCGCGCAGCGTCTCGCCGGGCGCGACGGACAGGGTACCGGGCAGTCGGCCCACGGCGTCGGCGCGTCGGGCGGTGAGGACCCAGGAGCCGGCCTGGACCTCGAACGCGAAGCCTCCGCCCTCGCTCGTCGTGGCGCGGACGGGGGCGGGGCCGCCGGAGGCGAGGACCTCCGCGCCGGCGACGGGCTGGCCCCTGGCGTCGACGACGAAGCCCTCCAGCGTCCCCGCGCCCCACAGGCCGACGACCAGCTCGCCGGCGGTGGGCACCTGGAGGAAGCGCAGCAGGCGGGGGCTGAAGCCGGGGGCCTCGGCGGCGAGGGCATAGCGGCCGGGGGCGAGGTTGGTGAACTGGAAGCGGCCGCGCTCGTCGCTCGTGGCGACGGCGGACTCCTCGGGGAGGGAGGTGGGCTCGGCCCAGGCGATGGCCGCGCCGGGGTAGGGGCGCAGGGTGACGTCCGCCAGGGGGACGGGCTCGCCGCTGCCCTCCGCGAGGGTGCGACCGTGGAGCGACACGCCGGTGGCGAGGGTCAGCTCCACGGCGGTCTCCGCCTCGCCCACGGGGCGGGTGGCCTCGCGACGCGCGGGGGCGTGACCTGTCAGGTGGGCGGAGAGCAGGTAGTCGCCGGGGCCCGCGGGCAGGCGCAGCGTGCCGTCGGCGCCCGTGGTGCCCTCGTTCGCGAGCCTCCAGGGGGTGGCCTCGACGTCCTCGTGGGCGACGCGCAGCCACGCGCGGACGCGAGCGCCCGGGACGGGGCCGGTGGTGGCGACGACGCGCACGACGAAGGCGCCGTCGGCTGGTGAGGAGGGGGACTCCAGGGACGGAGTGGCGGGGGCGGGCGCGCGAGGCGAGGTGGAGGAGGCGACGGTGGCGGCGGGCGGCGCGAGGGGGGCCGTGGGAGTCGGGGAGCCCTGCGTGTTCGGGGGGACCCGGAACCAGAGCAAGAGTATTGCGCAGACGGCGAGGATGGAGGCGAAGAGGAGGGGAACTCGGTAACGCTGGCGCACAACGCGTCCTCCCCGCGAACGGCGCTCCGCCGCGGAAGGGCCTTAGCGTAAGCCACACCGGGTCATTTCGGAATTCAGGGACGAGCGGGGCATCGCCGCATCGCGCCATCGAGGCGTGACGCTCCGGGAGGTTCAACCGGGGCGGAACGACGGTCCGCCCTCATCGGGACAGCTCCCGGGTCCTCTTCAGTGCCCGTCCCAGAACTCCTTGTCGCCGTACTCCCAATCCCAGGGCACGCCGGCGTCGCCGAGCACGAAGCGCACCAGATGCGGGAACGCCGGCTCCGCGCGGACGTCGTTGGACAGGATGAGGACGCAGCGCTGGCCGCGAGGCAGGCAGACCAGGGTGTTGCCGGTGCTCTCGTTGTGGCCGCCCTTGAAGAACCCGCGTCCCTGCGGGCCGTCGAACACGACGACGCCCAGTCCGGCCGCGAGGCCCGCGCGGCGCTGCTCCGGAGGCAGCTCGTCCTGGAGGGTGGGGAACTGGCTCCGGGTGGTGATGGGCAGCCGCGGCGAGGTCATCTGGGTGAAGGCCTGGGGAGAGAGGCCCTCGCCCCGCACCAGCGCGGCGGCGAAGCGCGCGAGGTCGTCGATGGTGGTGTCCATGGAGCCAGCCGCGCGCACGGTGCCGCGCTCGTCATGGGGTTCGACGCCGCCATCGAGCATCCAGCCGTCCGCGAGGTTGTTGGCGAAGTCCGGGCGCCAGACCATGCTCGTGTTGCGCATGCCGAAGCGGTCGAACACCCGCTTCTGGAGCTCGGCGCCCACGTCCAGGCCGAGCCCGCGTTCGAGCACGAACTGCAGCAGGATGATGCCGTCGCCGGAGTACGCGTAGCGGCTGCCGGGGGCGAAGTGGATGCGCAGCTTCCCGTCGGGCTCGAGGAAGCCGAAGTTGGCGAAGCCGGAGCTGTGGGTGAGCAGGACGCGCGGGGTGATGGCTCGCCAGCGCTCGTCCCCGGAGAGATGGGACCACGTCGAGTAGCGGCGCTCGTCCGGATACTCGGGCAGCGGCTTCTCCAGGTACTGGGCGATGGAGGTCCCCAGGTCCAGGCGCTTCTCGTCCGCGAGCTGCGACACCAGGTAGGCGAAGACCGTCTTGGTGATGGAGGCGCCGTACATCACCGTGTCCGTCTGGAGCGGCTCTCCCTTCGCGTTGCGAGCGCCGTAGGCCCGTGTCGCGACCACGTCCCCGTGGTCGATGACCGCGATGGCCAGTCCCTTCGCGCCCGTCGCGGCCATGGCCCGCGCCACCTCGGCGTCGAGGGCGGCGATGTTCGGGACGGACGATGTCTCACGCGGCACGGGGGCCGTGGCGCAACCGCTGGTGAGCAGTGCACCCAGAATCCAGATACGCAGCGTTCTCATGTTGTCGGCTCTCGGTGGCGTGCTGTTTCACTCGGGATTCGCGAGCGCACGGTACCTCGTGCCGAGAAGCTCCAGCAACCGTGTTGCATGTCCAGCGTGCGCTCGTGGGGCGCGCGGCATCGGCACGGGCAGGTCGATGACCTGCTCGCGGCGATGCTCGCGTGTTGGCTGGAGACGCACGGGCTCCAGGGTTCAGCGCAGCGTCGGATAGTCGAGATAGCCCTTCTCTTCGCCCGTGAAGAAGGTGGAGGCATCCGCCGGGTTGAGCGGGGCCCCGTGTCGGAATCGCTCCGGCAGGTCCGGATTGGCGATGAATGGCGCGCCGTACGCCACGAGGTCGGCTTCGCCCTGGGCGACCGCAGCCTCGCCGGTTCGCGCGTCGTAGCCGCCGTTGACGATGAAGGCGCCCTGGAACACCTTGCGCAGCAGCGGGGAGATGCGCTGCTCCGGCGCCGGAACGCCCTCGCCCGACACGGCCTCTGTCACGTGCAGGTAGCCGAGCCCCAAGCGGTTCAGCTCGCGCGCCATGTAGGTGAACGTCTCGACGGGCGTGGAGTCCGTCATGCTCGCGTAGGGGGTTGATTGGGGCAGGAGCCGGTACCCCACCCGCTCGGGGCCCCAGACGCCCGCCACCGCTCGCGCCACCTCCAGCGGGAACCGCGCCCGGTTCTCGATGCTGCCGCCATACGCATCCGTGCGCTGGTTGGAGCCGTCCCGGAGGAACTGGTCCAGCAGGTAGCCATTGCTGCCATGAATCTCGACGCCGTCGAAGCCCGCCTCCAGGGCGTTCTCGGCCGCGCGGCGGAACTGTTCGACGATGCCGGGAATCTCCTCGGTCTCGAGGGCCCGCGGCGTCACGGAGCGCTTCTTCCCCTCGTAGGTGAAGATCTCCTTGTTGGCGCTGATCGCCGACGGCGCCACCGGCAGGCGGCCTTCATGGAAGTCCGGATGGGAGACGCGCCCGACGTGCCACAGCTGCGCGAAGAGGACTCCGCCCACGGCGTGGACGGCCTCCGTTATCTTCTTCCAGCCCGCGACCTGCGCGGGGGAGTGGATGCCCGGCGTGCGCGCGTACCCCACGCCCTGGGGGCTGACCTGGGTGGCCTCGCTGATGATGAGCCCCGTGGAGGCGCGCTGCGTGTAGTAGGGCACCGCCAGGGGCGTGGGCACGTTGCCGTCGACCAGCGCCCGGCTGCGGGTCATGGGCGCCATGACCATCCGGTTCTTCAGTTCGAGACGGCCGAGGCGAAAGGGGGACAGGAGCTTGGAGATATTTGGCATGGCCAGGGAATGCCTCGGTCGCTATGGACGGGCCATGTCATCCAGTCCAAAAGAATTTGCAGGGCGTCCAGACCCGGTGGACGAGCTGGGCTCGGATGTCCTCGCCGACGTGCTGGACACGATGCGCTTGTCGACCGTGATGTATGGCCGGTTCGAGCTGTCCGCGCCCTGGGGCATCCAGTTCTGCGAGAGGCCCGTGGCGCGCATGCTCCTGCTGGCGCGGGGGAGCGCTCGCCTGGAGGTCGAGGGCATGGAGGGCGCGGTCACCTTGTCGGCTGGTGACCTGGCCGTGCTCCCGCATGGGGGCGCGCACACGATTCGCGACGCGGAAGGGAGCCCGCTCCTCGTTCTGGGGCAGGGGGAGTGCAAGGCCGCCCGAGGGGTGGGGCCGATCCGGTTCGGAGGGGATGGCGAACGCACCACGATGGTCTCGGGCGCCTTCCGGTTCGGCGCCGCGCCACGCGCGCTGCTGTTCGAGCGACTCCCGAGCCTCGTCCACATCGCCTCGGATGACCCGGCGCTCGCCCCGTCCCTGGCGTCGACGGCGCAACTGCTCATCGCCGAGAGCGCGTCGTCCAGTCCGGGGGCGTCCGTCGTGATGAGCCGGCTCGCGGACATCCTGCTCGTGCAGGCCCTGCGGGCGCACATCGCGACGAGGCCGTGTCGGGAGCATGGGTTGTGCGCGCTCTCGGACCCTCATGTCCGCAAGGCCCTCTCGCTCATCCACGAGCGCCTCGCCGCGCCCTGGACCGTCGAGAGCCTGGCCTCGGCCGTGGCCCTCTCGCGCTCCGGCTTCGCCGCTCGCTTCACGGAACTCGTCGGGACGCCACCGTTGGAGTACCTGGCGCGGTGGCGGATGACGAAGGCCGCCCAGCTGCTTCGCGAGAGCGACGTCCCGTTGAGTGAGCTCGCGACGACCATCGGCTACCAGAGCGAGGCCTCGTTCAATCGGGCCTTCAAGCGCTGGGACGGGCGCGCTCCGGGGACGTACCGGAGGGAGCACCGTCGGAGAGGTCCGGTTGCCGTGGACGCGGCTGCATCGGCGGAGCGCTGACGCTCGAGGGGGGCGCGATGCGATTGAGGGCCATCCAGGGGACGAGGGCTGTCGTCTACGTGGGGACCGTGGTGTCAGTGATTGGATATCACAGACGTGGCGGTAGCGAAGGGGTGAGGCTTCGGGTCCGCCGTTGCGTTCAAGCGCACCTTCCGGACGCTCCCTATTTTCCGAGGCATGAACCTTCAAGCCTCGATGGTGTCCGGTGATGTGTCGCTCTCTTCAACGCCTCTCGAGCTCCTCGTGACCCACTGTGCATGGGCCAATCGACAGCTCTTCTCCGCCCTGCGCGCGGTCGAGGCCTTCGAGTCGCAGAAGGGCGCGGACTTGATCATGCGGGCCCTGGACCACATCCACGTCGTCAGGAGCGTGTTCCAGGCGCATCTGCAGGGCGTCTCGCATGGTTTCACAGCGCCCCAGCGGGCGGTCATCCCCTCGTTCCAGGAACTGGACCTGGAGTTCGAGATCCTCGATCGCTGGTACGTGGAGACCGTGGCGTCGCTCCGTCCGGAGGAACTCGCGCGGCCTCGTGAGGTGCGCTTCACCGACGGGAAGGTCGTGACGATGACCCCGGCGGCGATGCTGCTCCACGTGGTCCTGCACACGACCCATCATCGCGGGAACGTGGACGTCATCATGCTCCAGACCGGGATGCCGCGCCGGAGGGATGGGGTCCCCGAGTTCCTCCTCAGTCGAGCGTCCGCCACGTGACCGAGCTCAGCCCCTGTGAGGGCGTCATGCCGAACTGCTCGCGGAAGACGCGGGTCAGGTGGGCGCTGTCCGCGAACCCGGCGGAGGCCGCGGCGGCGCTCAGGTTCGCCCCTTCCTCCACCGCGGCGATGGCGCGGCGCAGGCGCTTCCACCGCACATAGGCGCGCATCGGGAGCCCGAAGTCGCGGGCGAAGGCGTGACGCATCTGCCGGGGCGAGAGTCCCGCCTCGAGGGAGAGGCTCGCGAGGTCGACGGGGTCGGAGCTGTCGAGCGCGGCGCCCATCCTGCGCGTCGCCGGGTGTCGTGGTCCCGGGGGCTGACAGAGGTCGAGGGCGGAGAGGACCGACGCGATGATGCCGCGTGCCTGCTCCGGCGTCGGGTTGGGAGGGAGGGGCACGTCGAGCGCGGGACGTCTCCACGCCTCGCACCGAGGCTCGGCGTTACGCGAGAGGGCTCGGCTCACCAGGTCGTCGCCGTCGAGGAACAGGATGGCCCCATGTTCGCAAGCACCGTGTCCGTGGGGCACGTGAGGGGGAATGACGGCCGTGCAGGCGCGAATGCGTCCGTTGGCTCCGTCCGCGAGGTCCACTCCCTGTGACGCGATGATGATCTGCGCCGCGTGGTGCGAGTGGCGCTCCGTGGCAACCAGCGGACCGACATAGAGCATCCGCGTCCCCGACGCGAACGCCGTACCCTTCAGCCGTGCCAGCGTACTCAATGGGCTCCCTCGGGCGACGATGATGCCCGAGGATCCTTCAGTGTCCGGGCCTCGGCTGCAAGCGCGTGGGCGCTCCGGTTCGAGCGGGCAGGAAGCCTCGCACGGAGAGTGGGCGGGTTTGGATGCGAATCCGGCTGGCGAAGGTGTCGCCGTTGCGTCGACGAGGGCTTGGTGTCGAGCGCCTCGCCGTGGGCATGGCTCGGCTCCGTGGCGGGGGGGGGTGGAAAGTCCGTCTGCTTGCCGTGGCGACTCCGACGCAGGGCGGACGACGCTCATCGATGCGCTGCGCCTGCGGCTCAGTGCGTCCGCGGCACCCACGCGCCATGGAATCCGGCTGGCACCCGGCGCGGCAGGTGGACGGTCGCGACAGGCCCTGTGTGAAGCTCACGTGCGTCAAGAATCACGAGGTCACTGGTGTCCGTCGCCGCGCGGTAGACCATCACCAGGAGCCAGCCGTCATCCTCGTCGACGCCTCCGGGTCGCGGCACGAACACGGGCTCGCTATTCTGGTCGCCAGCTGGCACTGCGTACCGCAGGGTCGTGCCGCGCTCATGGTCGAAGCGGACCACGCCGCGCATTTCGACTGGGGTCGGCTGCTCGACCGCATAGAGGTAACGGTAGCGACGCCCTGTCCGGCTTTCGTTGATGCGCGGCAGCTCGAGCCCACCATCGGCGAGAGGTCCTTCTTCGACGATGCCGTTCGCCGTATCGATGACATAGCGCCACAGCATGGCGACAGGGTTGTCGGCGAACCTGCCCGTACTCGCGTCGAGCCGGAGATACGACGGGTATCGGACCGCATCGAGCACGACATGTGCTTCGTCGCGGTCATACGCATTCACGACGTGCTGGATGAAGCAGGGCTCGATGCCGAACCAGCGTACGTCGCCGCCGTGCCGGGGAATCACGCCGATGCGTGCCTGTCGGTCGTCATACCAACGCAGCGGCATCCGGTGGCCGTGCTTCAGCATCGAGAAGTCGTACCCGACGTTCAGGTCGAGCAGCAGGCTGCGGGTCTCGGTGATCGCGATGTCGTGCATCATCGACGGCGCCGGCACGTCGATGGCGAGGTCGACACGCTGCACCCCCTGCGCGTCCGCGACGCCATAGCGTAACCACGGTGCGCGCCAGTCCGCCCTGAAGGCGATGAGTTCGCCCGTCAGTGGGTCGACCTTCGGGTGCGCGGTCATTCCGCCACCGAAGCCCTCGTGTCGACGAGGGACCCCGAGTGAATCGAGTCCGGTCGTGATTGCGAGCGGTGCGCCGCCTTCCGCCATCGCCAGCAGCTCGCCCGCATGCAGCAGCACGCTCACGTTCGGATTGGTGTCGGGCAGCTGTGGCGCCCGCTCGGGCGCGTACACGTCGGCCCAGCGGCGCGTGCGCGCCCAGCGGTTCCGGTAGGAGGCCACGCGCCCATCCTCGAATGAGATGGCGTGCAGCATCGCGGCTTCCGGCCACCACGACAGCACGTCGTTGCCTTCGAAGCGGCCGCGCAGGGGGTTGGGGCCGTTGCGCAGCAGCGTGCCGTCGAGTTCTCGCGGGATGTTTCCGGTGATGGGCGGTTCGACGAGGTCGACCTCGTCGGCGACCGGCGCGACCGCGCCGTGGTTCAGGTCGAATGCAGTCACGAGGGGGCTCCTGTCAGCGGTCTTCGGTCAAAGGAGGAAGGTCGCCGCGCGCGAGCGCGAGCGCATGGTCACGCACGTCGTCCGGCCATTCGGAGATCAGCGCGGTCAGGCGAGCCAGGTCGTTCGCGAACAGGGCGCGCGTGGCCTCCTCGAAACCGGGGAGGTCGCCCGCCATCGCCAACATGAAGTGGTATGCGCGTGCCTGTGCATCGCGGCGCCGGTCGTCCGCCGCACGGTTGCGTCGCGCGTCCTCGACGAGTTTGCGCAACGCCACCGACGCACCGCCCGGTTGCGCGGCGAGCCATTCCCAGTGACGCGGCAGCAGCGTGACTTCACGCGACACGACGCCGAGCTTCGGCCGGCCGCGGCCGCGAGGCTCTCCCTCGGCAACCGGTTCACCGGCTGTGCCCGATGCGTCGCTCGACGGAGGAGCGAAGCGCGCTCGGACTTCGTCCACCGTGCCGCGCACGTCGATGTCGATCGAACGGCCCGTCGCGTCGTCGAAGATAACGACCGTGCCGGACATCCCGTCGTCCGCGACGCGCTTGACCGCGAGGGCCACCGTCGCGAGTGGTCCCGAAGCAAGGCGCCGGTATCCGTCGAAGGCCGTGTAGGAGGGCAGGTGCGTGGAAGTCGTCATCGCCATTGCCGGAGCTCGAATCCAGAATGGCGCTATTTATACCCGGGCGAAAATATCGGTCAATATCATCCGGGTAGAAATGGGGTCGCCAGCTTGTACGGGGACTGGCCGGCCGACCCAGCGGAAGCCGCTGCGTAGGACGTAGAGCACGGCGTCGAACAACTCTCGCACGTCCCAGCGCCGAGGCCGCCCGCCTCGAGCCCCATTCCAACGACAATGGGGCATCTGAGGCGAAGCTGTTCAGACCTCGTCGAATCGTCCTCCAGAAATGCCGTTGGCCTCGAGGGCATCTTTGATGTCCTCGTCGACCACCAGCGGAACACGCCAGCCCCACAATCGGAACACCCGCGCAGTGCCTACCTTGGACTTGTCGATACGCAATCCAATGACTGAGCAATACTCCCCGATTCGGTCCTCATAGTCCTCCGCGGTGCGAAGCTGAACTTCTTCGGAAGCCTCGTCATCAATGCACCGAATCTTCCGAATCACATTGAGAAGGAAGTAGGGCTTCGACTCTCCGTCCACATCGACAGGGAAGAGCTGAACGTCGTTTGGGGCTCGCTCGCGGAACACAGATGCGACGCGCGCGGAGACGATAGGAGTGAGACCCACTCCCGCGAACTCGATGTCGAGTGCAGCTCCAGCTTGGCGAACCGGCACTCGAAGCCGCTCGGAGAGATCGATCGGCTCGCCATCCGAGAACCTCCAGACATCAGCGAGCTCCACGCCGTTCCCATGGGTCGGGTCTCCGAGGTACCAACGACCCTTCACATACTCGTCTGGACCCAGATCAAAGAATCGTCGTTCCACGGACTACTCTCCGGGGCGCTTCGTAATCAGCTTCCGCAAGCTCGACCCTTCCCTTAGAAGATCCCGAGCAACCCTGGCAAGCTCTCGTTCAAGTGCGACGCGACAAGCAGCGGTTGAGCCGCAGCGAGCAGTCGCGTTGGTGAGCCTGGCGAAGATGGCCCTGTGATACTCAATGGGGTGTGGCCCCTGGTGTCCTGTGATGCGTATGAGGTTCGCGGGATCATTGAGGCTCATCTCCGCCTTGTCGAAGAGCGCCTGAAACCGTTGTGTCCACGGTCCTCCATTCGTGTCGGAGATCGTGTTCTTGTCCGTGCAGATGTGATGCACCTTGCCGTCGGGGTCGCCCTGGATGCCGCCCGCGGCTCCCGTCACGGCCCCAGTGCCTTCGCCAGCCTCCATCGCAACCGCGGCGACCGCGGTTGGCGCGAGCGTCACGTTCAACACCCCAGCCGACGGGACCGAGATGGCCTGGACCTCTCCAGTCAATGCCCCCGCGAGCTGGAAGCCGCCTTCCATCCGAGCCCGAGCAGCCGCCTGAGCGAAGCCCGGCATGCGTGGCCCCTGGGCGGCCATGGCACTCTTCCCTCCGAGCGCCGCCAGGGCGACCACCACCAGGACACGGGCCCCATTGTCTCCCAGCACCTTGCCGAAGCGATGTCCCGCGCTCGCCAGTTCGTCGACGCGCACGGCATCCCGTGACTCGTCCATGAGTCGGAGGAAGCCTTGTCCGATGTTCCAGACAGGCCCCGTCCCCAGATACGCAATCAATGAGGCGGTCAGCGCGATGGCTATCAGCTTCGTGATGGGCTCGGGCGCTACCAGCATGACGAGCGCCGTTCCGATCATCGTCGTCACCATGGCGCGAAGGGCCGCGGCGTTCACCATGTCGCGAATCGCTTCCTCGACGCCTTTCCACACTGTGTCGAGGGCGAAGTAGAGCGCGAAGATGCGCCGCTCCGTGGGCCCGAGCGCCAACCCACCGGCAAGCAGGCTCAGGCAGGTGTGGGGTTCATCCTGCCGCTGGCAGATGCGCTCATAGGACGGGTGGACCGGCTTTCCTTGCGCACCGTCGACGAGGCCCGCCGAGGAAGCCAGCAGGGAACGCCGGTCGTCCTGCTCGACCTCCTGGAACGCGACGTCCAATCGCATGTCCAGGACGAGCTGCGCGACCGCACTCTTGAACGCGTCTTCTCCTATCTCGACGGGTTCGGACTCCTCCGGCGTGAAGGCGATTGGGTCGCCTCGCCCCGTGTCGAGGTGGACGACACGAGTCGACGCGCACCCGCTCGCTAGCAGCAACAATGCAGCAATGGCTAAAGCTCTCACGTGCCCCCCGGTCAGCCATCAGCACATCGGCATGCGATGCGCGGCACAGCAAATGAGTCTGACAGTCTCAAGGGTCCATGATAATTGACTGGGCCTCTGAGGTTGAGTGAAGGGGCTGCCCAGCCTGCGTGCCTATCCAGGGAATTCGGCCCGCTCGCCTCCAACCTGTCTCGATGGGCCGACAGGAATGCCCTCGAACCTCAATCGGGCTGACGGCAGATTTTTCCACCCTCGACGAACACCTTCGCCCTCCGTCGGTTCGCGGGCTTCGCAACGGTAAACCTGGTGCCGAGTCGGGGCACCAACGCCACCACGGCAACGGTGAAGGACTCGTCGCCGGTCCTGGGCCGGAGCGCATCGTCGTAATGCGTCCTTCCCAGTCGATGCAAAGGACGCGATGGTCCCTTCCTTCCCCCTCTGGAGCGAGTCGCATGCGCATACTGTCGATGCCCCTCATCGTTGCCACCCTCCTGGTCGGTTGCCGAGACGATTCAGAACCCACGTCACCGGACTCGGGCGCCTTGCAGCAGGACTCTGGCGTCTCTGGAGATGACGCGGGTATCCCTGAAGACGACGCGGGTGTCCCGGAGGACGACGCGGGCGTCCCTGAAGATCCGCTCCCCAGCGGTCCCCCGGTTCCGCAGGGCCCGCCCAACGTGCCCGAGTTCAATCCGGCCTTCCCCGGGCAGACGCGCGTCCCCGCCATCCAGACGAAGACGCCCATCCAGGTCACTGAGATTGCCTCGGGCTTCAGGAACCCCTGGGCCATCGCCTTCCTGCCGGACCAGCGCATGCTGGTGACGGAGAAGGCCACCGGGTCGCTCTACATCGTCACGCAGCAGGGCGCGAAGTCCCCCGCCGTCAGCGGCCTGCCCGCCGTGGACGCACGCGGTCAGGGCGGGTTGCTCGACGTGGAGGTGAGCCCGGACTACGCCGAGAGCCAGCGCATCTTTTGGACCTATTCCGAGCCTCGTACGGGCGGCAACGGA
This sequence comes from Myxococcus stipitatus, assembly GCF_021412625.1. The sequence goes on along the minus strand of NZ_JAKCFI010000006.1, from coordinate 255,531 downwards.
CTGGCGGTGGCGCGCGCGCGCCTCGTGGACGGTGCGCAGCCTCGCGTGGAGAACGTCCAGATCATCTTCCGCATGATGCCCACGCTCGAGTCGACGCTGCACTCGGGGGGACGGATGGTGTTCACCCCGGACGGCAAGCTGTTCGTCACGCTCGGGGAGCGCTCCATCCTCGCGGGCCGTGTCCAGGCCCAGGACGTGAAGAGCCACCTCGGCAAGGTGGTTCGCATCCATCCCGACGGCACCGTGCCCCAGGACAACCCGTACCTGGGCAACCCCGATGCGAAGCCGGAGCTCTGGTCAGTGGGTCACCGCAATGTCCTGTCCGCGGCGCTCGACAGCCAGGGCCGGCTGTGGACGGTGGAGATGGGGCCGCAGGGAGGTGACGAGGTCAATCTCACCGAGGCAGGCAAGGACTACGGCTGGCCCACCATCGGGTATGGGGAGGAGTACTCCGGCGCGCCCATCCACCAGAGCACCCAGGCTCCGGGCATGGAGCAACCCGTGTACTACTGGGACCCGGTGATTGCCCCCTCGGGGATGACCATCTACTCCGGGACCCTGTTCCCCGAGTGGCGGAACAACATGTTCATCGGCGGCCTGGCCGCCCAGGCGCTGGTGCGGCTCATGGTGCGCAATGACCGCGTGGTGGGCGAGGAGCACCTCCTCAAGAACCTGAACGCGCGCATCCGCGAGGTGGTCCAGGGCCCCGAGGGCGCCCTCTACCTGCTCACCGACGCCACCAACGGCAAGCTGCTCAAGGTCACGCCGCAGTGACGAACCCGGAGGCCACGGTGCGCTCTCCGCTCCCCGAGAGATGTAGACCTCGGGGATGAGCAGAACTTCCTGGGGCCTCCTGGGCGCAGCGTCTCCCAGGGGGGGGCACGAAGAATGAGGCGTCTGGCGAAAAGCCGTCCTTGCTCAGATATGGGGTGGAGTCGTGTCGGTTTCGTGGCTCTCCCGTACATTGTGTGGTTCCCCTCGAAGGCGACAGGGAGACACGGCGAGCTTCGAACCCGACGCATCCAGCAGGGAAGTCTGGTCTTGGGCCTGTCGTCATCCACGCCCCGGTGACTCTCCCTTTGGAGAGCGAGCGACAGAACGGCCATTCGCGCAGCTTCCTCCTCGGGACACCCTCCACACAAACTGCGGGAGAGCCACGAGACCGGTGTAGCGCCACCGGCAGCTCCTCGACGAGGCCATTGCCGCTCGCTCGAAATCGAAGCGGTAGCCCCAGGCAAGAGGTTGCCTACGTCAGTGCCCCCATCTCGCGCGCGGCAGGCGGCGCAATCTCCGTCGCCCGGATGCCGGTGTCGCCCATGCTCCGAAGGACTTCCACGAAGCGCTCGCTCGCGATGGTGCAAGCTGGGTTGTGCCGGAAGCGGAACACGTCGGTTTCCGGCAGCGCGGCAGGGTCTAGCCACCATCGGTACGGAGCAAGGCCCCGCCGCTGCGTCCCGCACATGGGGCACGGCTCTCCCACCAGCGGCGGACGGCACTCGGGTGCGTAGTCCCCCCCTACCTGCAGTTCCAGCTCCAGCGACGGGGGCACGTCGCGTCCGACCTTCAGCGCGGTGGGCACGGGCTTGATGCCGCGAAGCCCCGCACCGAGGAGTCGCTCCACGCCCTCGGGCTGGGCGAAGAGGTTCCACGGCGCATCCATCGCCACTGGCGGCGGGAGCCCTCGCAACCTTCCCGCCAGTGGTCCCATCGCCGTCCCCGGCCGCACAACAGCACCCTGCGGCATGAGCGGCAGGGCCCGGTCACGAAGCCGGACGTACTCATCCCAAGGCGCAAACCGGGGTCTCCGGTACTCGCGCTCCTCGCTCAGTTCCGACAGGTCCACGCTCGGGTAGTTGAGCGCGATGGTCGCGCCGCCTGCCTCGCAGCTGGGGCACTCCGTTCCAGGAAGCCGCCAAGGGCGCTTGCCCGCGAGGCTCCATCGCCACTTCGGAGCAACTGTCTCGGATGTCGGACCCAGCTCGAAGTAGCGCATCACCCAGCCTCCGCCAGCCGCATATTCGCCGTGAGCGTTTGCCAGTACGACAAGGGCATCCCGACGAGTCGGTACCTTTGAATCATGCCCCCGGCAAACTCGAAGAGTCGACGCCGAATCTCGCTTCGAGGGACGCCGCCTTCGCGCTCTCGCTCCATTCGCCAGATGAAGGCCTCCCAGTCCGCATTCCACGGTGCGCCTCGTTCGCCTCGGTGAAGCTCCTTGTGCCGCTTCATGTCGATGGCGAGGGCGTACTCGTGGATGTTGATGTGCTGTCCCCGGAAGTACTCCTCGAAGGCGCGGGGAAAGATGTGGTGCTTCTCCTTCGGGACCTTCTCCCATTCCTCGCGCGCCTTGCGGAGCGCCTTCGTGCTCGGCAATTCCTCGGGCCGCGCCATGTGGAAGACGAGGACCGGCTCGCGGCCCGGCATGACCTGTGGGGCGCCCCAGTAGCGCTGAGGTGAGGTGCCGACGCCCGCCATCGGTGCCGCGGCGCCACCACCTCTCAGGGCCAGCGGCGCGGACGAGACGTCTTCGCATCGGTACAGGCCACAGGTGGCACCGACGCACGCAACGGTGACGCACCCCTCGTCATCGTCCTCCTCGGCCGCCTCGGCGCAGTCCTCCGCCGAGTCGGCCCCGCGCGACAGAGCGACGTGCCCAGCGAAGGGCGCCGACGCGCAGCGGGCCAACAGGAGCAGCACCACCACCCACCACGCACGCAACATCGCCATGGAAGTCCCCCCGGACCTTGGTGTCGGTCGTGTCCCTATGAGTGTGTAGACGGCGAGGAAGGGCGAACTGGAAAGAGGGAAGCTCCTCGGTGAAACCAACCGAGACGGTCTCCCCTGACAGGGGAGACGAGGAGGTCCCCGCCGTGGACGATACCGAGTTTGCCGCGCCCTCGCACGAGGGGGCGCGCACCGACGTGCGAGGCCTCTTCCTGAGAGCCATCCGGATGACGCTGGAGATGCTGCTGGAGGAGGAGATTCGGGGCCTGGTGGGCGCCGGGCGTTGGCTGCAGGTGGCGGGCACAAGGACCAGCGCAATGGCAGCTCCTTGCGTGGGCTGCTGACGTCCATGGGGCACCTGGAGGTGACGGTGCCCCGGACCTGAGCCAACGGCTCGGCGGAGGCCGTGCTGGGCCGCTACAAGCTCCTGGACGCCCGGTGGGCGCGCACGGTGCAGAACGTCTCGGCCCTGTTGGCCTACGGCGTGAGGCCCACTGGAAGCGCCTGCGCAGCACCAACGGCCTGGCGCGTCTCCAGGGCGAGGTGAAGCGCCGCATCCGCTCCGTGGGCGCCTTCCCGGACCGCGCCAGCGCCCTGCGCCTCATCACCGCCGTCGCCCTCGAAGTCACGGGCATCTGGGACGACTGCCGCTACCTCGACATGTCTCTGCTCAACTCAACCCCAGACACTGCCGCTGATTGACGCCACCAAGGAGCATTCCTCCCCCGAACCCCCTCCCAACCAACTACACACGATTCGGGACTTGACCCTGTTGAAGCCGCTCCAGGTCCAACCGTAGGAACCAGGAGGAGCCGGGCTACCGTCGCTCGGCCCCTTTCGGGTCGTGTCCCTATAAAGTGGTCGCCGCTCGTGACCTCCAGCGTGATGCTGGGGGCTCAACGCCTCTCGGCATCACGGCCAGCGGGACCAGTTTCGGTTCGCGCCGGCGTTCGCTCCTGACGGGTGCTCAACGCCTCTCGGCATCACGGCCAGCGGGACCGCCGGCGAGAAGCCGTCCTGGGAGAGCGCCAAGAAGTGCTCAACGCCTCTCGGCATCACGGCCAGCGGGACGGGAGAAAGACTGGGATTTGGTAACGAAAGACCACGCGACGTGCTCAACGCCTCTCGGCATCACGGCCAGCGGGACAGGCGCTGTTCCCTTCGTAAGAACCCGAGACCCGGGGGTGCTCAACGCCTCTCGGCATCACGGCCAGCGGGACGAGAGCCTGGAGGACTTCGAGGACTATCAGGATCTGTGCTCAACGCCTCTCGGCATCACGGCCAGCGGGACGTCGCCTTGTTGGCCACCACGGGCTGCACGCTCAAGTGCTCAACGCCTCTCGGCATCACGGCCAGCGGGACGCCGCCGGGGCAGCTTGACCAGCTCTCCGCCGCCGAGTGCTCAACGCCTCTCGGCATCACGGCCAGCGGGACAGCATCACGCGCAACGCCGCTGCCACTCTCTCGGAGTGCTCAACGCCTCTCGGCATCACGGCCAGCGGGACCGGCCCTTCCGACTGAATCCACGCAGTGCCATGTGGTGCTCAACGCCTCTCGGCATCACGGCCAGCGGGACCGGACGGTGGCTCGGCTCCGCATGAGGCTGGCCGAGTGCTCAACGCCTCTCGGCATCACGGCCAGCGGGACTTGCAGCCATGACGACCTTCACCTTGGAGCACCTCCCGGTGCTCAACGCCTCTCGGCATCACGGCCAGCGGGACCAGAGATGGCTTTTGGCACACTGGCGTCGCGGAAGAAGTGCTCAACACCTCTCGGCATCACGGCCAGCGGGACTGCGGCCTCCAAAATCCCTGTATTTTCCATGGGTTATCACCCCTGTTTGCAAGCACCTCCCTTGGTTCGTGCATGGATTTGCGATGACACAGTGTGTCTTCCTGTAACCGCTTGAACTCACTGGGAAAATGCCATGCAAGCACCTATTCACCTGTCAAAGAGCCCCAACCCCTTGATGGCACAGGGCTTTTCGCCATTTCGGGTCCGTTCTGGCTCCGCCACGCGGAGATGCTTGATCGAACAATTCGCCTCCGCTCCCGCAAGACGCCATCCCCTCGGATTCTTACCTCGCCCTTGTCTCCGAGCCCGCAGCAGCAAAGACGCCAGACCTGGCCCAATCCATCGCAGGGCGCGATCCGGAGTCTTCTCGTGGGCGCTCACCCCTTCACACTCACGTCGTTGGCCCAGGCGCGTAGACCCGAAGTGCCGCTGGAGCCACCTCGAACCGCATGGGTGTCATCCCCACCAGCTCACCGTCGGCGTTCACTTCTTGCACGGGGTTCGCTTCCACGTACAGCCGCGCTGCCCGAAGCGAAGTGACCGAAGGATGCTCCACATGCTCGCCCGTGCGCACGGCCAGCGCGACACGGGCCAGCGTGGCCACATCCTGCAACTGTCCCAACCCCGTCCCATCACGCCCCGCCGCCGCGGACGGCGCCGAGACCGCGTAGACATGCAGTCGCCGGTCATCCAGCGTCGCATCCGGTGCCACCACGTTCCCCGCGCCGTGGTACCGCCCATTTCCCACGACCAACTGGAGCGCATCCAGCTCCAGCTCTTGCGAGTCCGCCCACAGCCGGACGCGGAAGTGCTTCAGGTCCTTCACCTCGGCGGCGGCGGCCATGGGGTACGCCAGCTTGCCCGCTCGTTGCTTCAGCTCCTTCGTCAGTCTCCGCGCGATCGCCGTCGCCAGCCCGAGGCTCGCGGCATTCAGGAACGGGCGCCCGTTCGCCAGGCCCACGTCCACGCGCGCCACATACCCCCGCGCGATGACGTCACATGCGGCCTCCACGTCCGGCGGTATCCCGAGCGAGCGCGCGAAGTCATTCCCCGTCCCCAGCGGCAACACCCCGAGCGTCACCTCCCGCCCGAGCAGATGCGCCACCGCGCCGCTCAGCGTCCCATCCCCACCGCCAATCAGGATGCGCCGCGTCCCCCGCGCTACGAGCTGCTCCAGCACGCGCCGCAATCGTCCGCTCCTCGACACGGTGTGGCTCTCCACCAAGTCGACACCGCGCTCCTCCAGGACCGCCTTCGCGCGCTCGAACGCCTCCCGTCCCGAGCGTGACTGCGTGTTGACCACCAGGGCCGCGGGGCCCTCGTCCAGGACCTGCCGTCGGGGGGGCTCGATGAGGGCGGATTCCAGGGGACGCCTCCTTGTGCGTGCTCGCAAAGCTGTGCACGCACCTCCCGCGCCACCAGCGTCGCCACGCAGGAGGGCGCCCACGCGGAGAACCCCCAGGTTGCCAGGAGGGTGACCAGGGGGTTCGACCTTGGAGTCCGTGCACCTCCGGGCGCTTCACTTCTCCATGTCGTGCCCCTCGATGATGTGGCGCCGGAGCTCCTTCCGCAGCGGCAGTGCTGCCTCCACGCTCAGCCTGTCATCGCATCCGTGTCCCACGCCTCCATCGGCTCCGCGCGGCGTTCCTGCGCTGCGGCCACGCGGTCCTGGCGCAGCGCCACGTGCTCGCCGTCGTCCAGCACGCCGTGTCGTACGCGTCCATCAGCTCGGCGCGCTTCTCCGCCCAATGAGCGCGGACAGCAGCGCGCGCCGCCTGCTGCTCCGTCTCATCGTCGTTCGCGTCGAGCGCCTCCAGTCACTCACGTGCTCGTCGCGCATCGCCACCCTCCGCGCCGCGCTCGCTCCAACCACCGCGTCGCCCTCCTCGGAGGGGGCAAGGAAGAAGGCGCCCTCTCCGACGTAGAGCACCACCTCCGATGGCGTGTCGTCGCCACAGGCGCTCATCCCGGGGACAGCGTGAACCACAGCGCGGCGGCGATGACGCATGTCGAGACGGCTCAGCGTTTTCTCCAAAGACGGCAAGGGTTTGGGTTCCAGCCTCGCCTGCCGCGAACCCGCCACACGTGACGCATCCGCGCGGCGATTTCTCACCGCCACGCGAGTGCGCTCATCTCCGCGCATGTGGGTGCCGACCTCGCGAAGTGGACCCGAGTCGTCGCGCCACCCCTTCCCACGGGCGATGTGGCTGCTCACCTTCCAGGCGACGCCGGCTTCTTGCCGGCCTTGACGCATTGCCTGGAGGGCAACGCATGGCACGAGGAAGCAAGGCCAAGTACACGGCCAAACAGAAGCGGATGGCCCGGAAGATCGAGCAGTCCTACGAGGGCCGCGGCACGCCGGAGAAGACGGCGGCGTCCCGCGCTTGGGCCACCGTGAACAAGCTCACCGGTGGCGGTGAGAAGGGCGGCTCCGGCAGCAAGGCCAAGACGGCCCGCCGTCGCCCGGTGGCACGCGCCAACGCACGGAAGGCCGCTCGCAAGCGCGCCGCGACCGCGCGCCGCGCCACGTCCAGCCGGACGCGCAAGCCCGCCCGCGCCACGCGCACGGGCCGCAAGGCCACCGCGCGCAGCACCGCCGCGCGCAGGGCCACCGCGCGCCGCGCCTCGACTTCCAACCGCTCCCGGAGCACGGCGAAGCGGGGGACCAGCCGCCGAGGCACGAGCACCCGCCGTCGCACCACCTCGCGCAGCCGCGGCTCGCGCAGGTAGTCCGCGTCACCCTGGCCCCGTCCCCGCCCGATGACACGGTCGGGGACGGGCCACGCGCTCGAGTCCCCACCACCGACCCGACGAAGCCCTCACGGCAACGCAACGCCCGCCGTGCGCACACACCCACGCCCCACCGAATGCCCTCCGCTCCCCGAGCGTGAAGTCACCGCAGAGGGTGGGCGCGGCACCATCCTCGGCACCACCTCACCCGCCTCGTCGTTCCACCCTCGACGCGCCGTGAGCGCATGCCCCCCGCGAGCGACCTCCAGACAACCCACCCCGACTCAGCGAGGCTCCTCGTCCTTCGCGGCGTGGGCCGCGTCCTGCTCGTTCCACGGCCACTCCCGAGGCGCGGACTCGTAGCGACGCAGCAGCTCCGCCGCGTCCTTCACGAGCGTCCGGCACCCGGCGGCGCGCAGGTCATCCGGCGGGAAGCCCCCCGCGCGCACGCCCACGGTGGGGAGCCCGAGCTTCGCGGCGGCGAGCGCGTCGAAGGGGGTATCACCCACCACCACGGTGGTGCTCGCGGCGGGGCGGCCGAGCCGGATCATCGCCGCCTCGAAGATGTCCGGGTGCGGCTTGCTCTGCTCCACCTCGTCCTTGTTCGTCTTCGTCTCGAACAGGCCCTCGATGTCGCACAGCCGCACGTAGTGTTTCAGCTCGTCCTCGTTCGCGCTGGTGGCGAGCGCCAGGCGCACGCCGCCCTTGCGCAGGCGCTGGAACAGCTCGCGCACGCGCGGGAAGGGGCGCACCTTGGGCAGGAACTCGCGCAGGTACAGCGTGGAGCGGTACTCCTCCAGCTCCTTGCCGAAGCGCTCCAGCTCCTCGTCGTTGAAGAAGACCGGAATGAGCTGATCCGCCCCCTTGCCAATCTGGCTGCGCACGTGCGCGAAGGGGATGTCCCGTCCGAAGTGCAGGAAGGCCCGGCGCCACGCCTCGGCGTGCTCATCCACCGAGTCCACCAGCGTCCCATCCACGTCGAAGATGACGTTCTCCACCATGGCAGACCCTCCGGTCCCAAGGTGGGTCCGCTCCGCTGGACGGTCAACCGCCGAAGGGCGTGGAACCCTCCGTCGCCTCCACGAGTGTCCGGCTCTTCACGTCGTAACCCTCCGGCGCCGTGAGCGTGAACGCGTCGTTCGGAGACGGACTGTTCAGCTCCACACGGGTGAGGACCGTCTCCCCCACCTGCTTGCCGTCCACCCACCGCGTGAGCCGCTTGGGCACGCACACGCCCAGCGCCTCGTCGCAGTGCTCCTCCTCCATCCGCACCTCCGCGCCGATACCCGCGGGCGTGCGCGTGAACTTCCCCAGGAAGTCCAACCCCGGCCAGCGCAGCACGTACACCAGCTCCATCCCACCCGTATCGGCGCCCAGAGACTGGGCCACCTCCACCGCCTCCGGCGCGCGCGCGTGCTTCGTCTTGCGCAGCGTGACACCTCGGCCCACCAGCGGCGCGCGGTAGCCCTCCGGCATGAAGGGGGTGAACGTCTCCGTCAGGAACGCCGCCAGCTTCGCCGGGGGCAGCTCCGACTTGTATTGCGTGAAGCGCTTGTCTCCGTCGAGCTGCTCGAACAGGTGCGTGCCATCCCACGAGAAGGTGCGCACCGCCGGCGAGCCCAGCGTGCCGCGCATGCGCTGCGGCGCGCGGAAGTCGAACTGGAACGCCACCGCCTCCATCCCCTCGTCCTTCACCGTGCCCGTGAGCCGGTACGCGGACAGCTTCGTCTCGCGCTCGACCAGCCGCTGCTTCACCTCCGGGGCGAGCTGGGCGGTGGCGGCGTCCTCCGGCGGCTTGCGCGAGGTGCAGCCCGACAGGGCCAGGAGGACACAGGAGGCGACGAGACGGATACGCATGGGAGGGACAGTGGGGCAGGAGGGATGCGCAAAAGCAAGGAGGCCCGCCTGTCGCCAGGGGGCCTCCCGGGTGCCGCCTTGCTGGCCGGCCGCCTGGACTACTTCACCGCCACGCCGACCGCGCTGGAGGACGGGAAGCCGATGATGAAGCCGAACAGCGCGTAGATGCCGTGGCGGGGCGTGGTGCCGGCCGACTTCAGGTCGACCTTGGAGGCGCCCATGGCCTTGGCCTCGGCCACCAGGAGCTTGTTCACCACGGTGTCGAGGTCGCTCTGCACGATGTCCACGATGTGGAAGATGGCGGTCAGGCCCAGCGCGTTCGCCTGGACGACAGCGACGGCCTCGCCGTTGGCGGCAATCTCGTTACCGGAGACAACGGCACTCTCGACGCTGGTGCAGCCAACCAGGCTGGCCGCGGCAACCGCCGACAGGATGAGCTTCTTCATGTTTTTCCCCTCGTTGAGAAATCGCTTGTGCGGTGGACGGACGCGGTGAGCCTGCGCCCGGCCGTTCGGTTGAGACCTCAAGCGGGCGGGGGTCGTAGCAGATGTCGACTCCAAGTCAAGGTCCGACCGGACACACTGTGCGCCGACCGTGTCACGGACCCGCGTTGCATTGCCCACCTCGCCTTGGTAGCCCACGGTCGAGGCCCTCCGAATGGACATCGCCCCCGCCGCACGCGCCGCGCCCCGGTACTGGGTCCACCTGCTGCTGTTCCTGTTGACGGTGGTGACGACATTCACCTCGTACCTGCTCTACTTCCACTTCCAGCGACCCTACTCACTGGATGAGGTGACGGCGGAGGCGGCGCAGCGGGCGCTGTCGTTCAGCCTGTCGCTGCTGGCCATCCTCGGGACCCACGAGATGGGTCACTACGTGCTGGCGCGCATCCACCGGGTGGACACGTCGCTGCCATACTTCATCCCGCTGCCGGTGCTGGGCGTGGGCACGCTCGGCGCCGTCATCCGCATCCGGGATCGCATCCCCCACCGCAACGCGCTGGTGGACATCGGCGCGGCGGGGCCGCTGGCGGGGCTGGTGGTGGCCATCCCCATCCTCTACTGGGGCCTGTCGCACTCGACGGTGGTGGACGCGCCCCAGGTGCCCTCGCGCTTCCCCGGGGACGCGTCGCTGTGGGCCTACGGGCGGGAGGTGTTCGCCTGGGTCATGGCGAAGGTGACGCACGCGCCGCCGGAGCCGGAGCCGGTCTTCAACGGCGTGCAGACCATCTTCGGCGACAGCCTGCTGATGCAGGGGCTGACGCGGCTGGCGCTGGGCCCCCTGCCCGAGGGCAAGGACGTGCTCGTCCACCCGGTGGTCATCGCGGGCTGGTTCGGCCTGCTCGTCACGTTGCTCAACCTGATGCCCATGGGCCAGCTCGACGGCGGGCACCTGGCCTTCGCGCTGCTGGGCCGGCACGCGCACTGGGTGGGGCGCGCCATGGCGGCGGTGCTGCTGTTCCTCACGCTCTTCGTCACCGCCTCGTGGGGGCTGTGGCTGCTGGTGACGAGCAAGGTGGTGGGCTTCGGGCACCCGGAGGTCCTGGAGCCGCTCGAGCCCTTGAGCCCCACGCGCAAGTGGATCTGCGCCCTGTGTATGCTGGCGCTCATCGGCTGCGCGATGCCGGTCCCGCTGCGTCAGGTGGTGTCATGAAGTTCCAGTGTGACTCTTGTGAGCGGCTCATCCCCCTGGAGACGTTCCGGGTGGACGGCGGCACGCTGGTGGTGCCCTGCCAGCGCTGCGGCGTGGAGAATCGCGTCCGCGCGTCCACGGCCACGGCGGCCTCCGTCGCGGTGGCGACTCCCGTGGGCGAGGGGCTCGACGGCACGGCGCCACCCGCCGCCGAGCCGCCCGCGACGCGCGCCAGCTCCTCCCCGGCCCTGCGTGTGGTGCGCGGCGCCGACCCCGCGCTGCGCGTGCCCCTGGATGACGATTCGCTCTTCGCTCCTCCGCCGGGACACTGCCCCAAGTGCGTGTCCTCGCGTCGGGAGGAGGACCTGTCCTGTTCGGCCTGCGGGCTGGTGTTCGCGAACTTCATCCCGGAGGAGCACCGCCCGTCGGACACGCTGATGGAGGCGTGGCGCGAGCTGGCGGGGCGGTGGGAGGACTGGGAGGCGCACGACCGCCTGCTGACGCTGGCCATGGGGCGCGGCGAGCTGGCCGGGGCCGGTCGGCTGTACCGGGTGCGGCTGGCCCGCGCGCCGGATGACGCCCTGGCGCGTCGCGCCCGCGACGAGGTGGTGCGACGCGCCTCCATGGTGGTGCCCACCAGTCCGGAGGAGGGCTCCGTCGAGTCGCTCGCGACGCGGCGCCTGCGCGCGGCGGCGGTGGCGGTGCTCTTCGTGGTGGTGCTGGGCCTGGCGGCCTTCATCATCCAGCGCCTGCGGGAGCTGCTGGGTGGCCCGGTGATGTGACGGGTGGGGCGCCGCGCCTCCCCGAGGAGCGGCCGTCCGTGCGGGGCTCGCGGCGCGCGCGTGGCTGGAAACGGGCCTGGAGGCGGACTCGCTGATAACGTGTCCGGCCGCTTCCCAAAGGCCCCTGACACGCGATGTCGCTCCCCGTCTCTCCCACACCCTCCGTAGACAGCCTGCTGGGCCCCGGCGGAGCGCTCCAGGTGGCGCTGCCCGCATACGAGCACCGGCCGGAGCAGCTCCAGATGGCACGCGCCGTGGAGCGCGCCTTCGCCGAGCAAAGCTACCTGCTGGCCGAGGCGGGCACGGGGACGGGCAAGACGCTCGCCTACCTGGTGCCCGCGCTGCTGTCGGGGCGCCGGGTGGTGGTGTCCACGGCGACGAAGACGCTCCAGGACCAGGTCTTCTTCAAGGACCTGCCGCTGCTGCGCGAGAAGCTGGGCCTGCGCTTCGAGGCCGCGTACCTGAAGGGCCGAGGCAACTACCTGTGCCTGCACCGCTACGCGTCCTTCGCGCAGGACCCGCAGTTCGGCTCGCGCGACGAGTCGCGCTACTGGTCGCGGTTGAAGACGTGGGCCGAGCAGACGCAGACGGGTGACCGCGGCGAGCTGGACCTGCCGGAGTCCTTCGGCGCCTGGTCGCGGCTGTCCACCACGTCCGAGACGTGCCTGGGCACGCGCTGCCCTCAGTACGAGTCGTGCTTCGTCACTCGCATGCGCAAGCGCGCGGAGGCCGCGGACCTGCTGGTGGTGAACCACCACCTGTTCTTCGCGGACCTGGCGCTGCGCAGCTCCGGCAAGCGCACCGAGGGCGTGCTGCCCTGGTACGACGCCGTCATCTTCGACGAGGCGCACGCGCTGGAGGACGCGGCCAGCGGCCACTTCGGCGTGGGCGTCTCCAACTACCGGCTGGAGGAGCTGTCTCGCGACGCGGTGGCCTCGCTGAAGGAGGACGACTCGCGGCACGCCATGCTGCGCGCGCTCTCCGCCCGGCTGCGCACCGGCTCGGACGCGCTGTTCGCCCAGGCGCCCCGCGCGCTGGGCCTGTCCGGCCACGAGTCCTCCGTGGCGCTGCGCGCGGAGACGATGGGCAAGCTGTCCGGCGCCTTGCAGGGCGTGCGCGAGGCGCTGGGCGCGCTGTCCGCGTTCTCCGCCGGTGAGCGCGAGCCGGAGCTGGCCGCCATCACCCGCCGCGCGAACGAGCTGGAGGAGCAGCTCACCTTCCTGGAGAAGGCGGAGTCGGTGGACCACGTGTACTGGGCGGAGCAGCGCGGCAAGGGCCTGTTCCTGCGCGCCAGCCCCATCGACGTGGCGAAGGAGCTGCGCGAGCGCATGTACGGCGCGCTCGACACCGTGGTGTTCACCTCCGCCACGCTCGCGGCCGACAGCCGCTTCGACTTCTTCGCCCGCCGCATGGGCCTGTACGGCGACGACGGGCAGCCGGTGACGAAGGTGCGCACCCTGTCGGTGCCCAGCCCGTTCGACTATCCGCGGCAGGCCGCGCTGTACCTGCCCACGCACCTGCCGGACCCGAGCGCCCCGGGCTTCATCGAGGCGGCGGCGGAGGAGATCGTCCAGCTGTGCCAGGTGACGGGCGGCCGGGCCTTCGTGCTCTTCACCTCGCTGCGCAACATGGTGCGCGCGTACGAGCTGGCCGCGGGCCGGCTGCCGTACCAGGCGCTGCTCCAGGGCGAGCGCCCCAAGCAGCAGCTGCTGGAGTCGTTCCGCGACACGCCGAGCGTGCTCTTCGCGGCGCACAGCTTCTGGGAGGGCGTGGACGTGCCGGGCGACGCGCTCAGCCTCGTCATCATCGACCGGCTGCCGTTCGCCTCGCCGGGGGACCCGCTGGTGGCCGCGCGCATCAACCAGCTCCAGATGCGCGGCGAGGAGCCCTTCGAGCAGTACCAGCTCCCGCAGGCCGCGCTGGCGCTGCGCCAGGGCTTCGGGCGCCTCATCCGCACCCAGTCGGACAAGGGCATCGTCGCGATGCTGGACCGGCGCATCGTCACCAAGTCCTACGGCCGCGTCTTCCTCGACAGCCTCCCGGACGCGCGGCGCATGGACGACCTCACGGAGCTGAGCCGCTGGTTCAACGGCCCCGTGCGCGCCCTGCGCTCGGTGGAGTGACGGCGCCCGTCAGGGCTTGCCGGAGGCCAGGCGCGCGCGGATGTCGGCGCGCATGGGGTGGTCCGCGGGCGCCAGCTTCAGGAACGCGTTGTAGTGCGTGCGCGCCGTGTCCGGCTGCGCGAGCTTCGAGGACACCTCGCCCATGAGCAGGTGACACTCGAAGCTCTGGGCGTTCGCCTCCAGGCAGGCCGACAGCACCGTGGCCGCCTCCTCGAGCCTGCCGGCGCCCATGAGCGAGACGGCCTGCTCCAGCGTCTCCGGGGACTCCGTCGTGCCCTTGCGCGTCGTGCCTCGCGTGGGCGGCGGCAGCTCCGTCTTCTCGATGCGCAGCTCCACGGCGCCCTCGTTGTCGGATGGGTCGTCGTCGATGAAGCCGCAGCGCAGCGCGTCCACCTGGGTGATGCGCTGCGGGGTGCCCTCGGTGAGCAGGAACCGCTGGGCGGACAGGGGCGGGACGAGCGGCTGGCCCATGGGGATGGCGTCCGCCGAGATGTCCTGCACGCAGCCCACCGTGCGCTGGGGCCCGGCCGCCTTGCCGCGCGTGAAGGCACCTTCTCCCACGGGAGAGAGCGTCAGCCGGTAGGCCTGGGTGCGGGACAGGCCCTTGAGCCGGAACGCCTTGTCGAGCGACGCCGTCATCCATTCGGGATGCACGGTGAGCAGCTTGCCCGAGTCCGGGCGCCGCGGGTCGTCCACCCGCGCCTGCCGGGGCTTCAGGTCCACGTCGTCGATGGGCGGCCCGATGGTGAACACCCGCACGTCCGTGGCGCCACGGGGCAGGGGGATGGCCTTGAGCGGCAGCTGCCCCATCGACTCCTGGGCGAACAGCTCCGAGCCCCTGACCAGATAGAAGAGGGGCGGCTTCGTCTCCGAGTGCGTCCGGGCGTGGGAGCCGACGCCGCTGATGGAGACGCGCAGCGGCAGCAGCTCGATGCGGTGCTCGGCGCTCGACGAGAGCCCCACGATGGCCGACGCACTGTCCGAGACACGCATCACGTGATGGCGCGCCTCCAGGAGGACGGACTCCACCGGCCACGTCGCGGAGGAAGACCGGGGCCGCCCCTGCCCCTCACTGGAGGACACGGGCGTCCGGGGCGGCGTCACGGGCGCGGGGGCGGGCTTGCTGGTCGCGGCGGCCGTGGGGACCCCGGGCTGGGGCGCAAGCGGCTCGATGGTGCCGCGAACCTCTCCGCCCTCCGGTGGCCGCGACCACACGAGCGCCGCCGCGCCCAGCGCGCACGCGAGGACTCCGCCCATGCCCAGCAGCCACCTCCCCCAGGGCCAGGGAGGTCGCGCGGCGGGCATGGCCGCCGTGGACTTCTTCCGCTCGGAGGCGCTCGGCGCTCCCGGCGCCGGGGAGCCTGGCGGCTTGTTGCCGCGCATGGGCTCGGTGGTGCGCTCCAGCTCGCCCAGCTCTGGCTCGACGGGCTCCGTCGTCCCCGCGGTCAGCAGGTTGCGGCGCCATAGCGACACCTCGTCGACGAAGGCCGAGGGGAGCTGGGCGTCGCGTCCCTCGCGCTCCATCTCCTCCTTGAAGAGCATGCGTGGCAGGTAGGCCACGGACATGGGCGAGAAGCGGGGCGCGGTGGTGTAGAGGAAGCCCGCGAGCGCGTCGCCCAGGGCCATGGCGGACGCGTAGCGCTGTTCGCGCTCCACCGCGAGCGCCCGCAGGAGGATGGACTCCAGCGCGGTGGGCAGGTCCGGTTGCACGTCGCGGGGACGCGGGAGCTGTCCCTCTCGCAGGGCCTTGAGCACCACGTACTCGTTGCCCTCCAGCGGCAGCCGGCCGCACACCATCTCGAAGAGCACGATGCCCACGGCCCAGACGTCCGTGCGCGCGTCGGCCTCCTCGCCACGGGCCTGCTCGGGAGCGAAGTAGAGGTACTTGCCCTTCACCACGCCGGGCTCCGTGTCGAAGCCGCGCTGGAGCTTCGCCTTGGCGATGCCGAAGTCGACCAGCTTGACCTGGCCCTCGTAGCTGATGATGACGTTGTCGGGAGAGATGTCGCGGTGGACGATGTTCAGCGACACGCCCCGCTCGTCGGTCCGCGTGTGCGCGTAGTGCAGCCCCCGGCACATCTCCAGGGCGATGAAGCACGCCTGGGGCAGGGGCATCGACACGAAGCCCGCCTTGCGCGCGCGCCGCATCAGGTGGTGCAGCGGTGGGCCCTCCACGAACTCCATCGCCAGGAAGTACTCCCCGTCCACCTCACCGAAGTCGAAAATCTGCGCGATGTTCCCGTGCGACAGCGTGGCGGAGATGCGCGCCTCGCTGATGAACATGCGGATGAAGGACTCGTCCTGGGCGAACTGCGGGAGGACCTTCTTGATGAGCACGGGCTTGGTGATGCCGGCCGCCGCCAGCAGGCGCGCGCGCCAGGTCTCCGCCATGCCTCCCTGTCCGAGCCTGGAGACCAATTCATAGCGACCGAAGCGGATGGGGTGCCCTGGCGGTGGTGCCATATCAGACCCGTACTATGGGTCCGGGCCCGGTATGAGGGCCAGGGGGCACGTCGATTTGGCGGGTATCACGGCGCGCCGCGCAACTTCAGCCCCACGCGCGCGAGCAGCGGCGGCCCCAGCGTGTCCACCCCGGCGCGACCCGCGAGATATGCGCGGTCGAAGAGGTTCTCCACCGCGCCGAAGGCGTCCACCTTCCAGAACAGGTGCCGGCTGACGGCGACGTCCACGACGAGCACCCCGCCCATGCCTCGCTCGTTGAGGTCGTCCTCGAACTGGGGGCCGGTGACGCGGAGCTGGACGGTGGCGGTGACCAGGCGCGGGTCGTCGAAGGTGACGAGGGCGGTGCCCCGGTGCCGAGGGTCCTGCGCGAGCTGCTTGCCCACCAGCGCCGGCTGCCCGGGCGCGTCGGTGACGGTGGGGTCGACGAAGGTGTACGCGAGCAGCGCGGTCCACTGACGGGACAGGCGCCAGTCCAGGCTGGTCTCCACGCCGTACACGCGCGCGCGCCCCAGGTTCTGCCGCTGGCGGCTCACCCCATCCGCGAGGGTGACATTGGTGATGGGGTCCTCGAGGAGGTTCCAGAACCCCGTCACGCGCGCGGTGAGGGCGCGCGTGGGTTCGACCTCGACTCCGGCCTCCGCGCCCCACAGGCGCTCCGCGCCGAGCTCCGCGTTGGCGGCGGTGAGGACGGTGCCCACCTGGAAGGGACGATACAGCTCGTTGAGGGTGGGGGCTCGGAAGGCGCGGTAGGCGGACGCGCGGAGGGTGAGCCGCTCGTGTGGGCGCACGCGAAGGCCGAGCCGAGGGCTGAGCTGCGACGCGGTGCGGTCATCGAAGGCCGTGGTCTGCGTGGCGCCGTTGGCGCGCGTGACGTCCTGGTGGCCCCGGGTGTTGCGCCAGACGTCCAGGCGCAGGGCACCGGACAGCTCCAGGGCGGGCGTGAGGGTGTAGAGGTCCTGGAGGAAGACGCCGCCGGCCCACTGGGTACCGCCCGTGAGGCGGGCGACGGTGGACTCGGGCGTCGGGTTGGGCGGGAAGAGGTGCTCCTCGGAGGTGCCGGCCATGCGCCGCGCGTCGAGGCCGGCGGTGAGCTGGTGCGTGCCGGCGGCGGTCCAGGCGGGGCTGGTCCAGACGAGGGAGGCGCCCTGGTCGTCGGCGGGGACGTCCTGCGTGGCGGCGCGTGCCTCGGTGTCCCGGTCGGTGGCCACGCGGGCGCGGTCCTGGGCGAAGCGCTGGAGGCGGCCGTAGAGGTCGAGGTGGAGGGTCCCGAGGGATTCGGTGCGCAGCCGCGCGCCCGCGCCGAAGTGGGCCAGCTCCGCGCGCGCGGTGGTGTAGCGGGTGCCGCCGTTCTGGTTCTCGCGGAAGAGGTTGGCGCGGGCGGAGAGGGTGAGGGTGTCGGTGACGTCCGCCTCCACGCGGCCGTTGAGCACGACGTGGTTGCTGGGCGTGTCTGCGTCGATGGCGCCCCGTTGTGTGGAGGGGATGAGGGGATAGCCGTCGCTGCGCAGCAGCTCCGTCTCGACGGAGGCGGCGACGCGCTCCCAGCGGTGGGCGGCGCGCGCGGCGAAGCGGCCGGTGTCGAGGTTGCCGAGTGTCAGGTCGGCGTCGAGCGCGGTGGCGGTGATGGGCCGGGAGAAGAGCTGCACCACGCCGCCGAGCGCCGCGCTGCCGTAGAGCGCCGAGCCTCCACCGGGGACGACCTCGATGCGGTCCAGGCCGAGCCGGGGCAGCGAGCGCCAGAAGACCCAGCCGCCGAACGGGTCGTTGGCGGGGACGCCGTCGACGAGGACGAGGGTTCGCGCGACGCCGGAGGGCGCGAGACCGCGCAGGTTGAGGCCCTGGGCGGTGGGGTCGGAGACGAGGCTCGGCGTGCGCCGGAAGGTGGCCGCGGAGGGCAGGGTGCGCACCAACGTGTCCTGCGTCAGCGTGGGGCTGCGGTCGATCTCCTCCCGGGGAATCACCACGGTGGTGGTGGGCACGTCGCGCACGGGGCGGGGCAGACGCGTGCCGGTGACGACGGTGCGAGACGAGGTCGCGGGTCCTTCCACGTCGACAGGAGGCACTTCGAGGCTCGCGGCGTCGAGGGGCGTCTCGGAGGAGGTGGGTGGGCCCGCCTTCGGGGGCTCCGTGACGGAGTCGTCCGCCTCGCCAGGGACCTGGAGACCCGTCTGGACGGCGTCCTCCGGACTCGCCAGCGCGCCCGTCGCGCGCATCAGCGCGAGGACCATGAACGCGCGCGTTCCCGCCGTCGTCCATGCTCGCCTTGGCGGAGCGGGAGACGATGAGGGGCCCGAGTCCGAGCCACGAAGTGGCGGGCCCGTCATGTCCTTCGCTTCGCGCATGGACGGAGCGGGAGAGGAGGAGTGCCCCGAGTCCGAGTCACGACGTGGCGCGCTCATCATGGCCTTCTCTCCGTGCATGGGCGGAGCGGGAGATGACGGGGGACCCGAGTCCGAGTCACGACGTTGCGGGCTCATGGCCCCGGCGGACGTGGGAGCCGCTCACCCGCTGGAGTCGCGCGTCGCCAGTCCGCGCACGGTGACGACGGCCGTGTCCACCTCCTCGAGGATGCGGCGGGCGTGGAGGAGGAACACCTCTCCGGCGGGCAGCAGGCGCATGCCCTGGCGGGTGCGCTCGAACAGTCGCGTGCCGAGCTCCTCCTCCAGCGCGAGGATGTGTCGGCTCAGCGGCGGCTGGGTGAGGTGGAGCCGGCGCGCGGCGCGGCCCACATGGCGCTCCTCGGCCACGGCGACGAAGGACTGGAGGTGCGTGATGCTCACGGACCCACTCTACCGCGCCCCGCGCCCCTCGCGCAGCCTGTCCTCCACGGAGTGATACCCAAACAGCATTGGACGCTCCCCGGCCACGAGGGCCACCTTGGCCCCCATGTCGACAACACCTCTCTTCAAGGGTTCGGACGTGGAGCGCCTTCGCCGCGCGGGCGAGGCGGCGGCCGGCACGCTCGCCTACGTGGCGGGGAAGCTGACGCCGGGCATCACCACCGCGGACATCGACGGCTGGGTGCGCGAGGACACGGAGCGGCGGGGCGGCCGCCCCAGCCAGCTCGGCTACCACGGCTTCCCCGCCACCGTCTGCACCAGCCGCAACAACGTCGTCTGTCACGGCATCCCCAGACCGGACGAGCAGGTGCTGCCCGGCGACATCATCAACGTGGACGTCACCACCTGCCTGGACGGCTTCCACGGCGACACCTCCGCCACCTTCCTCATCGGCGAGGTCTCCGACGAGGCCCGCCACGTGGTCGACGTGGCCCGCCGCTGCCGGGATATCGGCATCTCCGTCGTGCGCCACGGCGCGCGGATGGGCGACATCGGCGCGGCCATCCAGGAGCTGGCGGAGCGGGAAGGGTGCAGCGTGGTTCGCGAGTTCGGAGGCCACGGCATCGGCCGCTCCATGCACGGGCCCCCGCACGTCCCCCACTTCGGCACGCGCGGCACCGGCCTCACCCTGCGCTCGGGCATGGTCATCACCATCGAGCCCATGATCAACCTGGGACGGGAGGACATCCGCACGTTGCCGGACGGCTGGACCATCGTGACCGCCGACGGCAGCCTCTCCGCGCAGTTCGAGCACACCGTCCTCGTGACGCGCGAGGGCTGTGAAATCCTCACGCCAAGCCCCTTCTAGCGTCGGGCCCACCTCCAGAGGAGCGGGCGCCCTGTCCCGACCCGGGCGGCACGTCGCTTCCGGTCATCCAGGTACCAGGGCGCATTGATGACGATGACCCTGGGACCTCCCCGGAACAGGAGCATCATCTTCAGGACGGTGGCCGTGTGGCTGTGGAAGAGGAAATGGTGCCACCGGCGCTCGATGAGCTCCGGCACGAGCACCGCGATGAAGGCGTCGGGGTTCGCCGCCGCCAGCTGGTGGATGTAGCCGAGCAGCGGGTCCACGAGCTCATGGACGGAGGGCGTGAGCACCACCAGCTGGGGAACGGGCAGGCCCGCGGCGCGCACAGGCGCGGCGACCTGGGTCTCCCATCTCCGCGCGAGCTGCTCCGGCGCGTCCGGCTGTCCGCGCACCTGGACCGCGTGCACTCGCGAGGACATCGTCAGCGCGAAGCGCAGCCCCTTCATGGTGACGTGGTCCAGCCGCCGCAGCGGGACCACCACCACGGGCTCCTCCATCCGGCCCAGCTCCAACGGTCGGGGGCTCGCCGTGGCCTGGGCGACTCGCGCGTAGTGTCGCCGCGTGGCGCGCAGCATCGCGTAGGTCAGCGGGATGAAGACGACCGTCAGCCAGGCGCCCTCGGTGAACTTGGCGGTGGCGACCACCAGCAACGCCAGCCCGGTGCAACTGGCGCCAATGCCGTTCACCCACTGGAAGCGCCGCGAGCCCCTCCCTCCCAGGCGACGCCAGTGCACCACCATCCCCACCTGGGACAGCGTGAAGGCCGACAAGGCGCCCACCGCGAACAGGGGGATGAGGTGGTCCGTCACGCCGCGGAACGCCACCAGCAACACGCCCGCGAGCAGGGTGAGGGTGATGATGCCGGTGGCGAAGACGAGCCGGTGCCCCATGTGCGCGAAGGCGGCGGGCAGGTTTTCATCCAGCGCCATCACCCTGCAGACGCGAGGAAAATCCGAGAAGCTCGTGTTGGCCGACAGGCACAGGACGCCGATGATGGCCACCAGGGTGACGGAATAGAACGGCCCGCGCCCCATGACGGCCGCGACCACCTGTGACAGCACGCTCTGGTAACCCGCCACTCCGGGCGGGGTCGCGCCAATGCCATACGCATTGCAGACGAACGCCACGCCGCACAGCAGCAGCACCAGGATGCCGACGATGCCCGCCAGGGTCCTGCGCGCGTTGCGCACGCGCGGCTCGCGGAAGGCGGGCACGCCGTTGCTGACCGCCTCGATGCCCGTCATCGCCGTGCAGCCATTGGCGAAGGCATGCAGCAACAGCCAGAGGCTGGCCGTCGCGGTCCCCTCGGGCAGCCTCGGCGGGGCGACGATGGGGGAGGGGCTCCCTCCGGCGACCACCGTCTTCCAGACGCCCACCGCCAGGGTGATGCCCAGACAGCCCACGAAGAGATAGGTCGGCAGCATGAAGGCGTGGCCCGTGGCTCGCACGCCACGGAGGTTGACGACCATCAACAAGCCCAGCAGCACCAGGCACAGGGGCAGCGTGAACGGAAAGAGCGCGGGGATGGCGGAGACGAGGGCCCCCACGCCCGCGGAGATGGCGACGGCCACGTTGAGCACGTAGTCCAGCAGCAGCGCGGAGGCGGCGAGTATCGCGGGGCGCGGCCCCAGGTTCGCTCGCGCCACGGAGTACGAACCGCCTCCATCCGGATAGGCGCCAATCGTCTGGCGATACGAGAACTGGACCACCAGCAGCAACACCACGATGGCCCCCATCAGCACGCCGATGTAGTCCGGACCGGAGGCGCCCAGGACGAAGAGGACGGTGAGCGCGGCCTCCGGTCCGTAGGCCGCGGAGGCCAGCGCGTCGAGCCCCAGCAGCGGGATGCCGGTCAGGGGACCGACCCGCTCCCTCGCCGCCTCGTCATCGCGCAGGGGCCTGCCCAACAGCAGCCGCGTCAGGGACATGCTCTCAATGGTGTGTCCTCGCGTGTGCCTCCGCGCGCCGGGGCCCAGGCACGACAGGCGTGCCGGCATGCGCCCGGTCTCGCTTGGAAAGCCATGTCGGACTGTCCACTCTGTGGAAGGAACGCACCAACGGAGGCGCCATGTCACCGCGCGGGCTGTCGGCCGAGCAGATGCAACATCACGTGAGCGCGCTGGGCGAATGGTTCCACAACCTGGACCTCCACGGTGTGAAGACCGCGCCCCGCCACCCGCTGGGCGACTTCCCCACGGTCTTCTGGCGGACCTTCTCGCACGCCTTCCCCAGCGACCTGCGCGGCAAGTCCGTGCTCGACATCGGCTGCAATGGCGGCTTCTACAGCATCGAGATGAAGCGCCGGGGCGCCGCGCGCGTGGTGGGCATCGACAGCGACGCGCGCTACCTCGCCCAGGCCCTGGAGCGCGAGCGTGTGTCGCGGCTGGGAGAGGCCCGTGAAGTCTTCGCCGGCTGAAGCGAGCACCCCGCGCCGCCCGCCGCGACGGGTGTTGATGACCACCGACACGGTGGGCGGCGTGTGGACCTACGCGCTCGAGCTGTGCCGCGCGCTCGCGGAGGTGGGCGTGGAGGTGGCGCTGGCCACCATGGGCGCGCCCCTGACTCCCGCGCAGGCGGAGGAGGCTCGCGGCGTGCCGGGCCTGCGCGTCTTCGAGAGCACCTGGCGGCTGGAGTGGATGGAGTCGCCGTGGGAGGACGTGGAGGCGGCGGGAGCGTGGCTGCTCGGGCTGGAGGCGCGGCTCGAGCCCGACCTGGTGCACCTCAACGGCTACTGTCACGGGGCGCTGCCCTGGCGCGCGCCGGTGGTGATGGTGGCGCACTCGTGTGTCGCGTCGTGGTGGGAGGCCGTCCGGTCGGGGCCGCTGCCGGAGTAGTGGGCGCGCTACCGCCGCGAGGTGCGGCGGGGGCTGCGCGCGGCGAACCGACTGGTGGCGCCGAGCGCCGCCATGGGCGCCGCCCTCGAACGGCACTACGCACCTGGCAAGCCCGTGTCCGTCATCCCCAACGCGCGGCGTCCGGAGTCCTTCGCGCCTGGCACCAAGGAGCCCTTCGTGCTCGCGGTGGGGCGGCTGTGGGACGAGGCCAAGAACCTGGCCGCGCTGGATGCCGCCGCGCCTTCGCTGTCCTGGCCCGTGCGCGTCGCGGGCGAGCTGCGGCAACCCGGAGGCGGGAGCGAGGCGCGGGCGCGCCACACCGTGGCGCTCGGGCGGCTGGCCCCGGAGGAGGTCGCGGCGTGGATGGGCCGCGCGGCCGTGTACGCGTTGCCGGCGCGCTACGAGCCCTTCGGCCTCTCCGCGCTGGAGGCGGGGCTCGCCGGGTGCTCGCTGGTGCTGGGGGACATCCCCAGCCTGCGCGAGGTGTGGGGGGACGCGGCGCTGTTCGTGCCCCCAGACGACCCGCGGGCGCTGGTCTCCACGCTGACCCGGTTGGGAGAGGACGTGGGCCTGCGGGAGCGGTTCGCGGCCCGGGCTCGCGCTCGGGCGCTGACGTACACGCCTCGCCGCATGGTGGAGGCCTACCTGGCGCTGTACGCGTCGCTGCCGCGCTCCCGGCCCGTGCGTCCCGGGATGGGGCTCGCGCTCGGGGCGCCCTGACCGCTGGAGGCCCACCGCTCATGCGCATCGTGCTCTTCTGTCATTCGCTCCTGTCGGACTGGAATCACGGCAACGCGCACTTCCTGCGCGGCGTGGTGACGGAGCTGGCTTCTCGCGGCCATGACGTGCGCGTCTTCGAGCCGGAGAACGCATGGAGCCTGGCCAACCTCCTGGCCGAGCCTGAGGGCGCGGCCGTCCTGGAGGAGGCCCGGTCCGTCTACCCGCGGGTGCGGCCGGAGCGCTACGTCCTGGAGACCCTGGACCTCGACCGGGCCCTGGAGGGCACGCACCTGGTCATCGTCCACGAATGGAATCCACCGGAGCTGGTGCGCCGCGTTGGCGAGCGTCGCCGCGCGGGGGGCGCCTTCCGGCTGTTGTTCCACGACACGCACCACCGCAGCGTGAGCGCCCGCGAGGAGATGGCCCGCTACGACCTCTCCCACTACGACGGGGTGCTCGCCTTTGGAGAGGTCATCCGGAGGCTCTACCTGGAGCAGGGCTGGGCGCAGCGGGCGTGGACCTGGCACGAGGCGGCCGACGCGCGTGTGTTCCATCCGCTGCCCCGGCTGGCCCCCGAGCGCGACCTCGTCTGGATTGGCAACTGGGGGGATGGCGAGCGCACCGCGGAGCTCCACGAGTTCCTGGTGGACCCGGCGCGGGCGCTCGGCCTCTCGGCGCGGGTGCATGGCGTGCGTTATCCGGACAGCGCGCGCGAGGCGCTGGCCCGGGCGGGCATCACCTACGCGGGGTGGCTGCCCAACCACCGCGTGCCGGAGGCCTTCGCCCGGGCCCGGGTGACGGTCCATGTTCCTCGCCGTCCCTACGCCACCGCGCTTCCCGGCATCCCCACCATCCGTCCCTTCGAGGCGCTCGCGTGCGGCATCCCCCTGGTGACGGCGCCCTGGTCGGACGCGGAGGGGCTGTTCACGCCCGGGCGTGACTTCCTCGTGGCCCACACCGGCGCGGCGATGCGCCGTCACCTGCGCGCGCTGCTCGCGGACGAAGGGCTGCGCCGGGAGCTGGCGGAGCACGGGCGGCGCACCGTGCTGGCGCGCCACACGTGCGCGCACCGGGTGGACCAGCTGCTGCGCATCCACCAATCGCTGGGGCCCCGGGTCATCGGGACGGGGACCCCGTCGCACGAGAGGGTCACCGCATGAGCCAGGGACTTCGCATCGCGTTCTTCGGGTCGAGCCTCGTGTCCGCGTACTGGAACGGAGCGGCCACCTACTACCGGGGCATCATCCGCGCGCTCCACGCGCGGGGGCACCGGGTGACGTTCTACGAGCCGGACGCCTTCGAGCGGCAGCGGCACCGCGACATGGCGGACCCGGACTGGGCGCGCGTGGTCGTCTACGCGGGGGAGGGCACCGACGGCGTGGAGCGGTGCCTGGAGGAGGCGCGCTCGGCGGACGTGGTGGTGAAGGCCAGCGGCGTGGGCGTGTTCGACGCGCTGCTGGAGGAGCGCGTGCTCGAATTGCGGCGCCCGGGGATGCAGGTGGTCTTCTGGGACGTGGACGCGCCGGCGACGTTGGAGCGGATGGAGAAGGACCCGGCCGACCCGTTCCGCGCGCGGGTGCCTCGCTACGACGTCGTCCTCACCTATGGCGGCGGGGCGCCGGTCGTGTCCGCGTATCGCGCCTTCGGCGCGCGCGAGTGCGTGCCCATCTACAACGCGCTGGACCCCGACACCCACCACCCCGTGCCACGCGACGCGCGGTTCGAGGGAGCGCTGGCCTTCCTCGGCAACCGGCTCCCGGACCGGGAGGCGCGCGTGGAGGCCTTCTTCCTCCGGGCGGCCGAGCGGTTGCCCGAGGCGCGCTTCCTGCTCGGAGGCAGCGGTTGGGAGGGAAGGGCGCTGCCCGCCAACGTGCGCAACCTGGGGCATGTCTATTCCCGGGACCACAACGCGCTGAACTGTTCGGCGCGCGCGGTGCTCAACATCCACCGCGACAGCATGGCCCGCTTCGGCTTCTCGCCCGCCACGCGCGTGTTCGAGGCCGCCGGCGCGGGGGCATGCCTCATCACCGACGCGTTCGAGGGCGTGGAGTTGTTCCTGGAGCCGGACCGCGAGGTCCTGGTGGCGCGCTCCGGGGACGAGGTGGCCGAGCACGTGCGTCGGCTGACGGAGCCGCGCACCCGGCGCATCGGACAGGCCGCGCTGCGGCGCGTCCTGGCGGAGCACACGTACACGCACCGGGCGGGGAGCGTGGAGGCGGCGCTCGGCGTCGGTCGGCGGCCTCCCGCGGACCCGGCGCGCGAGCAGGTGGCGTGAAGGAGGGGAGCGCGCATGAACGTCGTCATCCTGGGGCTGTCCATCACCTCGAGCTGGGGCAATGGCCACGCGACCACCTATCGCGGTCTGGTGCGCGAGCTGACGCGGCGCGGCCACGACGTGCTGTTCCTGGAGCGGGACATGCCCTGGTATGCGGCGAACCGGGACCTGCCGTGTCCGCCGCATGGGCGCACGGAGCTGTACTCCAGCGTGGCGGAGCTGACCGGGCGGTTCGCCGCGCCGGTGCGCCACGCGGACCTGGTGGTGGTGGGCTCCTACGTGCCCCAGGGCGTGGAGGTGGGGGCCTGGGTCCAGCGGACCGCGCGAGGGCTGACGGCCTTCTATGACATCGACACGCCGGTGACGCTGGCGGGGCTCGCGCGTGGAGAGTGCGAGTACCTCCAGCCGGAGCTGGTGCCTGGCTACCAGCTCTACCTGTCCTTCACCGGAGGGCCCACGTTGGAGCGCATCGAGCGTGAGCTGGGGTCGCCCGCGGCGCGCCCGCTCTACTGCAGCTGTGACCCGGAGCTGTACGCGCCCTCGCCGCGCGAGCCGCGCTGGGACCTGGGCTACCTGGGGACGTACAGCGTGGACCGGCAGCCGGTGCTGGAGCGGCTGATGCTGGAGGCCGCGCGGGGGTGGTCGGGTGGCCGCTTCGTCGTCGCGGGCCCCCAATACCCCGACAGCGTCCGCTGGCCGGACAACGTGGAGCGGGTGGAGCACCTGGCGCCGCCCGAGCACGCGGCCTTCTATACCGCGCAGCGCTTCACGCTGAACGTCACGCGCGCGGACATGGTCCAGGCGGGGTACTCGCCGAGCGTCCGCCTCTTCGAGGCCGCCGCGTGCGGTGTCCCCCTCATCAGCGACGCGTGGGCGGGGTTGGAGACGTTCTTCGAGCCGGGGCGGGAGGTGCTCATCTCGTCCTCCGGCGAGCAGACGCTGGGGTTCCTGCGGGAGATGACGGAGGGGGAGCGGGAGGAGCTGGGGCGGCGGGCCCGGCGGCGTGTGCTGGCCGAGCACACGGCGGAGCACCGGGCGAGGACCTTGGAGGACTACGCGCTGAGCCTGGGCGCGGGGCGACAACCCTAGACGACGAGGAGGAGGACCACGATGCGGATAGCCGTCATCGGAACGGGGTACGTGGGGCTCGTGGCGGGGACCTGCCTCGCGGAGTCCGGACACGACGTCACCTGCGTGGACGTGGACGCACGGAAGGTGGCGTCACTCCAGGAGGGCGCGCTCCCCATCTACGAGCCGGGCCTGGAGGAGCTGGTGCGGCGCAACGCGCGGGCGCGCCGGCTCCATTTTTCAGACGACGTGGCGGGCGCGGTGTCGCCCTCCCAGGTGGTCTTCATCGCGGTGGGCACGCCGCCGGGCGAGCGGGGCAACGCCGACCTCCAGTACGTGCTCGCCGCCGCGGAGCAGGTGGGCCGGGCGTTGCGCCACTACACCGTCATCGTGGACAAGAGCACGGTGCCGGTGGGCACCGCGGAGCGCGTGCGGGAGGTGGTGCGCCGCCAGACGGACGTGGAGTTCGACGTGGTGTCGAACCCCGAGTTCCTCAAGGAGGGGGCCGCGCTCGACGACTTCCTGAAGCCGGACCGGGTCGTCATCGGCACGTGCTCCGAGCGGGCCCGCAAGATGATGGCGGACCTGTACGCGCCCTTCGTGCGCACGGAGAACCCCATCCTCTTCATGGACCCGGCCTCCGCGGAGCTGACCAAGTACGCGGCCAACGCGATGCTGGCCCTGCGCATCTCCTTCATGAACGACATGGCCACGTTGTGCGAGCGCGTGGGCGCCAACGTGGACCTGGTGCGCAAGGGGTTGGGGGCGGACCGCCGCATCGGCTACGCGTTCCTCCATCCCGGGGTGGGGTACGGCGGGAGCTGTTTTCCCAAGGACGTGCGCGCCCTCATCTGCACGGCGCGGGACGCGGGGCTGGAGCTGGACCTGCTGCGCGCGGTGGAGACGACCAACTTCCGACAGAAGCGGCTGCTGCTCGCCAAGGCGCTGAAGCACTACGGTGAGCTGTGCGACCGCACCTTCGCGGTGTGGGGGCTGGCCTTCAAGCCGAAGACGGATGACATGCGCGAGGCGCCTTCGGTGGAGCTCATCGAGGGGCTGCTCGGCAAGGGGGCCCGGGTGCAGTGTCACGACCCGGTCGCCGCGCCCGCCGCCCGGTCCTATTTCGGGGACCGTGTCGTCTATGCCCCCACGTGCTACGAGGCCGCGGAGGGGACCGACGGCATCTTCCTCGTCACCGAGTGGAACGAGTTCCGGCGCCCGGACCTCAAGCGGCTGCGCAAGCTGATGCGTCAGCCGGTCATCTTCGATGGGCGCAACGTGCTGGACCCCCAGCTCGCGCGCAGCGAGGGCTTCACGTACATCGGCGTCGGCCGGGACTGAGGTCCATACCTCCGGGGGCGGGGCTGGCACCGTCCTCCGGAGGACGGTCGCGGTTTCATGTCGAAGGACAGTCCCCCTCCCCGTTGGCGTGAGTGCCATCCGCCCCGGGCCCCTCGGCATTTGAAGCCGGCGAGAAAGAAGGCTAGAGCTGTGTGGCGGCGATGGGGGACGCGTGCGCGCACGGAGCAACGACATTGGAAGCGTGGTGCTGGGAATCCTGCTGCTCTCGCTGGGTGTCGCGCCGGTCCTGCGCCATTCGGTCGATGACCCGCCCCCAGCGAAGCCACCCCCTGTTCCAACCGAGCCCCCGAAGGAGCCCTCCGCGCCGCCTCCCGTGGTGCGCCAGGTCGGTGGCGCCGGGGGCCCCAGCGTCGAGGTGGTGAGCGCTCCCTCCGAGCGCCCCTCCCGCCCGAACTTCGCCCGCGAGGCGTTGGTGACGCTGACACCGGACGAGGAGGCGCTGCTGCGCGAGGAGGCGGTGGACGACGTGGCCACGCTGGTGGCGCGCACGGAGCGGGCCTTCCGCGAGGCGGACGGGCCCTCCCGGGAGCGGATGGAGCGGCGCTACCTGGCGGCGCTG
This sequence comes from Myxococcus stipitatus, assembly GCF_021412625.1. Next base: position 226,957 of record NZ_JAKCFI010000006.1, on the reverse strand, counting down.
AACCTGGCCGCGAAGCTGGCCGCGCCGCCCCCGCCCTCCGAGGCGGACGAGCGGGCACGGGAGGTGGACGCGCGCTACCAGCGGGCGCTGGCCGAGGAGCGCCTCAAGTGGAAGGACCTGTCGCCCGAGGCCCAGGCTCGCGCGCATGATGCGTTCAAGGAGTGGTTCTTCCAGCGGGAGGAGTCGCGATGAAGACGTTCCTCGAGGCGCTGCGCGTGGGCCTGCTGTTGCTGCCCACGCTGGCCGTGGCCGGTCCGCACTACGTCGCATCCAGGGACTGGGGCAGCTTCATCTGGATGAGCACGTACCTGGAGGCGGGACAGTCCTACACCTTCGAGACGCGCGAGCTGACCGGTACGTCGCCGGACACGGTGATGCACATCCTGCGCGACCGCAATGGCTGGAGCCAGGTGGCCATGGGCGACGACTGCCAGGGCAACACCCGCTCGTGCGTGACATTCACCGCGCCGGACACGGGCTACTACCAGGTCTGGGTGCGCGCGTACGCGGAAGGGCGCGGTGGAACGGCCAGCCTCTATCGCAACGGCACGCGGGTCCTGCTCGACCAGCCCTTCGGCGGCGTCCCCCTGCAGTTCGCCTGGAAGGCGAAGGACACCTTCCGCGTCACGTCCACCACGCCCAACGCGGGCGACCACCTCGTCTTCCTGCTGCGCTCCAACTCGGAGTACCTCCAGCACGACGACGACAGCGGCCCTCGCTACTACCCGTTCGTCACCGCCGCGAGCGCGCAGAACGCGGGCTCGCAGCGCGTGGTGGTGGGGCGCTACCCGGGCAGCACGGGCACCGCGACCTTCATCCATGACGAGGAGCTGTGGTCCACCATCTTCGACGACAACGATGGGGACGAGGATGGCCTGTCGGACTCGCTGGAGCCGTTGCTCGGCGCGAATCCGGAGAACGATGATTCGGATTCGGATGGTGTGTCGGACACGTTGGAGGCGTTCGGGAACGACGGCTTCTCCTTCGCCGAGTGGGGGAGCCCCACGGCGCGCGACCTCTACGTGGAGGTGGACTGGATGGAGCACCCCACCAACCCGTACATGACGCGGCGGCCCTATCCGGAGCTGGTGGCGGACGCCACGGTGGTGTTCGCGCGGGACGCGGGCATCCGGCTGCATGTCTTCCTCGACGGCGCCGTGCCCTGGTCCGAAGTGGTCTGCTACGGCGCCTGCGCCGAGGGCGTCGATTTCTATTCCCTCAAGCGCGGCCATTTCTCCCCGTCGAATCCCGAGCGGCGCTCGTACTTCCACTACGCGATGTGGGCCTACCGGCACTCGAGCCTCACGAGCTGCTCGTCCGGCAAGGCGGAGCTGTTGGGCAACGACCTCATCGTCAGCCTGGGTTGCTGGAGCAGCCCGAGCGTCAACGAGCAGCGCGGCACCTTCATCCACGAGCTGGGCCACAACCTGGACCTGGGCCACAACGGCAATGACGTGGCCGGGCAGTTCAGCGTGGTCCACGACAGCGTGATGAACTACCGCTACCAGTTCCCCGGCGTGAGCAACTCGGGGTGGCACTCGTATTCATATGGTCTCAATGGGTGTGAGGCCTGCGGCACCTCACCGAAGGCGCGGTGCGTGAGCTGCCGGAATGGCTTCCTGGGGTGCAACCTGCCGGGGTGCGGGGAGTGCGACTGCGATGTCGGTGAGTGGGGCTCGTTGCAGCTCGACTTCTCCGACGACGATGACGCGGAGGACGGCTCGGGGCCCGTGGGTCGTCGAGGGACTCGCGCGGTGCTCTCCCAGCTCGCGCCGGACGACAAGGGCGGCCCCGCGCGCTTCGTGCCGCGAGTGCCGCACGAGGAGGCGTCGGTGGAGCGGCGGCGCGAGGCAGTGAGCCGCCAGCGGGAGCGGCTGCTCTCGCGAGGCCAGGTGGAGGGCCGGGACTTCCAGGTGTCGGAGGACGGCACGCTGTTGTCCGCCGAGTGCCTGTGACGCCCGGCGTCCGGGCGGCGCGCGGCGTGCCGCCCGGGGGCTCAGCGTGATTCGGAGCGGTGGGAGCTGGCGGACCAGGTCTTCCCATCGAACAGGTAGACCCAGGTGGCGTTGCCCTCGCCCCAGTCGACGAGCCCCTATCGCTTCGTGGGAGGCGTGCCATGGGGTCCCTTCCTGGACCGGATGCCGTACAGCTGGAGGCAGCTCACCTCGCGCGGCAGGGCGCTGACGTCGCGCACCTCGCCGTTCCGGGTGAAGAGCACGCGCACTGGGACGCCGCCGTTGCACGAGTAGTCCTTGCCCGGGAAGGCGAAGTCGGCCTGGCCGTCCCGGTCGAAGTCGCCCTTCACGCAGGGCCAGCCCTCCTTCTTCAGCGCCTCCAGGTCCACGCCAATCTCCTGGAGGGGCGCGGAGGCGTCGCCGGGGCTGCCCACGCAGAGACAGCTCCAGGACTTCTCGGGGTTGCAGCTCGCGTTCGCGTACGTGAGGGAGACCTTCGCCCCGCCCGGCGGTGGCGCGCTCCCGCAGACCCAGAACCCCGCCACCATGATGCCCACCCGGCTCCAGCGCCACTTCCCCATGTCGTCATCTCTCCGTTGTCTGGCGATGTCTCGTCGCGACGGCGGGACTAGACGCGACGCCGGCTCGCGTGTTCAAGAGGGAGGGATGCGAATCCCTCGGCCGCGGGCGGGTGCGCGGCGTTCACGCGCGTGGTGGAGGGTGGTGTCCGTCCTGGCGCTGGCCGGGTGTCCGGAGCGGCGCGCGTCGGAGCCCGCTGTCGCGGAGGCCTCGAGCGTGACGGCGGAGGTCGCCGCTCCGGTGGTGAAGGCGCGCCCGGACGCGGAGGATGCGCGAGCCTCGAGAGGAGAGGTGGGGCCGTGTGACGAGGTATGGCGCGCCGCGCGGGTGGAGGTGGCCTTCAAGGAGGAGCCGGACGTGGCGTCGCGTGAGCGCACAGGGCCCCGGCTGGAGCGGCGGTTCACGGTGACGCGGCAGCTTCGTGGTGCCTATCGCTATCAGGACCAGTGGGCCTCGGTGCTCGAGTTCTCGTCGACCGGGACGCGAGGGGGCGTGAGCTATGGCCTCACGGTGCCCGACGTGCTGGTGGACCTGACCGGCCGCGAGGTGTCCTGGGTGAGTCAGCGAGAGCCGTCGGCGTGCATCTCCGGCGAAGGCGAGCATCCCGAGCTGCTCGCGGCGGATACGTTGCGGGATGCGCGGGGACGCTTGTTGGTGCTCACCGTGCTCAGCGCGCCCACGCTCCCGGAGGGCGAGGTGTTGCTGCCCGCGGGGCTCGTCCCGGGGTTGCGCGTGCGGTGGGAGGACGCGGGGTGTCAGGCCGCGCCGGGGGAGAGGACGCGGGGCGTGCGCGTGCGCTTCGAGGATGCCCGCGCGCCCGGGGCGCCCGTCGTCTCCGTTCCCGTGGGGCGGACGGGGCACTTCACCTTTGAGGGGGCTCGCTACGAGGTCCGCGTGGTGAGGGCGCGGGCCGACATTGCGGACCGCTGCGGACAGGCCGTGTTCAACTTGTTCCGCGAGGGTGTGCGCGCTCAGCAGTAGCGCGTGTTGGCGCGGCGCTCCGGCGGCGTCTCGTTCCCAGCCTGGTTCCGCGCGCGACGCTCAGCGGGCGAGTGGAAGGTGCCTCGCTGGAGGAAGGGCCGCGAGCGTCGCATCCAGGTCGCCGCGCGACCGGTGGAAGAGTCGAAGGAAGGTGAGGGTGGCCTCCCCGCTCGGCGTGGGGCTGCTCAGGCCCGTCCAGGTGCCGTACTTCCGTCCCGAGTCGATGTCCGCGAGGAACGGCAGCACGTCGTGCGCTCCCTTCAGCACGCGCGGAGGCGTCGGCCCCGTGTAGACGAGGTGGCGCCGACCGTCGTGGCCCGTCTTCCGACTCCAGTCCGTCGCGCAGTGGCGCTTGATGAAGTCGTTGAGGGCCCGTTGCCCACCGGAGATGCGAAGGAGCTGTCTCAACAGCGAGGCCGCCAGCCCCCGGTCGACGCGAGGGTGGAGTCGTGTCTTGCTCGAAGGGAAGCGACGGGCTCGCCGCCGCTCCACCGTCCACGTCGATACGAAGTGCTCGTCCCGGCTCAGGTGGCTTCGCGCGTGGTCGCCGATGAGGCCCGGGGGCAGGAGTCCCCGGACATGCGCCAGCCGGAGGTCTCGTGGCACGTCGCGGGTCTTCTCGGTCGCCCACCGGATGAAGGGGTTGACCTTGTCGGCCTGGCGTCGGTCCGACACCATGCGCCAACGGTCCCGGGGGGAGACCTCCTCGAGCCCGGGGCAGTCCTCCCACTCCTCCAGGTCGTGCTGGAGCCAGGTGAGCTGGGAGCGCGCGACGCGCCGAGCCCCGCGAGACAGCCGGGCCTTCTCCCTTCGCGCCGACCGGGGCCGCGTGGAGGGCAGCACACTCCGGGACATCTCCAGCGCCTTCTCGTCACCACGGAGCATCGGGCCCCTCCTGGGGACGCCCGGACGCCCTGGCGCGAGGCGCCTGACAGCCACCCGCGCCCCCTGGCGTGGAAAGGAGCCAGGAGGCCCGACGGACGGCCCTACGCCTTCATCGACTCCGGCATCACCCAGTCCGGCTTGATGCGCTGGATGCTCTTGGCGAGGGTCTCCTTGTCCTGCGCCTTCTCCAGCGCGGCCTCGGGGGTGATGACGTTGTCCTTCACCAGACGCTCCAGGTGCATGTCCAGCGTCTGCATGCCCTGGCCCTGGCCCGCCTGCATCTTGGAGGCAATCTGGAAGACCTTGCCCTCGCGAATCATCGCCGCGATGGCGCTGCCGCCCACGAGGATCTCCAGCGCCGCCACGCGCCCCTTGCCGTCCGCCGTCTTGATGAGCTGCTGGGCGACGATGCCCGCCAGGCTCTCCGCGAGCATGCCCCGCACCTGGGCCTGCTCGTCGGCGGGGAAGGAGTTGATGATGCGGTCGATGGTGGCCGGCGCGCTGTTGGTGTGCACCGTGGCGAACACCAGCACGCCGAAGCTGGCCAGCTGGAGCGCCAGCTTCATCGTCTCGTTGGTGCGGAGCTCGCCGATGAGGATGACGTTCGGGTCCTCGCGGCCGGCCGAGCGGATGGCCGTGGCGAAGCTCGACGCGTGCGGCCCCACCTCGCGGTGCGTCACCTGCGCCTTCGCGGACTCGTGGACGAACTCCACCGGGTCCTCGATGGTGAGGATGTGCGCCGCGCGCGTCTGGTTGATGTGGTTCACCATGCCCGCCAGCGTGGTGGACTTGCCGCTGCCCGTGGGGCCCGTCACCAGCACCAGCCCGCTGCGGCGCTCGGACAGCTTGCGCACCACGTCCGGCGTCTTCAGGTCCTCCAGCGTGAGCACCTTGCTGGGAATGGTGCGGAACACCGCGCCCAGACCCGTGGCCTTGTAGAAGTAGTTGGCGCGGAAGCGCGCCTTCGTCCCGTAGCCGTAGGCGAAGTCCAGGTCGAGGTCCTGCGTGATTTGACGCTTCTGCTCCGGGTTGATGAGCTCGAACAGCAGCGGCTCCAGCTCCTCCGTGGTGAGCAGCGCCTCCCGCAGCGAGGTCAGCTCGCCGCGGATGCGGGCCATCGGCGGGTACCCGACGCTCAGGTGCAGGTCGCTGCCCTTGTGCTCCAGCAGTTGGTCGAAGAACGCGGCGATGCGCGGCGTGGCGCTCATCTCAGCCCCCCTTCCTTCCCACCAACGAGCCCATCTTGCTGAGCAGCCGCGCGCCCTCCTGGGGCGTCTCCGGCGGCTGGACCGAGGCGCCCGTCCTACGGCCCGTCACCACCGCCTCCAGCTCGTCCGGGTTGTCCACGAAGCCCTTGGCCACCTCCAGCTTCACCTTCCCCGCGCGCACCAGGTCCGCCATGGAGTCCTCGAAGCGGATGATGCCCAGGCTCTTGCCGCGCTGCTGGAGCGACGGAATCTGGTACGTCTTGTTGTCGCGGATGAGGTTGCCCAGCGCCACCGAGCCCGGGAGCACCTCCGCCGCGGCCACCATGCCCTTGCCGTCCGCGCTCGCCATCAGCCGCTGGCTGACGATGAGGCGCAGCCCGCTGGACAGCGACAGGCGCACCTGCTGCTGGTCCGCGGGCGGGAACAGGTCGATGAGCCGGTCGATGGTCTTCGCCGCGCTCGGCGTGTTCATGGTGCTGATGAGCAGGTGGCCCGTCTCCGCCGCCGCCATGGCCATGCGCACCGTCTCCGTGTCGCGCAGCTCGCCCACGACGATGACGTCCGGGTCCTCGCGGAGGCTGCCCTTGAGCGCGCTCGCGAACGTCTTCGTGTGCGTGCCCACCTCGCGCTGGCTGATGAGCGCCTTCTTGCGCGGGTGGACGAACTCCACCGGGTCCTCCACCGTGAGCACGTGGTGCGTCGTCTCGCGGTTGATGAGGTCCACCAACGCCGCCAGGGTGCTCGTCTTGCCGTGGCCGGACGGGCCGGTGATGACGATGAGGCCCTGGTGGTGGTGCGTCGCCTTGGCGATGTCCGCGGGCAACCCCAGCGACTCCAGCGTGGGGACCTCCCGGGCGATGACGCGGAAGGTGCCCTTGAGGCCGGTGCGCTGCCGCGACACGTTCACCCGGAAGCGGCCCATCTCCGGCGAATCCAACGAGAAGTCGCAGCTCCCCTCGCGCTCCAGCACCTCGCGCAGCCGCTCCGGCACCACCGGCAGCAGCATGGACTCCACCCGCGTCGCGTCCAGCACCCCGCCCTGGGGCAGCAGCTCGCCCGCGATACGGAACAGCGTGGGGCGCCCCGCCACGACATGCACGTCGCTGGCCCGGTAGTTGCGCCCCGCCTCCAGCAACACCGCCAGGTCCCGGGAGCCACCCGCGCCACGCGGCATCGCGAACGCGCGGGGCGCCTCCTGCGCGGGGGCGGGAGCGGGGGCCACGGGAGCGCTCGTCGGAGGACTGACGGGCGCGGGCGCCGCGCGGGCGGCCACCGGCGCGGGAGCGGGAGCGGGCGTGGGGGCCACGGGGGCGGGGGCTGGCGCCGCGGCCGTCTCCACCGCGCGCGACAGCCGCAGGTGCATCAAATCGCCCCGCCGCATCGCGGCGATGGAGATGGCGCCCAGCCCGTTGGCGTTGACGGACCATTGGGCGGGCGCCTCGGACAATGACGACGCGCGCGCCACGCCCACCATCGCCTGGAGGGCCCGGACGACGTCGTCGGTCGTCACGGCCGTGGGGTCCACCGGCTCGTAGCCGTTGCTCCCACGAATCATCGGCGGACGTCCCGTCGCCAGGGTCAGCTCCGTGACGCCGGGCCGCGACAAATGACGCAACAGCTCTGCAAGGGGTCTCATGCGGGGTCGGGGGACCGCGACGATGGCGGACGCGGGGGACCGCAGGATAATCGACATCGCCCCGGATGCGCCTGCCCCCACCGGGAGGCGACACCTTTGACGCACGACCGCCCGCGCGCTCGGAAGGAGGTGGGTGGGGAAGGGGAGGAGGGGGGCGCTCCGGGACCCAGGGGCCCGCTCGGAGCGGAGGGAAGACGGCGGGAGGCCGGGAGCCTCCCGCCAGGACCGCGCGGCGGACTACAGCTCGCGCGACATCAGCAACCGCAGCTTGCCGGACTTCTTGGAGACCACCGTGGCGACCGTGGTGAAGTTCGCCTTGCGGTAGAAACTCACCGCGGGGGCGTTCGACGGGTCCACGCGCAGGGCGATGGTCTTGCGGTACATGTCCCGGGCCACGAGCAGCGCCTGCTCCAGCAGCACCATGCCCAGGCCCTTCTTGCGCAGCTCCGGCTTCACCACGATGTTGCGCAGGTAGGCGGCGCCGGGGACCGGGCCGTCGCGCTCCACCGTGACATAGCCGACGATCTGGTTCTGCAGCCGGGCCACGTGGACGAAGGGCTTGAGCTGCGTCAGCGCCTTCAGGCTGTCGTCCGGCGTCTCACCCCGGGTCTTCCAGGGCTCGGAGCTGGCGCGCAGGGCGGCCACCGCCGTCATGTCCTCGTCGGTGGGCTGGCTGAACTTCACCGCCGCCATCAGGTCGTTGGGGAGGCCCGCCACATCCAGCACCGGGGCGGGGGCCAGCTCCACGCCCGGGTCCACCTGCTTCATCGTCATCGCCTTGCTCCTCCGTCGCGCTGAGATCCTAACCGCACCCCCGGGACCCATGCACGCGGTGATTCCGCGCACATTGTCCTCTCAAGTGAGGAGATTTCCTTCCCGGGAGTGTGAGCGCTGGATTTGGGCCAACCCGGAAAACGCCGCTCCCATTCCACCTGGAGCCCCACCCGCTTCCACAGCAGGCGTCCGGCCGGCCTTCCACGGTGAGCGCCTTCCCACTATAAAACCCGAGTCGTTCCATGGGAGGGATGGCCCCCTCACCCCTCGACCTCGACCCCGCCCGAGTCACCTTTTGCAACTCAACCACGCCCAGCGCGAGCTGACGCTCAAGATCGTCTACTACGGTCCCGGACTCAGCGGGAAGACGACGAACCTGCGCCAGCTCCACGCCCGGGCGAGCCCCGAGGTCCGCGGCCGGCTGCTCACGGTGGAGACGCACGACGACCGGACCCTGTTCTTCGATCTGCTCCCGGTCTTCTTCTCCACGTCTTCTGGCTTCAAGGTGAAGGTCAAGCTGTTCACGGTTCCGGGCCAGGTCATCCACAACGCCACGCGTCGCATCGTGCTGCAGGGCGCGGACGCGGTGGTGTTCATCGCGGACAGCCGGCACAGCGCCACGGCGGAGAACAACGCCTACTGGCGCAACCTCCAGGACAACATGCGGGAGAACGGGCTGGACGTGGCCCAGGTTCCCGTCGTCATCCAGTTCAACAAGCGTGATTTGCCGGACGCCCGGACGGACGAGGAGCTGGAGTCGGCGCGGCAGCGGGGCGCGGAGATGGTGGTGGGGGCGGTGGCGCTCAAGGGCGAGGGGGTGCTGGAGACCTTCCACGCGGTGGCGCAGGCGGCCTACCGGCGCCTGGACGCCCGGGCGCACCTGGCGCGCAACGTGGGGTTGTCCGAAGAGGAGTTCCTGTCGCAGGTCTTCCGGCGGATGGACCTGACGGGCACCCAGCTCATGGGGCGCTACCCGCCCGTGGCGCGGGACGAGCAGGCGGGGAGCGGACGATGAGCGGCTCGCTCCCGGAGGGGCTGGGCGCGCCGCGCCGCGAGTCCGTGCTCCAGCGCCGCCTGGCGCTCGGGGACATGCTCGACCTGCCCTCCTTCGCGGAGGTGGTGAGGAGCTTCAGCGAGCTGTACCGCGTGGGCATCAAGGTGCTGGACACGCGGGGCGCCAAGCTGGCGGACGTGAAGGTGGGGCACGGCGACTTCTGCTCCTACGTGTTCTCCTTCCCGGAGGGCCGCGCGCGCTGCACCGCGACGGTGTCCCGGGTGAAGGACGGCCCGGTGGCGCCCGTGCAGGGCGCGCGACCAGCCCAGGTCGACGGCCAGGAGTCCGCGGGCCTCGTCGCCCTGCCGTGCTTCAGCGGCCTGCGCTACCTGGTGATGCCCGTGCGCTGGGAGGGCGACCTGCTGGGGCGCGTCATCCTGGGGCCCTTCACGCCCGAGGAGCTGGGCGACCTCCCGGAGACGCTCACGGACATCCCGGGGCTGGAGCTGGCGCGGGCGCAGGAGCTGGTGGCGAAGGTGCGCCGCGCGCCGGAGCGCACCGCCGCGCAGGTGCTGACGCACTTCGGGCAGGTGCTGGGCGCGCTGGTGGCCAGCGGCCACCGGGCGTACCTGACGACGCAGCTGCACATCGAGGCGATGCTGGAGACCCACCGCGAGCTGGAGGCGCAGAACTCCCGGCTGGCGCAGGCCAACACCCGCCTCAAGGAGCTGGACCGGCTCAAGTCCACCTTCCTGGGCACCGTCAGCCACGAGCTGCGCACGCCCCTGGCGTCCATCATCGGCTACTCGGAGATGCTGGCCGAGGGCCTGGCCGGCGCGCTCAACCCCGAGCAGCTGTTGTACGTGCGCACCATCGTCGAGAAGGGCGAGTCGCTGCTCAACCTCATCTCCTCCATCCTGGACCTGAGCCAGATCGAGGCCGGCAAGCTTCGCCTGTCCATCGCGCCGGTGGACCTGGCCTCCGTGGTGCAGACGGCGGTCTCCAGCGTGATGCCGCAGGCGCAGCGCAAGGGCGTGGAGCTGGAGGTGCGGCTGCCGCCCCAGCCCCGGCCCCGGCTGGCGGCGGACGCGGACAAGCTGCGTCAGGTGCTGGTGAACCTGCTGGCCAACGCGCTGAAGTTCACCGCGTCCGGCGGGCGCGTGTCCGTGGTGATGTCCGAGGTGGGCGCCCAGGAGGAGCTGCTGGGCATGTCCGGCTACCGCGTCTGCGTGGAGGACACGGGCGTGGGCATCCGCGAGGACCAGTTCTCGCGCATCTTCCAGAGCTTCTACCAGGTGGACGGCAGCTCCACGCGCGAGCACGGCGGCGCCGGGCTGGGCCTGGCCATCGTCAAGAGCCTGGTGGAGGGCCATGGCGGCAAGGTCTACGTGGAGAGCGAGTTCGGCCATGGCTCGCGCTTCACGGTGGTGTTGCCGCTGCAACCGCCGATGCCGGAGCACGGCCTGCTCGCCGCGTCCGCGCCGGTGCCCGAGTCGCCGTCCGGGTCGGACCGCTTCTGACGCGCCGGGCCGCGCGCTCCGCGTCCGAATCACCCCCACTCGTGGACGAAGGGGCGCACGGCGAATCCCCACCGGGCGTGTGACGGGCTTATTGTCGGCGCCCATGCTCACCGGACGCCCTCCCGCCGCCTCCTATGTGCTCATCGATGCGGAGAACATCGACTGGGCCGTCTCCAACGTCGTGGGCCGCAAGCCCGAGTCCCAGGACCGCGTGCAGTTCGACCGGCTGGTGGCCTTCTGCGAGAGCTACTTCCCCTCGCCGGTGCGCTGCATCGTGGTGCTCAACGCGCGCGGCGAGCAGCTGCCCGACGTGATGATCGGCTTCATCCGCGCCCTGAAGTCCGCGGGCTGCGAGGTGGCGCTCCTGTACGGGCGGCCCGACCAGAAGGTGGTGGACCTGGGCATCCTCAAGCTGCTGGAGACGCTGCGCACCCAGCGCCCCAAGGCCGCGGTGGGCCTGGCCAGCCATGATGGCGCGGACTTCGCGGACGCCCTCAAGCCCATGCTCGAGGACAAGCGTCAGGTCGCGGTGCTCGGCCTGCGCGAGTACGTCAGCCAGCGCTTCCGCGACCTGGTCCCCTCCGGGCTCAAGATTCTCGACCTGGAGCTGAACGCCAAGGTGTTCCAGCGCCCGCTGCCGCGCCTGCTCCCCGTCAACGTGGACGAGTTCGACCCCACGCTCTTCCTGTAGCCGCACGAGCGGGCCGGGGCTCCTCCGGGCCCCGAGCGCCTCCTCGCGGGGAGGTTCGAACAGGACTTGCCAGATGTTAACGATGGCGTTAACTATTGCCTCGAAGCGACAACCAATTCATGTGTCGAGGAGGCAGGTCATGCGGAAGGTTCCAGAGGGCTGCGCGCGCATCACCCCGGGGTTGGTCTACGAGGACGCTCCGGCGGCCATCGACTTCCTGTGCCGGGCGTTCGGCTTCGAGACGCGGTTGAAGGTGGAGGGTGGGCCGGGCGTCATCGTCCACTCGGAGCTGGTCTTCGGCGAGGGGGTCATCATGGTCAACTCGTTGAAGAAGCTGCGCGAGCGGCAGCCGGGGGCCTCGGCGGACCCGGGCTCGTCGTACCTGATGGTCTACGTGGATGACGTGGACGCGCACTGCGAGAGGGCGCGCGCCGCGGGCGCGAAGATTTCGTCCGAGCCGCGCACGACGGACTACGGCGACGACTACTGGACCGAGCGGGGCTACGGCGCCGTGGACCCCGAGGGCCACACCTGGTGGTTCGCTCAGCGGGTGAAGGGCTGAGGAGGGGAGCGACGCCACCATGGGAGCCGCCCGCCGCCTGGACGACACCTTCTCCGCCCTGGCCGACCCCACGCGCCGCGGCGTCATCGACCTGCTGCGCAAGCGCCCGCGCCGCGCCGGAGAGCTCGCCGCCGCCTTCGACATGACGCCGCCGGCGATGAGCCGGCACCTGCGCGTGCTGCGCCAGACCGGGCTCGTGGAGGAGGAGGCCGTCGAGGACGATGCCCGCGTGAAGCTCTATCGCCTGCGGCCGGAGCCCTTCTCCGCGCTGCGCGCGTGGCTCGACGAGGTGGAGTCCTTCTGGGGTGACCAGCTCGACGCCTTCCGCGAGCACGCCGAGCGCCGAGGGAGGAAGGCGCCATGAGCTCCGTCGACACGCGGCCGCAGGTCGCGCGGGTGAGCACCTTCCTGCGCGTCGAGCCGGACGTCGCCTTCTCCGTCTTCACCGAGGAGACCGACGCGTGGTGGCGTCGCGGCATGCGCTTCCGGGGCTCGCCCCGGGGCGTGGTGCGCTTCGAGGGGGGCGCGAACGGCCGGCTCCTGGAAGAGGACGGCGACGACGTCTTCGAGATTGGCCGCGTGCTGCGCTGGGAGCCCGGCGCGTGGCTGAGCTTCGAGTGGCGCGGCAGGAACTTCGCCCCCGGCGAGGTGACGCGGGTGGACGTGCGCTTCGAACCCGCACCCGGCGGCACGCGCGTCGTCCTCGAACACCACGGCTGGGAGACCCTGCGCCCGGACCACCCCGTGCGCCACGCGAAGCCCGTCTCCGATTTCCTGGCGATGATGGGCCTGTGGTGGGCCGACCAGGCCACCACCTGGCGCCTCCTCGCGGAGCGCCGCCACCCGAGCCCGCCCTGACACCAGTTGGAGGGCTTCATCGGGAGTCACGCCCTGGCCACGCGAGGGGCCGGGGCGGTGGGCGCGTGTCGGGGACTCACGCTCGCTGTGATGGGCTCGCGTGAGCGGCGCTGTCGCGCGGATGGCTGGCCCGTGGCTCACACGGGCGCCGCCGCGCGACGAGCGTTGCCCTCGGGCGGCGGGTGGTCTTTCCTGCCGGGGATGCCCGGTGAGTTCGACTTCATCTCCCGCTTCCTGAGCCACTTTCCGAAGGCCCGCGTCCCGGTGGGGCCGGGGGACGACTGCGCGGTGCTCCCGCCCTCGCGCCATCCGCAGTGCGTCACCACCGACGCGCTCGTCGAGGACGTGCACTTCACCCGCGCCGCGTTCTCCGCGGAGGACATCGGCCACAAGGCCCTGGCCGTGAACCTGTCCGACCTGGCCTCCATGGGCGCGACGCCGCGCTGGTTCGTCTGCGCGCTCGCGCTGCCACGCGACTACCCCGCGCGCGAACTGTCCGGGCTCGCCCGGGGCATGTCCGCGCTCGCCCGCGCGCACCGCATCGCCCTGGTGGGCGGCAACTTCACCGCCGCCCGCGAGCTGTCCCTCACCATCACCGCCGCCGGCGAGACGTCCCGCCCCCCGCTGACCCGCGCGGGCGCCCGCCCCGGTGACCTCCTCTATGTGTCCGGAACGCTCGGCGACGCGCGCCTGGGGCTCGCCCACCTGCGCGCCGGCAAGCGCCGGGGCGACGCCGTGCGTCGGCAGCGCCGCCCCGAGCCCCGCGTCGCCCTGGGTCGCCTCGCCGCTCGGTTCGCATCCGCCGCACTGGATGTTTCCGATGGGCTTGCACAGGACCTGGGACATCTCTGTCAGGCGTCCAGGGTGCGAGCGGAGGTGGAGCTGTCTCGGTTGCCCTTGTCGGAGGTGGTGCGACGCGAGGCGGGAGCGGAGGCGGCGTTGGCGGGAGGGGAGGACTACGAGCTGCTCATGGCCGTTCCCCCGGGGCGCGGGCGGGCGTTCGAGCGCGCGTGCGGCGCGGGCGGACACGCGGTGACGCGGATTGGCGTCTTCTCCGAGGGAAAGGGGTGGGTGATCCGTGATGCTGCGGGCCGTGAAGTGGAGCGCCCGGGAGGGTTCGACCACTTCGGCTAGTCGTGGGGTGGATTGACCCTGCCGGACAGCAAGGATAAATCCCAAGGCGCTTCCGCCCCTCCCCCGAAAGCAACCCGTGCGCCGTCCCCTTCGCGACGACACTGCCCCAGGCCTGACTCCCCGCCGCGAGCCCCTGCAGCGATTGCTGCGCGCCGTGGAGAGTCCCCGTGCGACCCGGGTGGTCTCCCTCCACTGGCGGATCTTCACCGGCTACGTGGTGCTCGGGCTGCTGTTGATCGCCTGGATGTTCGGGTCCAACCTGTTGTTCAGCGCGTGGGGAACCACGCTGAGCGACCTGACGAAGGACCTGGTGCGGCTGACCGTGGCGGTGCTCCTCACCCTGGGGGCGGGGACGGTGCTGCCCTCGCTGCTGGCGCGCGTGACGCGCGTGAAGGTGCTCAGCCGCTCCGCGTACGAGATTTCGCAGGGAGACCTGTCGAAGCCCGTGGCGGCGGACGAGGATGGCCGCAAGCGCGACGAAATCGACGAGCTGACGGGCGCCATCATCCGCATGCAGGAGAACCTGCGGGAGCTGGTGGGCAAGATTCAAGAGACGGCCAAGAGCGTGGCGGACACGGCCATCGACCTGCAGCGCTCGGCGGAGAACGTGAACGGGTCCACGGAGGAGGTGGGCTCGTCGATGAACATCATCGCCGAGGGCGCGGAGTCGCAGTCGCAGCTGGTCTCCAAGGCGTCCAAGGTCATCACGGAGATGGCCAGCAGCATCCAGCGCACCACGGCGAGCGCGGAGGACGCGGCGAAGACGACGGCGGAGACGAGCAGCGCGGCGGAGGATGGCTCCAAGGCGGCGCGGCTGGCCGGCGACAAGGTGAAGAAGGTCTTCAACCGCATCGAGTCCGCCAGCCAGCAGGTGTTCGCCTTCGGCGAGAAGACGCAGGAGATTTCGAAGATCGTCGACGCCATCACCCAGGTGGCGCAGCAGACGAACCTGCTGGCGCTCAACGCGACCATCGAGGCGGCGCGCGCGGGCGAGTACGGCCGCGGGTTCGCGGTGGTGGCGGACGAGGTCCGCAAGCTGGCGGAGAGCGCGGGCCGCTCCGCGGAGCAGATCTCCAAGCTGGCGCGGGACATCTCCGGCCAGTCCATCTCCGTGGTGAGCGCCATGAAGGAGGGCATCGCGGAGCTGGCCGAGGGCCGCGAGGACCTGACCAACATCGTGCGCTCCATGGGCGCCATCACCGACACCATCCGCAAGGGCTCCGAGAAGGTGCACCTCATCTCCGAGAGCGCCCGCGAGCAGCACAAGGGCAGCGAGGAGATGGTGAAGGCCATCGAAGAGATCAAGCTGGTGGCGCGCAACAACGCCTCGTCCACGGAGGCCATCCAGTCCGTCATCCAGGAGCAGACGTCGGCGGTGTCGCGGATGACGTCGCTGGCGAGCGAGCTGACCAACCTCTCCGTCGAGCTGCAGAGCGTGGTGCGCAGCTTCCGCCTGGGGCCATGAGCACCTCCTCCCAGCGCCACCCGGACGCCGTGTTGCGGGCCGCCGAGGCGCGCCTGCGCGAGGTGATGCTCGCGCTGCCGGACGCGACGGAGGAGTTCCCCTGGGGCCACCGCACGGCCAAGGTGAAGGGCAAGATGTTCGCCATCCTCGTGCTGGACGGCGAGGGCCTGCGCGTCACGGCCAAGCTGCCGCGGACCCACGAGGCGGCGCTGATGCTGCCCTTCGCGGCGCCCACGGGCTACGGCCTGGGCAAGAGCGGCTGGGTGACGGCGACCTTCCCTGGCGGCCAGGCGGTGCCGGTGGAGCTGCTGGCCCTGTGGATTCACGAGAGCTTCCAGGCGGTGGCGCCCAAGGCGGTGCTCGCCAGGCTGGAGGCGGGTGGTTCGCCCGGGGTGAAGAAGTCCACCCGGAAGCGGGCGGCGGCGGGCAAGCAGGTGACGGGCAAGCGGGCGGCGGCGAGGAAGGCGGGGGCTGGCGCACCTGGAGCGAAGAAGGCCCGCGCGGCGCGGCGGACCACGGCGAAGCGGTAGGGCGAAGGGGCCAGGCGGTTCCGGTCAGGGCAAAGCTGGTACAAAGCGACACCTGTGCGGCACGTCATCTTCCGGGTGGAAAAGGAGCGCTACGGGCTGCCGTTGTCGGCGGTGCGGGAGGTCGTCGTGCCTCCGGAGCGCTTCACCCGGGTGCCGAGGGCGCCCGCGGCCATCACCGGGGTGATGAACCTGCGGGGCCGGGTGGTGACGGTGGTGGAGTTGCGACAGTTGCTGGGGTTGCCGGAGGGTGGCACGCCGCAGGCCCGGGTGGTTCTGCTGGACCGGGGGCGGAGGGATCTGGGACTGTTGGTGACGGATGTGGATGGAATCGAGGCGGTGGAGCGCGTCAGCGCGGCGCCGGGGAAGCTGACGCCAGCCATTCGTGGCGTCGCCCGGCTGGGTGGCCTGGGGGTGACCGTGTTGGACCCCGAGGGATTGGATGCCGCGGTGGTTGCCTTGTTCACCCATTCCAAGTGAGTAGCCCCCTGGAAAGCGCGGGTGATAGTGTCCGCGTTCCTCTAGGTGATTCGGAGGCGGAGTTCTTCACATGGCTAAGCGGGTCCTGGTCGTCGACGATGCCATCTTCATGCGCAACATGATCAAGGACATCTTCGCGTCTGGAGGGTTCGAGGTCGTCGGCGAAGCGGCCAATGGCCTGGAGGCCGTGGAGAAGTACAAGGAGTTCAAGCCCGACCTCACGACGATGGATATCGTCATGCCGTTCAAGAGCGGCATCGAGGCGACGCGGGAGATCATCAAGCACGACAGCAGCGCGGTGGTCATCATGTGCTCCGCGCTGGGGCAGGAGAGCCTGGTGATGGAGGCCATCGAGGCGGGCGCCTCGGACTTCATCGTCAAGCCGTTCCGGGCCGAGGACGTGCTGGCGGTGGTGAAGAAGGTCCTGGGAGAGGCGTGAGCGGCGTGGCCGTTCCGCGGTCCGCCGGCGCTTCCTGACGAGGTCGGACATGACGATGGACATGTCCCGCTACCTGGGCCTCTTCATCTCGGAGGCCAGTGAGCACCTGGAGGCGCTCGGGCGGGACCTCGTGCAGTTGGAGCGCGAGGGTTCTTCCAGCGCGGTGGACTCGATGTTCCGCCACGCGCACTCCGTCAAGGGCATGGCGTCGTCGATGGGGTTCGAGCCCATCGCCATCCTCGCGCACCGCGTGGAGGACCTGGTGGACGCCGTGCGCCAGGACCGGGGGCGGTTGGACCGGGACCTGGTGGACCTGCTGCTGTCCGCCTCCGACACGTTGCTGGCGCAGGTGCGCGCGGTGTCGGAGGGCAAGCCGCCCGAGGACGCCGCCGCGCTGCTGGCCCAGCTGGGGGCGCGCGTCACCGCCATGACGGGGCACGCGCCGTCCGCGACCCGCGTGGCGAAGGTGACGGTGCTCAAGCCGGATGGCGATGGCGGGGGCGGTGACGGCCCCTCCGGGCCGGGCGGGCCGGGTTCGGGTGGTTCCTCGGGGCCGGCTTCGCCGTCCGGCACCGGGCCGGCGGGGGGTGGTCCCCCAGGGACGGGTGGCCCGGCGGCGAGCGGCGCCGCGTCTGGCAGTGGGGACTCGGGTCCCGTGGGTGCGGGTGGCGCGTCGGGCGTCGCGGGGAACTCGGGCCTGGGTGGCACGGCGGGCGCTACGGGCGTGGGTGGCGCGACGGGCGTCGCGGGTTCCTCGGGCGTGGGCGGCGCGGGCGTGGGGTCGTCGGGCCCCGCGGGCACCTCGAGTGTGGGTGGCACCTCGGGCAGCGCGGGCCCTGCTGGCTCGGGCGCTCCGTCGAGTGTCGCGGGCACCTCGGATGTCAGCGGTACCTCGGGTGTCGCGGGCTCCTCGGGCGTGGGTGGCTCCTCGGGCTCCTCCGTCGTGGGCGTCGCGGGAACCTCGAGCGTTGCGGGTTCCTCGGGCGTGGGCGGCACTGCCGCCGTGGGAACTTCCGCGGGCCTCGCCGGGGCCGCGGGCGCCGGACCGGCGCCGGGCGCCTCCGATGCCTCGGGCGCGGGACCGGCGTCAGGCCGTGCGGGCGCCGGGGCCGCTACGGGCCCGGCTGGCGAGGGCACGGGACCTCCGGGCGCCTCGGGCACACCCACCGCGCCGCGCTTGTCGGCGCCGGATGGCACCCCGGGTGCCACGTCGTCCTCCCCTTCCTCCAATGCCGCCACTGGCGCCGCGCCAGGGCTTACGGACCCCGCCAACTCGCCGAGGGTGACCGAGCTGGGACAGGCCCTCAAGGCGGCCTCGTCCGGTCCCCTCCCCGGGGACTCGCTCGATGGCCGCACCACGCAGCGCTGGGCGGTGCGGCTGCGCATCGCTCCCACGTGCCAGGTGCCGGGCGTGCGCGCGTTCCTCGTCCACAAGCGCCTCACCAACCTGGGCACGCTCCTGGACCTGCGCCCCGCGCTGGAGGAGCTGAAGGCCGGCCGCATTCCGGATGGCTACATCCAGCTCGAGCTGGAGACGTCCGTGGGCGACACGGGCATCCTCGCCTCCCTCAAGAACGTGGCCGAGGTCGAGGTCGTCTCGGTCAAGCCCGCCATCGCGCTGCCGGTCGCCGCGCCCGCCCCGGCGCCAGCGGCCGAGGGTGCCCGGGGCGCGGGGGACTCCTCGTCGCGCACGGTGCGCGTGCGCACGGAGCTGCTCGACTACTTCCTCGACACGGTGGGGGAGCTGATGCTCGCCACCGCCCGCCTGCGCGAGGTGGGAAAGGTGCTGCCGGAGACGGTGCGCCCCGCGCTGGAGGAGGGCGTCTACCGGCTGCACACGCTGGTGAAGGACCTGCACGACAAGGTGATGACCGCGCGCATGACGCCGCTGTCGCTCATCACCGACCGGCTGCCGCGCGCCGCGCGAGACATCGCCCGCCGCAAGGAGCGCGAGGTCGACCTGGTCATCACCGGCGCCGAAATCGAGCTCGACCGCGCCATCCTCGACGAGCTCGCCGACCCGCTGCTGCACCTGCTGCGCAACTGCATCGACCACGGCCTGGAGTCCCCGGAGGAGCGGCTGGCGGCGAAGAAGGGCCCGCGCGGTCGCGTGCTGGTGGCCGTCAAGCGCGCCCGGGACCGCGTCATCATCGAGCTGGAGGACGACGGTCGCGGCATGAGCCCCGCGAAGCTCAAGGCCGCGGCGGTGACGCGCGGGCTGCTCACGCCGGAGGCCGCGGCGCGGATGACGGACCGCGAGGCCTTCATGCTCTCGTGCCTGCCCGGCGTGTCCACGGCGAAGGACATCACGGACATCTCCGGCCGCGGCGTGGGCATGGACGCGGTCAAGCGCGTGGTGGAGAACGTGGGCGGCACGCTCGAAATCGACAGCGAGGCGGGCCGCGGGACGCGCTTCACCCTGCGGCTGCCGCTGACGGTGGCGGTGGTGCACCTGCTGCTCGTCGAGGTGGGCGCGGAGGTCTTCGGCCTGCCCATCGCCAAGGTGGTGGGCGCCACGGAGGCGGATGGCGAGGCGCTCAGCCGCAGCCGCGAGACGGCGCTGCTGCCGCATGGCAACTCGCTGCTGCCCGTGCACGCGCTGGACACGCTCGTGGGCGTCCCCGCGCCCGCGCGTCAGGGGCTGCGTCCCTTCGTGGTCATGGAGGGGGACGCCGGTCGCGTGGCGTTGGGCGTGGACCGGCTGCTCGGACAGGAGGAGGTCGTCCTCAAGCCCTTGTCCCGCCCGTTGGACCTGCTGCCCGGCCTGTCCGGGGTGACCATCCTCGGCAGCGGCCGACCCGTCTTCATCCTGGATGTGCCGAGGTTACTGTCCGCGTGAGCCTCTCCCTCCCCAGTGATGCGCAGCTCGACGCCCTCCGCGAGGTGGCCAACATCGGCTGTGGCCATGCCGCCAACGCGCTCTCCCGGTTGATGGGAGGGCGGCAGGTGGACCTCTCCGTGCCACGGGTGGTGCTCACCGGCCCCGCGGACGCGGCGGGCCTGTTGGGCGGCGACGCGCCCACGGTGGCCGCGTGGCTGTCCATCTCCGGCGGCATGCGGGGCCTCATGTTGATGGCGCTGCCGCTGGCGGAGGGGCAGGCGCTGGAGACGCTACTGCTCGGGCGGCCGAATTCGGAGCAGGCCGAGCGGGACAGCGCGGTGTCGGAGGCGGCGAACATCGTGGCCAGCGCGTGTCTGTCCGCCATCGGCAAGATGACGGGTTGGAAGCTCATGCCGTCGGTGCCCACGCTGCGGCGGGGGGAGGCGCGCGCGCTGGTGGACGAGGCGGTGGGGCAGGTGGACTCCGACGCCGGCCGTGTCGTCGTGCTGGAGGCGCGCTTCAACGCGGCGGCGGCCCCCCCGGTGAGCGGGCAGCTGCTCCTGGTGCTGGAGCGGGAGAGCATCCGCGCGCTGCTGGCGCGGCTGGGCGTGTAGCCCGTTTCGGGGTACACGGGCGCCCATGGATGAGAAGGCGCTGAAGCAGCTGCTCGGCAGCGTGAAGTCCGGCCGCGTCTCCGTGGACGACGCCGTGGGGCGACTCAAGGACCTGCCCTTCGCGGAGCTGGGCTACGCGACGCTCGACACCCACCGCAACCTGCGCTTCGGGTTCCCCGAGGTGGTGCTGGGCGAGCCGAAGACGGTGGAGCAGATCCTGGGCATCGTCGGCGCGCTGGTGGAGCGCAAGCAGACGGTGCTGGTGACGCGGTTGCAGCCGGACAAGGCGGAGGCGCTGGTGGCGCGCTTCCCCAAGGGGCAGTACCACCCGGTGGCGCGCATCTTCCACCTCAAGCAGGGCAAGGTGCGCGCGGGCCGCGTGGCCATCGTCACGGCGGGCACCAGCGACATCCCGGTGGCCGAGGAGGCCGCGGTGACGGCGGAGGCCATGGGCGCGGAGGTGCGGCGCGTCTACGACGTGGGCGTGGCGGGCATCCACCGGCTCCTGCGGCGCCGGGAGGAAATCCAGGAGTGCCACGTGGCGGTGGTGGTGGCGGGGATGGAGGGGGCGCTGGCGAGCGCGCTGGGGGGCCTGGTGGGCATCCCCGTCGTCGCGGTGCCGACGTCCGTGGGGTACGGCGCCAACTTCAAGGGCGTCTCCGCGCTGCTGGCGATGGTGAACTCGTGCGCCTCCAACGTGGCCACGGTGAACATCGACAACGGGTTCGGGGGCGGCTTCTACGCGGCCCTCATCTCGCGCACGAAGGGACGGCGGTGAGCGCCATGCGACGCATCCTCTACCTGGAGCCGGTGGGCGGCATCGCCGGGGACATGTTCCTGGCGGCGGGCATCGACCTGGGGCTCTCACCCGGGGACATCGAGGCGGCGCTGCGCGGGCTGCAGGTGCCGGGCTGGAAGCTGGCGGTGAGCCGCGCGGCGCGCCATGCCATCAGCGGCACGCACCTGGACGTGGTGCTGGACGCGCGCGAGGCGCACCCGCACCGGGCCTACTCGGACATCCGCCAGCTCATCGAGTCCGCGCCGACGCTGCCTCCCCGGGCGAAGGAGCGCGCGCTCGCGGTGTTCCGCGCCATCGGCGAGGCCGAGGCGAAGGTGCACGGCGTCTCCATCGACGACATCCACTTCCACGAGGTGGGCGCGGTGGATTCCATCGTGGACATCTGCGGCGCGGCGGTGGTGCTGGAGCTTTTGGGCGACCCGGAGGTCCACGCCGCGCCGCCGCCGCTGGGCAGCGGCACCATCCGCGTGGCCCATGGCGCCATGCCCATCCCCGTGCCCGCGACGATGGAGCTGCTGCGCGACGTGCCCGTGCGCTTCGAGGGCGTGGGCGAGCTGACGACGCCCACCGGCGCGGCGCTGCTGAAGGTGCTCACGCGCATCGGCCATCCACCGGACTTCATCATCGAGAAGATCGGCTACGGCGTGGGCACCAAGGACTTCAAGGACCGGCCCAACGTCCTGCGCGCGTCGCTGGGACGCATCGAGGCGCCCCGGGCGGAGGGGCTGTGGGTGGTGGAGGCGAACCTCGACGACGCCACGCCCCAGCTGCTGGGCCACCTGCTGGAGCGGCTGTTCACGGTGGGCGCGCTGGACGCGTGGGTGTCGCCCGTCGTCATGAAGAAGAGCCGGCCCGGCCACGTGCTCAGCGCGTTGGTGGAGGGAGGCGGGCGCGAGACGGTGATGGACCTGCTGCTGCACGAGTCCACCACGCTCGGCGTGCGCTACCACCGCGTGGAGCGCGAGGCGTTGGAGCGCGACTGGGTCCAGGTGGAGACGCCCTGGGGCCGCGTCCGCGTGAAGCGCGGCCTGCGCCACGGCGTCGTCCTCAACGCCCACCCCGAGTTCGAGGACTGCCGCCACGTCGCGGAGGTCGCTGGCGTTCCGGTGAAGCAGGTCATGGCCGCCGCGCTGGTGGCGCTCGGGCTGCCCGCGTGACGCTCGCGCCGCGCCAGGGGCCCCTCAGGGCTTCCGGTCGGCCGCGCCGGGGACGCACAGCACGATGAACGCGAAGACCATGAAGACGCCCGCCAGGCGCGTGCGCCCCGTCTCGTAGAGGATGAGCCGCAGCGCCGCGCAGAACCAGGAGGCGACGACCAGCCAGCGAACCGGCGCGAAGGGGATGCGGCCCAAAAGCAGGGGCACCAGCGCGCGGTGGCGGGGCGAGCGGGTCCAGAGGCTGGCGCGGTGCTCCTCCTCGCGCAGCTTCTCCAGGAGGACGGCGTGGCGCTCCGCCTCCTCGCGGCGCTCCGCCCCCAACCGCTGGAGGGAGTCCGTGCGCAGGGCCTCGCGCCGCCGCTGTCGCTCCTCGTGCCACGCCCGCCGGTGTCGCTCGTTGTATTCGTGTTGTTGCGCGGTCCCCAGGTCCGCGCCGCACAGCTGGCACTGCCGGGTGTAGCGGCCATTCTCCGACTCGCAGACGACGCAGCGGGGAAAGGGCGCGTCCTTCTCGGACGCTTCCGCCGGCGCCTCGAGCGCGACGGGGGGCTGGGCCTTGAAGCGCTCCAGGTGGGCCTCCGGCACGTCCACCGATGGCAGCTCCCGGCGCTCCGTGTGCTCCTCGAAGCGCTCCGGGCCCTGCAAGCGCGACGTGGGCTCGGGCTTCCCGCGCTCGCCCCGGTCCTTCTCCAGGTGGAGGAAGCGCGAGAGGCGGTTGCTCATGGCGTCCCTCCGGACGGCGCGCTCGCGGAGGCCGGGCGCGTGCGGCCCCGGGCCCACTCGCGGGCGCGTTGAATCTCGTCCCGCATCGTCACCGACAGCGGGAAGGTGTCGCGGATGGTGCGCACCAGGTGTCGCTGCGCCAGCTCCGCGTTCTCCGCGAAGGCTTCGTAGAGGCCTGCCACCACCGCCTGCTCGATTTCGGAGCCGCTGAAGCCCTCCGTGAGCGTGGCCAGCTCCCCCAGGTCGAAGTGCGACGGCTCTCGCTGTCGGCGGCGCAGGTGGATGCGGAAGATGTCCTGGCGCTCGGGGTGCTCCGGCAGGTCGATGAAGAAGATGTCGTCGAAGCGCCCCTTGCGCAGCAGCTCCGGCGGCAGCCCGTCGATGCGGTTGGCCGTGGCCACCACGAACACCGGCGCCGTCTTCTCCTGGAGCCAGGTGAGCAGCGTGCCGAAGACGCGCGCGGACACGCCGCCGTCCACCGTGCCCGACGAGCCCATGCCCGACAGGCCCTTCTCGATTTCGTCCACCCACAGCACCACGGGCGCCACGCCCTCCGCCACGCGGATGGCCTTGCGCAGGTTCTCCTCCGACGAGCCCACCAGCCCGCTGAAGATGCGGCCCATGTCCAGCCGCAGCAGCGGCAGGCCCCAGTGCGCGGAGACCGCCTTGGCGGTGAGGCTCTTGCCGCAGCCCTGCACGCCCAGCAGCAGCAGGCCCCGGGGCTCCGGCAGGCCGAACTGGCGCGCCCGCTCGCCGAACGCGGCGGTGCGCTGCGTGAGCCACCCCTTCAGGTGCTCCAGGCCGCCCACGTTCCCCAGGCTCTCCTCGGGCGGGTAGTACTCCAACAGGCCGCTCTTGCGAATCACCTGGCGCTTCTCGTCCTGGACGCGCTTGATGTCCTCGGGCCCCAGCTTGCCGTCATGCGCGATGGCCTTGGCGAAGGCGTTCTCCGCCTCCGCCAGGGTGAGCCCCAGCGCGGCCTTGATGAGCTGGTCGGCGTGCTCGCGCGTCAGCTCGATGGTGGCCTTGTTGGTGCGGCGCACCACCGCGACGATTTCCTTCAGGAGGCTCATCAGGTCGCCGTACCCGGGCATGGGCACGTCGATGACGGACACCTCCTTTTCCAGCTCCACGGGGATGAGCAGCGAGGGGGACAGGAGGACGACGGTGGTGAAGCTGCTCTTGAGGAAGTGCGCCAGCTCCCGCAGCGCCCGCACCACGGACTTCTCCTCCAGGTATGGATGGAAGTCCTTCAGCACGACGAGGGCGGGCTCCCCCAGCTTCTCGATGGCGGCCAGCGCCTCCAGCGGGTTGCGGGTGTCCTCGGGCAGCACCGGCCCCCGCGTGTTGCCCACGTGGCGCAGGCCCCGGGTGATGGACCAGTGGAACAGCGCCTTGCCGTGCGCGCGCGCCAGCTCCGCCAGCACCGCGTCCACCCGGTGCTCCTCCCAGGTGAGCAGGTACAGCAGCGGATAGCGGGCCCGGACGAGGAGGTCGAGCTCCTCGAGCCAGGGCTCGACGGGACGGGAGGCGCGGGCGCTGCCAGCAAGGGCGGACGACATTCTCCCTGCACTTTAGTGGGCGCCTCTCCCGGCGAAAATGGAGGCGCCCGCGCCCGGGGCCTCAGGAGGGGGGCATCGGCTTGATGAGGGTGAAGACGCCCCCCTGCGAGTCGCTCACCACGCTGAAGCGCCCGTAGGGAGAATCCGTGGGAGGCTGCTTCACCTCGCCCCCCAGCTCGGTGACCCGCTTCGCCGCCGCGTCGGTGTCCTCCACGGCGAAGTAGTTCATCCAGTTGGCGGGGATGTCCCGGGGCCACGAGGCGTCCATCTGAAGCACCCCGGCGACGACGTCCCGGCCCTTGTTCAAGGCCCAGTAGTCCACGCCCACGTCCTCCACCTTCTCGTCATTCAAGCCGAGCAGCGCCGTGTAGAACGCCCTGTCGCGTGTCGCGTCGCGGGTGAGCACCTCGTGCCACACCATGGCGCCGGGCTCCCCCACCGCCTGGGCGCCCGTGTGCTGGCGCGACTGCCACAGCCCGAAGGTGGCGCCGGTGGGGTCCACGCAGAAGGCGATGCGGTGGGATTCCGGGACGTCGCGGGGCCGCATCACCACCTTGCCGCCCAGCTTCTCCGCGCGCGCGCAGGCCGCGTCCACGTCGTCCACCTCGAAGTAGAGGTTCCACACCGCGAACCTCGGCTGGTCCGGCGGTTTCAGCCCCAGCCCCGCGACGGGGCGCCCCCCGAGCTGGCAGAGGGTGTAGTACCCCGCCTCCTTCGGTCCGATGTCGAACGTCCAGCCGAACAGGTCGCCGTAGAACGCGCGGGCCTTGTCCAGGTCCAGCGTCATCAGGTCCATCCAGGTGGGTGTGCCGACCTCGTGCTTGTCGATGGTGGACATGCGGGCGCTCCTTCGGGGAAGCCTCGGCCCGGGTCATCCGGAGCCCGGTCTGCCTCGAAGCTATTCACCCGACGCGTCGCGCCAGCGCCCGGCCACGGTCCGTCTCCCCGGAGGGCGTGCGCGCGGCGTGGCGCCCGCTCCCTCGCGCGGGCGCGGGCTCACATCCACTTGAGCGAGAAGCGCTGGGCCCCGTGGCGGGTGGTGACCTTCGCCTCGGTGACGATCTTCCCGAAGCCCATGAGGAAGCCCCGGAAGGTGCCCAGCATCAACGACGCGGGCAGCCGCGAGTGGCTCTCCAGCTCCGCGGCCAGCGGCATGAAGGCCACGGTGCGGGCATGGTCGGTGTCGGGGAGGTTGCGCACGAGCGCCCGCATCAGCGCGCCGAAGTCGCCGAAGACCTTCTCCACCGTGTCGAAGCCCAGCGAGCGCGCCAGCGGCAGGGTGCGCATGGCCGAGCGCTGGGCGATGGCCTCCACCGCGCGGTCGCCCAGCACCGCGTGCAGCTCCTCCAGCATGCGGACGTAGTCGTCCCATGCGTACCACTGGTCGTCGCGCATGGTGTTGATGGTGCGTTGGTGCTGGGGGAAGCGGGATGACGCCGCCGTCATCGAGCCGATGATGGCCTTGAACCAGGCCCCCTGGATTTCGCCGGGCATGTGGAAGCTCCTCCTGATGCTGGGAGCCACTCCACCCGCACGCGAGCGCGCGGACCAGCGGACCGGCGGGCACATGTCCGGGGCGACGCACGGCGTGGCCCTTCCGTCCGACGGTGGATGCCGCGTGCGTGAGGCGCCGGACACAGGCGCCGTCCCCTCAGGCGGGCAGGCGCACCTGCACCCGCGTGCGGCCGGGCTCCGACAGCACGCGGATGTCGCCGCCATGACGCTCGATGATGCGGCGGCTGATGTCCAACCCCAGCCCCGCGGCGTGGGGCCGGGTGCTGAAGAAGGGCTCGAAGATGCGGGGCATCAGGTCTCGCGGGATGCCCGGCCCGTCGTCCTCCACCTCCACCACCACGTGCCGCTCCTCCCTCCGCGTGCGCAGCCGCAGCGCGCCGCCGCGCTCGCCCAGCGACTCCAGCGCGTTGAGCACCAGCTGCGTGAGGGCCTCGTCGAGCGCGCCGGCCTCCGCCGGGACGGAGGGCACCGCGCGGTCGTACTCGCGCTCCACCGTGACGCTTCCGCCCGCCAGCCGGTGGCCCAGCTCCGCGAGCGCGCGCTCCAGGCTGTCGTGCACGTCCAGCGGCGCGGTGGGGCGCGCGTCCAGGAAGCTGTAGGCCTTCACGCCCTCCACCAGCGCGGACACGCGGGCCGTGCCCCGCTCGACCTCCGCCAGCAGCACGTCGCCGCTCACGGCGGACACCAGCCAGGAGAGGGTGTCGCGCAGCAGGGCCTCGCCCACGCGCGTCTGCACCGACTCCAGCCACGACACGTCCAGCCCGGAGGCGACGAGCGCGGGCGCCACGTCCCACGCGTCCATCATCCCGCGCTGCTCCAGCCAGGAGCCGACCTCCTCCTCGCGCCGGTTGCGCTCCAGCGGCGCCAGGGCGGGCGTGGCCCGTCCACGCTCGGCGGCCTCCACGGGCAGCGCCAGCAGCGCGCTGCGCTGGGCGGTGGACAGGCCGTGCTGCCCCAGGGCCATGGCCCGCGCGGAGACCAGCCGCAGCGTGTCCCGCAGGCGCGTCGCGCTGCGGTGGGCGGACGAGGACGGGTTGCCCAGCTCGGGGGCCAGCCCCGCGACCATCTGTCCCGGTGTCGCGGGGGAGGGCTGCTGCGTGGACACGACCTCCTGCGGCTGGGTGCGGGCGCTGGCCACCTCCATCAGCCCGCGCCCCAGCGAGGGGGCCAGGCGCAGGAGCTCCCAGAAGGCCGCGGGCTCCAGCCGCAGCAGGCACACCTCCGTCTGGGCATGGCCGGTGGTGGGGTAGGGGGCGTTGAGGAAGAGGATGACCTCGCCGAAGACGTCGCCCGTCTCCAGCGTGTCGGCGTGCGCGTCCTGGTTGCCCACGCGGCGCGTCCACACCGTGCGGCCCTCGAGGATGACGGACAGGCCATCCGCCGGGTCACCCTGGAGGGCGACGCGCGAGCCCGGAGGGAAGCGCAGCTGACGGCCATGGCTGGCCATCCATTGGAGCTGCTCGTCGCCCAGCCGGGCGAACAGGGGAATCCGGCGCAGCGCTGTGACGATGTCCTCGCGACCCATGTCGCTCGGATGCTGCCTGTCCGGGGGGAAGGGTGTCCATCCCCACGTCGTCTCCGGGGTCGGAAAGCGTCCGGCGCGTCGACGCCCGCCCTACCTCAGGGGGCGCTGGTCCAGGGCCTGGGCGAAGCCGTCCGCGCGCTGGCCGTCGACGCACACGGGCAGGCCCTCCAGCACGCCGCAGCGGGCCCCGGCGGCCAGGAAGCCGGGCAGCTCCCGGGCCGCCACCACGTAGACGGTGTCGCGCTCCAGGCCGCCCGGCCGCATCGTCATGTGGCAGTCCTGCGACACGGTGGGGGGCAGGCGTGACGCGTTGCCGCTGTTGAAGGTGAGGCGGTGACGGTAGGCGAAGTAGCTCAGCGTGTTGACGAGCTGCTCGTCGTAGGGGCAGACCCACTGGATGTGGGGCGGGAAGAGCACGAGGTTCCGATAGCCGCCCTCCTCCAGCCGGGCCCACTCCGGCGCCTGGAGCCGGCGCAGGTGCGTGGGGAGGAGCAGGGCGCTCTTCTCGGTGCGCAGGTCGGCCGCGCTCGCGCCCACCGCCACCACCAGCGCCGCCGTGACCACCCACGGGCGCGCGCGCCAGCGCCATGCCCACAGCCCCACCGCGCCCAGCATCAGCAGGTACGTCAACGGCCAGATGAAGCGTCCCGAGGCCCGGAACGCGGAGGTGAGCCGGGGGACGGAGGCGTAGAGCCAGCCCAGGTCGAGCACCTGCTCCGTCTTCCACGCCACGCGCCAGGACAGCGCGTACACCGCCATGCCCGCCACCACCACGCCCAGGGGCAGCGCCTTGCGCCAGGGGACGTCCCACCGCCGGAGCAGGCGCGGCGCGGCGGCGACGAGCCCCGCGGCCCACAGCCCCAGCACGCCCACGCCCAGGAAGCCGAAGCCCTCGTGCTGACGCCACGTGGCGGGCAGGCCGGGCACGTGGCGCGACCAGCCCTGCGAGTTGAACAACGTGCTCAGGTCCGCGGCGAAGTCGCCGAAGCCCTCCGCGCCCAGCGACGCGCCGTGGAAGTAGCCCAGCGCCGCGAACAGCAGCAGGTCCACGGCGAGCACGGCCGCGGCGGCGGCGAGCGCCTCCCACCAGGAAAGCACCCGCTCCAACGCCAGCCGCGTCAGCAGCGCCAGCGCCAGCGGCACCAGCATGGCCACGAGGTAGGGGTGGGTGCCGGAGCCCAGCGCGTTGAAGAGCAGGGCCAGCAGCACCGCGCGCCTCGCCGCGTCCCGGTCGGGGAGGGCGCGCAGGTTGAGCCACAGCATCGCCACCACCAGCCAGTGCGCGCACAGCGTGGGGTGGAGGAAGCGCGCGACGAGCGGCGGGGACAGGGCGAACAGCAGGCCCCCCAGCGCCTGGTGCACGGGGCGCGAGGACACGCACTCCACCAGCCGCGCGCCGAACCAGCCCATCAGCGCGAAGCACAGCGCCAGCCACAGGCCCGTGTACTGGAAGTCCGCGGGCAACAGCCCCTCGAAGGGCTTGAGCACCACCGCCCACAGCGGGTTGCCGTCGTTCAGCGCGACGGTGGTGCCGTAGGGCCGGAAGTGGTTGGGCGTGAGCGTCAACGGCAGGCCCCACGGCGCGTTGCGATAGAAGAGCCAGCCGAAGAGGTGGCCCGCCCAGTCGTCGCGCATCATCCACTCGATGTTCGTCGGGGGCACCACGCGCGCGCCGCCGAGGAACGCCAGGAACCAGCCCAGCCCGCCCAGCGCGGCCACGCCCCGCGCGATGCGTCCCGCGCGCTGGGCGTCGACGAGGGCGGGAGAGGCGGGCGGGGGAGCGGGCGGTGGGGCGACCGCGGTCTCGGTCGCCACGGGACTGGGAACGGACATGGAACCTCGACGGAGGGCGGCACTGTAGGGCCCCGTGGCGCGCATTGGCCAGCCTCCGTCGCGCGGTGTCCATGACGGGCCCTCCGTCGGCGGGCCGCACGGCGGACGGTGGAGCACGCGGGGTGAGCGGCGCGCGCGCTCGGGGCGCAACTTAGGTTGAACCCCCTGGCAGGAAGGGCCGCCCGCATGGTGTCGCTCGCCGCACCCACCGTTTCATTGGAAGCGCTGCGCGCCGTCCCTCTCTTCGCGGACGTGGACGAGGACGAGGCGCGGTGGCTGCGTGGCGAGTCCGCCTTCCTCGAACTGGCGCCGGGCGAGTGGCTGGGCCAGGAGGGCGACCCCGCGTCGTTCCACGTCATCCTGGAGGGCGAGCTGCGCGTCACCAAGCGGGTGGCCGGCGTGGACACGCTCGTCACCGTGTTCCACACGGGCGAGTTCTTCGGCGAGGTGCCGCTGCTGCTGGGGCAGTCGTTGCTCGCGAGCAGCCGGGCGCTGACGCGCTGCCGGCTGATGCGCCTGACGACGCACGCCTTCTGGCGGATGCTGGCGGAGTGCCCCACGGCCAACCGGGAGATCCTGGGGAAGATGGCCGAGCGCAGCCGGATGCTCCAGTCCATCTCGCTCCAGCAGGAGAAGCTGGCCTCGCTCGGCACCCTGGCGGCGGGACTGGCGCACGAGCTGAACAACCCGGTGTCGGCGGTGATGCGCGGCGTGCGCGAGCTGGCGGCGCGGCTGCGCGAGCTGCCCGCGCTGGCGCTGTCGCTCGACTGTCGCGCCATGTCCGCCCCCAAGGTGCGCGCGCTGGAGGCGGGCCTGGCGCCGGAGCCGACGCCGAGCGCCCCGCTGGACCGGGGGGACGCGGAGGACGCGCTGGCGCGGTGGCTGGAGCAGCGGGGCGTGGAGGACGCGTGGGTGCTGGCGCCGGACCTGGTGGAGAGCGGCCTGCCGCTCGCGCGGCTGGAGGCGGAGCTGGACTCCCTGACGGGCGAGGTGCTCAAGGGGACGCTGCGCTGGGTGGCCGCCACGCGCGGCATCTCCCGGTTGTTGGAGGAGGTGGGGCAGGCGGGCGGGCGCATCGCGTCGCTGGTGAACTCCGCCCGCGCGTACACGTACCTGGACGAGGCGCCGCTGCAGCGCGTGGACGTGCACGAGGGGCTGGAGAGCACGCTCGCGGTGCTGGCGCACCGGCTGCGCGGGGTGAGCGTGGAGCGGGACTACGACCGGAGCCTGCCGCCCATCACCGCGTACGGCACGGAGCTGAACCAGGTGTGGACCAGCCTCATCGAGAACGCGGCGGACGCCATCAAGGAGCACGGCGGCGGCACGCTGCGGCTGCGCACGCGGCGCGACTGCGACCAGGTGGTGGTGGAGGTCTGGGACGACGGCCCGGGCATCCCGGAGGACGTGCTGCCGCGCATCTTCGACCCGTTCTTCACCACCAAGGGCGTGGGCGAGGGCACGGGCCTGGGGCTCAGCATCACCCACCGCGTGGTGTCCCTGCTGCACAAGGGCGAGCTGAGCGTCACCTCGAAGCCAGGGGAGACGTGCTTCCAGGTGCGCCTGCCGCTGGAGCTCGGGACGGACGCCTTCGTCCCAGGCCCGGCGCGTCCGCGTCCCCACGTCGCGCGCGCGCGCCCCGAACCGGAGGCGCTGCGCGGCGCGTGAGTCAGGCCGCGGCGGATGTCTCCAGGGGCAGGCGCACCTGGAAGGACGTGTGGCCGGGGCGCGAGTCCACGCGCACGTCGCCGTGATGCAGGTCCACGACGATGCGGTGGGTGATGTCCAGGCCCAGGCCCGTGCCGTGGCCCATGGGCTTGGTGGTGAAGAAGGGCTCCCAGATGCGCGACAGCAGCTCCGGGGGGATGCCGGGCCCGTCGTCCACCATCTCCACCAGCAGCGAGCCTCCGTCCCGCGCGGTGCGCACGGTGAGGTGGCCCTTGCCGTCCATCGCGTCGATGGCGTTGTCGATGAGGTTGGTCCACACGTGGTTGAGGCCGCCGGGCAGCGCCTGGACGCGGGGCAGGCCCCGGTCGTATTCGCGCTTCACCTCCACGCCGTGCTTGAGCTTGTAGTTGAGCAGGAGCAGCGTGTTCTCCAGCCCCTCGTGCACGTCCACCGGCTCCGGGTGCTCCTTGCCCGCGTGCGTGTACGACTTCACCGCGCCCGCCAGATCCGCCAGCCGCGTGGTGCTCTGCCGCACCTCCGCCAGCAGCGCGCGGGCGCGCACCAGGGCCTCCAGCCACGCGAGCGCGTCCGGCAGGGCCTCCGGGGCGAAGAGGCCGGCGACCGGCTCGAGCTGCTCGACGCCGATGGCCGCGTCCAGCAGCGTGGGGGCCACGTCCCAGGCGCTGGCCAGCCCGCGCGCGTCCAGCCAGGAGGCGAGCGCGTCCTCGGCGTCGCCCCGGGAGAGCGGGTCCATGTCCCGCGTCGCGCCCCGGCCCTGGCTCTGCCGGCAGACGCGCAGGAGCAGCTGGCGCTGCTCCACAGTCGGCTTCCACCGGTCCAGCGCCAGCGACAGGTCCTCCGCCGCGTCCATGGCCTGGGCCAGCTGCTCGCTGGCGCGCCGCCCCGCGGAGGCCGGGTTGTTCATCTCGTGCGCCAGCCCCGCCGCGTGGCGGCCCAGCGCCGCGAGCTTCTCCTGGCGCAGCAGGGTGCCCTGCACGCACTGGAGCCGCTCCTTCGGGTCCTTGTCATCCCCGGACACGTCACACCTCGCTCAGGTATTGGTGGATGAAGGAGATGGCGATGGAGCCCTCGCCCACTCCGGACGCCACGCGCTTGATGGAGGCGTGGCGCACGTCGCCCGCGGCGAAGATGCCCGGCACGCTCGTCTCCAGGAGGAAGGGCTCGCGGTCCGGCTTCCACCCCTTGGGGCGCTGGCCGCCCGGCATCAGGTCCGGCCCGGTGAGCACGTAGCCCCGCTCGTCCCGCGCCACCACGCCGTCCAGCCAGTCGGTGCACGGCTCGGCGCCAATCATGATGAACAGGGCCGAGGCGGGCAGCGTGCGCTCCTGTTCGTCGCGCGTGCGCAGCGTGACGCGCTCCAGGTGGCCGTTGCCCTCCACCCGCGTCACCTCCGTGTTCAGGAGCACCGTCACGTTGGACAGCGCGCGCACCTGCTCCACCAGGTAGTGGGACATGCCCCGCTCCAGCGAGTCCCCGCGCACCACGAGCGTCACCTTCCGCGCGAACTGGGAGAAGTAGAGCGCGGCCTGTCCCGCGGAGTTGGCGCCGCCGACGATGAAGACCTCCTCGTCCTTGCAGGACACCGCCTCCGTGCGCGCCGCGCCGTAGTAGACGCCCGCGCCGGACAGCGCCTCCATGCCGGGCGTGGCCAGCCTCCGCCATTGCACGCCGGTGGCGACCAGCAGCGCGTGACAGCTCAGCTCCGTGCCGTCGCCCAGCTTCACGATGCGGTAGGGGTCCGCCACCCGCACGGCGCTCACCTCCTGGGGCGTGAGGATTTCGACGCCGAAGCGCGCCGCCTGCGTCACCGCCCGGCGCGCCAGGTCCGCGCCGCTCAGCCCCGCGGGGAAGCCCAGGTAGTTCTCGATGCGCGAGCTGGTGCCCGCCTGTCCGCCCGGCGCGCTGCGCTCCACCATGACGGTGCTCAGCCCCTCGGACGCGCCATACACCGCGGCGGCGAGCCCCGCGGGACCACCGCCGATGATGACCAGGTCGTAGAAGGGCTTGGTGGCGCGGACCTTCAGGCCGATGCGCTCGGCCAGCTCCACGGGGGCGGGCGCCATCATCCGGGTGCCGTCCGGGAAGAGGACCAGGGGCAGCTTCTCCACCGCGGCGCCCCCGGCCTGCGCGAACAGGAGCCGGCCCTCGTCGCTCACCTCCACGTCGAGCCACTGGTATGGCACCTGGTTGCTGCCCAGGAAGTCGCGCAGCGCGTGCGAGCGGGGCGACCAGCGGTTGCCCAGCACGCGGATGCCCTCGAAGGAGGGGGGATGGTGGGCCCACCACTCGTCGAGCAGGTCCGTCAGCACCGGGTAGAGGCGCTCCTCGGGGGGCTCCCACGGCTTGAGCAGGTAGTGGTCCAGCCGCACCTCGTTGATGGCGTGGATGGCGGCCTGCGTGTCCGCGTAGGCGGTGAGCAGCACGCGGCGGGCCTCGTCGTAGAGCCCCTTGGCCCGTTCGAGGAACTCCACGCCGGACATGCCGGGCATGCGCTGGTCCACCAGGAACAGCGCCACCGGGTCACCGCGCAGGCGCAGCTGGCGCACCGTCTCCAGCGCGGCCTCGCCCCGGTCCGCGCTCAGCACCCGGTAGTCCCGGCCATACTTGCGCCGCAGGTCGCGCTCCACGGCGCGCAGCACCTCCGTGTCGTCGTCCACCGCGAGGATGACGGGCTTGGCCATGCGCTACCCTCCTCCAGGAGGAAACGCATCCGCCGGCCCGTGTGTCCTGGACGGGCGGGACGCCGCTCCCCGGGCCGGCCGTCCCCCGGGCGGCCAGTCCCGCTACGGCGAGCAGGTGGCCGTGTCGTCGTTGCCCTCGACGAAGCGCGCGTCGGGGTCGCCCGTGAAGGCCGCGTCCGCGAGCGCGTCGACCGCGCAGGTGGGGAGCCGGGGGTTGTAGGAGACGTTGAACTCCGCGGTGACCCGGAGCCGCTCGCCCATGTCGAGCGTCCGCAGCCCGTCGTGCAGTATCACCTTGAACCAGCCCGCCTCGCGCAGGCCCTTGAAGCCGGAGAGGCTGGGCAGGGCGTCGTTCTGATCGAGCTCCACGTGGGACGCCCGCGTGACGTTCTCGAAGGCCGACAGGTCGGTGAGGAGGGGGTTTCGGGCGATGGTCAGCGTGCCAGCCACCTGGAGGCCGGGCGCCTGCGTCACGCGGGTCAGCTTCGCGTTGCGAGCGATGCGCAGCTCTCGGAACGGGTTGGACAGCGAGGGGAGCGGGCCCATCGACTCGAGCTGGGGGTTGTCCTCGACGAGCAGGTCCTGGAAGCCCCGCAGCGAGGGGAGCGCGAGCGACCGCAGGGCCGCGTTCTCCTGGACCCAGAAGTTCCCTCCGACCTGCGTCAGCGCCTCCAGGCCGGAGGTGTCCTCGAGGGCGTCGTTGCCGATGATGTAGAGCTCCGTGCCGACGGTGCGCAGCGTGCGCAGCCCGAACAGGCTGGTGAGCGAGTCGTTGTCGTAGACCCTCGCCGGACCTCCGACGGACTCGAGGGCCATGAAGCCCAGGTAGAGGAGCTTGGGGTTGGCCCCCACGACGAGCTCCTCCGACAGGGACTCGAGGTAGGGCAGGCCGATGCTCGCCTCGAGCGAGGCGTTCTCCGTGAGGATGAAGCTCTTCTGGGGCGCCAGCCCCGTGACGCCCGTCAAGGACGTCAGCGCGGCGTTGTCGCTCAGCTTCACCTTGCCGCCGACCCAGACGGGGTGGCTGGGCGTCGGTCCGTGGGAGCCGAGGTTCAGGTCCTTCAGCGTTTCATTGGTGAAGACCTCCACGTCCTCTCCCACGTAGCGCAGGGCGGGGAGCGCGACGGAGGTGAGGTAGGGGCTGCGGATGATGCTCAAGCTTCCGTCGATGGACCAGAGTGACGGCAGGTCGAGCTTCTCCATGTCCGGGCTGTTGACGACGAGCGTGCCGCGCAGGTGGGTGATGGACCGCAGGGCCGCCAGGTCCGCGGGCCCGCGCACCACGTAGACGCCGTCATAGAGGGTCGAACCGCGGCAGACGTGCAGGGCGATCTGCGGCTCCCCCTGGGCCATCTGCTCGTCGCCGTTCTCGTCCACCCAGGCGTCGACGGAGAAGCCCTCGGTGGAGCAGTGCTCGCTCGCGGTCGTGGTCTTCCACGCGAAGCGGATCTTCGACGCCTGACCGCAGAGGTAGCGGGACGCGCGCACCTCGTCGGGGTCGAGCGCGCGGTCCTCGTCGAGGTCGACGCCCGCCTGCACGAGCATCTGGGTGCCGTTGACGCAGGAGCCGTACTGCGGCCAGGGGGCGTAGGCCCGCATGAGGAAGGGCGCCTTCTCCATGCAGGCGTTGATTTCGCGGTCGACCTCGCCCGGGGACAGCGCGCCGTCGCCATCTTCGTCCGTCCCCGCGCGGATGGTCTGCCCGCCCTGGGGACACGTCTCCCCGGGCGGGAGCTGTGCGTACGTCACGAGCACGTCGGGCGGTGGCTGCGCGCAGACGTACTCGGTGGTGAGCACCTCCCCGTCGTCCAGGTCTCCATTCCCGTTGGCGTCATGGCCGGACTGGACCGCCGTCCCGCCCAGCTCGCAGTGCCCGCCCGGGGGCTCGGGCCGCCTGCGCACCACGACCGGAGGCGGTGGCTCGTCGCACAGATATTCGGTCGCGCCGACCTCCGCGTCGCCGAGCACGCCATCCCGGTTCCAGTCCTGCCCCGACTCGAGCTTGCTGCCGCCGTACTCGCACGTCGCCCCGGCCGGCACCGCCGTCGTGCGGGTGACGGTCTTCGGGCCGAGCTGCTCCAGCGTGATGGCGTCGCAGCCCGTCAGGCCCCCCAGCAGCAGCAGTCCCCAGGTCCAGCGCATGACATGACTCCTGTTCGTGGCCCCACGGTTCGCAAGACGCGCCTCAGGGACAGCTGGCCGCGTCGTTGTTTCCTTCGATGACGCGGGCCTTCTCGGGGCCCTTGAAGACGAGGTTCGCGACCTGGTTGGCCTGGCACGTGGCCAGCCGCGGGTTGTCGCGGACGATGAAGTCCTCGGTGACGTTCTCCAGCGCGGGGAGGTCCACCTGCCCCAGCTCCGCGTTCCGCTCCAGGGTGAGGCTCCCGACGTCCTTCAGGGCCTCCAGGTCGGAGAGCGTCGTGAGCACACGGGTGGCCGACACGGTCACCGCGCGCGCCTGGGCGAGGTTCGCCAGGCCGGTCAGCGACGCGAGGGATTCGTGGCCCGTGATGTCGAGGTGGCCGACCCGGGTGAGCAGGGACAGCCCGCGCACGGAGCGCGCCTGGGGGTTGTCCGTGAACGTGATGTCCCCGTCTACGACTTGGAGCGCCTCCAGGTCTCCGACATGGGCGAGGTTCGGATGGGCGCTCACCTGCAGGTCGCCCACGTGGTGCAGGACGTCCAGGCCCGCCATGCTGGTCAGCGCGGTGTTGGAGTGGAGGGTGAGCTTGCCGTCGACGCTCGTGAGCTTCCCCAGCCCCCCGAGCGACTCCAGCCTGGCGTTGCGCTGGAGGGTGAGGTCGCCCCCCACGCTCCGCAGTTGCGTCCCCACCGCGGACCGCAGGGCGTCGTTGGCCTCGATGAGGACGGGGCCCGCCACGTGCGCGAGGTTGGGCAGGGGGAGCTGCTCCAGCTTCCCGTTGTTGGCGACCACGAGCTGTCCCGAAAGCTGCGTGACGTACGGGAGCCCGGGCTTGCCCTCGGGGTGGGCCAGCGTCGCGTTGGCGCGGAGGAAGATGTTCTTGCGAGGGGCGACGTAGGCGAAGCCGTCGAGCCCCTCCAGCCGCGCGTTGTTGGTGAGGGTCAGGCTCCCGCCCACCCACAGCGCCAGGTTCTGCGCTCCGCCCAGCGCCACGTCCGCCAGCATGCCGTTGGACTCGACGTCCAGGTCGCCCCCCACGGCGAGGAGGCGGGGAATGCTCACGCGCGTCAGGCCGTCGTCGTTCGCGATGACGAGGTCGCCGTCGATGCCTTCCAGGGCGGGCAGGTCCAGCGCGGTGAGCGAGGCCCGCGCGTGCTTGACGATGAGCGAGCCGCGGATGTGGGAGACCCCCTGGAGCGCCCCGAGGTCCACGTCGTCATGGGCGTAGTAGCTGCCGTCGAACGTGTGGTGCTCGTCGCAGACGTAGTCGTAGCCCTGGGGCTCGTTCAGGTCGATCTGCCCGTTACCATTCAGGTCCAGCGAGGCGATGATGCGCGTGCCTCCGCCCGGGCAGTCGGGCGCGACCTCCTGCGGGTACAACTCCAGCACGATGTGGCTGGCCGGGCCGAAGCACAGGGCGAGGGTGGTGCGCCGCTCGATGACGGAGAGCTGTCCGTCACCGTCCAGGTCGTGGCCCGCGTCCACCAGGGTGGCGGTGCCGCTGCAGTTCGTCCCGGGCGCCAGGCCCTCGCGGACCTGGGTGATGACGGGATGCGCGATTTCGGGCGCGCAGGCGTAGACCTCGCGCAGGACCTCGGTGGCGTCCAGCAGCTTGTCGCCATTCACGTCGCGACCCGCCCGGGAGACCTGCCCGCCCCGCGCGCATTTCTCGCCGGCGCCCACGGCTTCGATGACGACCAGCACGTCCGCGCTGGCGGTGTCGCAGGTGTACTGCGTGCTCGTCACCTCCGCGTCGTCGAGCACCCCGTCGCCGTCGACATCCGAGCCGACGTGTACCGCCCTGCCACCCAGGGGGCAATGCTCCCCCGCGGGTTCGGGCTCGATGCGCGCGAGCGGCGAGCCCTTCAGGAGGTCTCCCAGCTGGATGGCGTCGCACGCCGTCAGCCCGAGCAGCAGGGTGACCAACCAGGTCCTTCGCATCGGGAAACGTGCTCGTCGTGGGTTCAAGGCGATGAATCCGGTGGGGGCGGTGGAGGGCAGGTGGCCGCGTCGTCGTTGCCCTCGAGGTCTGGCGCCAAGGCGGTGTAGACGCGCGTGGCCAGCTCCCGCGCCAGGCACGTGGGCAGCGCGCGGTTGTGGGTGATGTAGAAGTTGTCGGTGACCGTCTGGAGGCCCTCCAGCCCCAGGTGCGTCAGCCCCGTGTTGCCCCGGATGTTGAGCGTCCACAGGGAGCGCAGGTGTCCGAGCCCCTCGAGGCCCTGGAGGCGCTCGTGGGTCTGCACCACCAGGAAGCGCAGCTCCGTCACACGCTCCAGCCCGGAGACATCCGTCAAGAGGGGGTTGGAGACGAGCTCGAGGCCCTCCACGGTCGACAGGAAGGCGAAGCGCCCCAGGTGCGTCAGCGCCGCGTTCTCCTGGAACCGGAGCTCGCCGCTCACGGCCTCCAGGGCCGACAGGCCTTCGCCCACTTCCTCCAGGGCGTCGTTCCTGGCGAACTCGAGCCCGCCCACGCGCCGCAGGCCGCTCAACCCCCGCGTGGTGGTCAGCCTCGGGTTCTCGAAGATGGACAGCGTGCCGTGGACGCGGCCGAGCTCCGGCATGCCGGTCAGGTCCGTCAGCCCGGCGTTGCCCGCGATGACCACGTGCGCCCCCACCTCCTCGAGCCGCGTGCCGGACAGGCTCGTCAGCGCGTCGTTGCGGGTGATGCTCACGGTGCCTCCCACGGACCTCAGCTGGGGCAAGGGCAGCGACGCCAGCCGGGGGTTGCCCATGAAGCGCAGGTCGCCGGGCAGCGCGGTGATGCGCGTGAACGCGCCCCCGTCCTCCAAGAGGGCGTTGTCCTCCACCTGGAGGTCGCCGCGCGGAATCACGCCGTTGAGGCCCGCCAGCGTGGTGAGGCTGTCGCTCGCGTAGAGCCACAGCGAGCCGCCCACCCACAGCGGGCCCAGGGGCGCGTCGCCGAGCACGAGCGTCTCCAGCTTCCCGTTCTGGAGGAGGTTGACGTCGCCCGCCACGAAGCGCAGGCCCGGCAGCTCCACGCGGGTGAGGGCTTCGTTGGCCTGGAGGGAGAGCTCCCCCTGCACCACCATGAGGGAGGGCGCCACCACCTCCGTCAGCGCCGTGGCGTGGATGCGCAGCGCGCCCTGGATGTGGGAGAGGCTCTGGAGCAGCACGAGGTCGGTGGCGTCCCGGACATGGTAGTCGCCGACATAGGTGTGCAGCGGCTGGCATACGAACGTCCGCGCGGTGACCTCGCCGTCCTCGAAGATGCCGTCCGCGTCCGCGTCGGTGCCCACGTCCACGCGGGTCCCTCCCGCCGGACAGCGCGCGCCCCCGGGCTCCGCCTGCAAGCGCACGCGGGCGAGGTCCGACCTGACGCAGATGACGGTCTCCGTGCGCAGCTCGCCGTCGCCGAGCAGCCCATCGCCGTCCAGGTCCGGCCCCGCCTCCACGCGGGTCCCCCACGGCGCGCACGCGCTGGAGGTCGTGTCGAGGGCCGTCAGGCGATAGCGCACGTCCTCCGCCTTCCGGCACGAGGTCAGCTCGCGGGCGGTCTCCAGGTCGGACAGGACGCCGTCACCGTCGGTGTCCAGGCCGGCGCGGAGCACCGCGCCGCCCAGGGGACACGTCAGCCCGGGCGCGACGGTGCGGGTGTCGACGAGGATGGGCCGCGGCGCGGCGGCGCAGAGGAACTCGGTCCGCTTCACCTCCTCGTCGGACAGCGTGCCGTCGTCGTCCAGGTCGAGGCCGGAGTGGACGGCCTGTCCGCCATGCTCGCAGTGCGCGCCCGGCGGCTCCACCTGGATGCGGGTGAGGGCCGGGTGCTGCCGGACGAGCTGCTCCAGGTCGATATCGCCGCAGCCCGTCGTGGCGAGCACGAGCACCGTCATCCAGAACCGTCGCATCACGAAGTCTCTCTCAGGGCGGCCCGCCCGAGGTGGATGGCGCGTCAGCGCCGGAAGGCCAGCTCGAAGCCGAACATCCGGTCCCACCGGTCGTCCCCATCCAGCGTGACGCGGTCCCCGGCCAGGGTGGCGGCCAGCCTCATGCGCAGCCCCAGCAACCGTCCCTCCACGCCCGCGGCCGCGTGGGTCGTCCACAGCGTGGGGTCCCCCATGCGCGCGTCACGCGCCGCCACGCCCAGCAGGCCCCAGCCCACGCCCACCTCCGCGAACAGCGGGGTGCCCGCCACGCCGCGCGTGCCCAGCAGCCCCTGCACCGTGACGCGGTGCAGGCGGATGCCCTGGAACGACACCGGCATCAACGAGTAGGCGGCGCGAGCGCCGTAGTAGAGCGGCAGCGACTCCAGCTC
Source organism: Myxococcus stipitatus (assembly GCF_021412625.1). The sequence goes on along the minus strand of NZ_JAKCFI010000006.1, from coordinate 186,937 downwards.
CGCGCCGCGCCAGGACAGGCTCAGGCCCGTGGACAGGCCGTCGAGCCCCAGCGGCGCGGCGTGGCCCAGCACGCCCACCTCCCACGCGGGGCCGGAGGTGGGGGGGCCCAGGTGGAAGGGCCGGGGGCCGCCGGGCGTCGGCGGGAAGGCGCGCGACAGGTCCACCGGCACCAGGCCGGAGGTGGCCACGTACTGGTCGTAGAAGTCCTTGTCCAGGGGCACGGCGAACAGGCCCCGGCGCAGCGCCTCCTCCGCGGGGCCACGCTCCTGCAACTCGCGGGGCGTCATGCCCGGCCCGCCGCCGCCCAGCTCCGCCAGCGTGACGCGGGTCTCGGTGGTGGGCGTGCGGACCCAGTACTCCTCGCGCTCGGGCAGCCGCAGCAGCACGTACTGTTCCTCCGAGCGCCGCACGTCCGCCAGCCGCCGCCCGTCCGCGTCCTCCACGGACACGCGCGAGTGGCCGAAGCCGGTGGTCAGCGTGAGGCTGGGCCCGGCGGGCGCGGGGCCCACGAGCGCGCGGCGCGGCGAACGGGTGGGCGCGAAGGCGTGGATGCTCAGCCGCGCCGGCAGGCCCTTGACGCCCTGGAGCGAGGCGGACACGAAGGCCCCCAGCTCGCTGTACTCCACCAGGCCGTCGCCGTTGATGTCCGCCGCGCCCAGCAACCCCGAGCGCGCCACGTGGCTGAAGACGCCCGCGCGGATGCGGGACCATTCATGCGTCTCGCCGTCCTCGCTCTCCGCGAAGAGGGCGCCCACGGTGGGGCGCGTGGCCAGCTGCTCGCGCGCGAGCATCCCGCGCAGCTCCGCGAGCACCGCCGCCTCCGCCGCGCCGCCCCGGCTGCCCACCACGCCGGACGCGCGGCACGCGTCGACGATGAGGTGCACGTAGTCCGCGCCGAGCGGGTCCACCACGTCCGCGTAGAGGCTCGCCTTGTCCAGCCGCCCCCCGGCCAGCGTGAAGTACGCGCGCCCCGCCTCGTCCGTGTTGCCGTGGCCCACGTAGATGACGAGCACGTCCGTCTCGCGGCCCAGCTCGTCGTCGGCGAGGCTGGCGGCGCGCAGCCGCGCCACCTCGCGCCTCACCTCGTCCGGCGTGGGCGGACGGGCCCCCGCGAGCACCGGCCGCTGGCTGGCGCGCGTGGCCTCGTCCGGATCCACCAGCAGCGTCGTCTCCACGCCCAGCCGCTGGAGCGTCTCCGCCCACAGCACCCCGTCGTCGTCCGCGAAGCGCAGCGAGGGCAGCGACGGGTCGTCGCTGCCGTTGTGGGCGATGACGAGGGCCCGGCGCACCAGCGCTTCCGCCGAGGCGTCGCGAGCGGCGAGCAGCGCGGCGACCCCGAGGAGCACTCCCAATCTTTTCATGGGACTCCCTCTACCCTCACTGCCTGCTCGAGCACCACGGCCCCCCCCTCGTCCGCTCCACGCACGGCCGCCAGCGCCGCGGACGGGCTGCTGGCGAAAGCTGCGGTCACTTCCACCTCACCCCCGTGCTCCGGCAGCGGCACGGTCAGCTCCAGCGGCGCCTCCTTCCCGGGCGTCCCCATCAACGGGAACGCGCCGGCCAGCACCTGGGGCCGCTCCGCGCCGCGCACCTGCACCGCGACGTGGGTGTAGGGCGCGTTGCCCCCCGCCGCGAAGGCCATCATCGCTCCGGCGGGACAGGCCTCGCCCGAATGCAGCTCGCGCAGGGGCAGGCCGGGGGCGGCGCAGAAGACGCGCAGCGCCACGCCCGGGGGCGGTGTCCCCAGGCCGCGCGCGCGGAACTCGTCGGGGGGCAGCCGGGGCGCCAGCACCAGGGCGAGGACGACGGCGGCCAGCGCCCCGCCGAGCACCGTGAGCCAGGGGACGCGGGCCGGGGCCGGCGCGGGCGCGGCCGCCTCGAGCGCCGCGGCGAGGCCGGCCTCCGTCAACGCGTGGCGCTCCATGGAGGAGGGCGCGTCCAGCGAGCCCTCCAGCGCGCGGTGGGCCCGGGCCCAGCGCTCGTAGCGGGGGCCGCAGCGGTGGCAGACGTGGGCATGGCGCAGCAGGCGCGCGGACTGGGCGGGGGACAGCGTCCCCTCGGACCAGCGCGTCAGGCCGGCGTCGATGTGTCGCTCGTACCACCTCATGATGGGATGCTCCGCAGGAGGCACAGGGCCAGGGTGGCCAGGAGCACCCCCAGCGCCAGGCGGCCCGTGTCGGCGGCCGTCTCCAGCCAGCCCGAGGACCTCAGGTGTTCGGTGAACTGCGTGCGCAGCCTCCGCTCGCGCACGCGCACTTCCCCCCGCGTCAATCGGAGCCGCTCGGCCGCGGACTCCTGGGACAGTCCCTCCATGAACCGCAGCTGCGCCAGCGCGCGAGCCTCCTCCGGCAGCGCGTCCAGGAAGCGCCGCACCAGCGCGCGCACCTCCGCGCCCAGCGCCTCCTCCTCCGGGCTGCGCCCCTCGTTGGGCAGCCGGCCCAGCTCCGGCGCCTCCTCCAGGGGAATGGCCTCGCGCGCCACCCGGCCGGAGGCCCGCATCAGGTCGATGGCCGTCGAGCGCGCCACCGTCAACAGGAAGCCCAGGTAGGGCCGCACCCCGTCGTAGGCCTGGCGCATGGGCGGCCGGAACGCGCGCACGAAGGTCTCCTGGTGCGCGGCGTCCAGGTCCAGCGCGGACAGCGCCACCGTGCGCCCCGCCGCGTCCGTGCCCACTGCGAAGCGGCGGGACAGGTAGCGCAGGACCTCGGACGAGTACGCGCGGTACACCGCGGTCAGCACCGCCGGGTCTCCTCGCCGGAACGCCTCCATGACGGAGCGGTCTTCGCCAGGCAGCACAAAACTCTCCGACCCCACGCGGGTCGACGGAAGGCCCCATGCCCCGCCGTCCGGCATGCTCGAGCCGGATACGCAACGGGCCCATTTTCTCGGTCGTCCGGGGGCCCGAAGGGAAGTCCGTTTCTCGCGCACGGGCCGGAAAAAGGGCCCGAGCTCCCGAGAGGGCGGGGGTGGCCGCCCACCCCCCGCCCCTCCGGGCTACGGCGCCGCGGCGGGCAGGGGCCAGGTGGGATTGACCCGGGCCCAGGCCACGCGCAGCCGCTCCAGCACGACGGCGCGGCGGTCCTCGTCCAGCCCCAGGACCTGGGCGGGGACGCGCTCCCACCACCGCAGGTTGACGAGCACGGCGTCCGGCAGGTCCCTCACCAGGGAGACGAAGGGGAGGTCCGTGTCCCCAACCCCCAGGGTGAGTGGCAGCTCCTCCAGCAGGGCCGGGAGCGTGTCGAAGCCCTCGAAGCCGGGCCCGTACCAGACCTCCGTGAAGCGGATGGGGCCCACCAGGTGGGCGTTGAAGTCCGCCAGCTCCTCGGCGGGGACCCACAGCTCCTGGTGCCGCCGCCCTCCCACGGTGCGCACGGGGTAGCGGGCGGCGAGGGGGGCCTGCACCTCGAAGGTGGTGACGAAGCCCACGTGGCCGGAGCCCGCGTCCCGGGCGTTCCAGTCCCGGGCAATCTGGCGGGCGTAGTCCGCGTCGAGCACCGGGTAGAAGAAGGGCTGGTCCGGCAGCCTGGGAGGGAAGCCCGCGCAGCCCTCGGCCACGACGAGCTCCGCCTCCTTCAGGCCCACGGGGCGGTACAGCGTGAGCGTCTCCACCATGGCGGTCGGTCCTCCGTCGCGTGAACGGCCGGCCCGGGAAGCGGAATTCCGGGGCCGGGAGGACCGGTCGGACGCGGGGGCCAGGGCCCCCTGACGCCCGCCGCGGTCAGAAGGCCGAGCCGTCGACGCGCGTGCCGGGCGAGGCGGGGAGGGTGGACAGGTTGGTGTGGGGCGCCCAGGCGCCGACGTTGCTGCCGTCCGGGTTGCGGTTGAAGGAGGTGCCCTGGGTGGTGGCGCCGTAGGTGGCCTGGTCCTGCACCACGCCCCCCGGGCGCAGCAGGTAGACGCCGTCGTTGCTGCGGTTGAAGCGCAGGCCGTCGTTGTTGCTGGCGTACGTCGCGTGGGGCATGCCCACGGGCACCGCGGACGCGCCGGAGAACACCACGTACACCTGGCCCGGCCCGAGCAGCGTCCCGGCGGGGAAGACGTGCCGGGGCGGCTTCGCGCCGCTCTTGGACTCCTCGTCGTGCAGCTCCCAGCTCCCCAGGTCCACCGTCGTGGCGCCGGTGTTGAGGATCTCGACGAACATCTGGTCGTAGTCCGGCGTCGTGCTCCCGGCCGGAGGGAAGGGCTGCGGCAGGTACTCGTTGATGAACACCTGGGACGGCCCGCCGTTGAGCTGGAAGGCGGCGTCGCTGGTGTCGGAGACGGTGGCGCGCTGCGTGTCGGTGACGCGCACGCGCGCCTGGGTGCTGACGTCCGCGGGCACCGTCCAGGTGTAGCGCCCGGACGCGGCGGGCGTGGAGGCGGTGATGCCCTTCCACGTCGTCCCGTCGTCCGTCGAGTACTCCAGCTTGACGCTGGTGACGCCCGTGGCCACCCAGGTGATGTCGAAGGCGGAGCCCGCGGCGAGCGCCTCGCCGCCGTTGGGCGCGGTGAGCCGCAGCGGCCCGGATGCCACCTGGCCGAAGTCGTAGCGGCTGAAGATGGGGTAGTGGTCCGACGTGGTGGTGCTGTAGCTGGTGAGGGACGGGTGAATCACCTCCGTCGAGTTGGCCACGTACGCCTCGAACATCTCGTTGGAGGCGAGCTGGTGGTCGATGAAGGTGTTGCGGCCCACCGTGGAGCCCACGCCCGCCAGCGACAGGGCCTGGGTGACGTAGGTGTAGCGGGCCGTGTCGTTGACGATGGGGCGGAAGGGCGTGTCGTACTTCGTGCCCGTCGTTGTGTTGGTCGTCGTGGACTGGTCCACGTCGTCGTTCCAGTCGCCCACCACCATCACCCGCTGCGTGGGCAGGTTCGCGTCCAGGTAGCTCTTGAGCAGCTGGCCCTCCTGCACGCGCTGCTCGTAGTCCGGGGCGGTGGCCATCGCCTTGAGGTGGACCACGATGAGCGTGAGGTCGACCTTGGAGGTGCCCCGGGTGAGGCGCATGTCCACGCGCAGGGGCGGCCGGCCGGCGAACTCGGAGTTGTACTCACCCAGGATGATGCGCGCGCCCAGCACCTGCGCCAGGTCCGTCTTGTAGAGCACGCCCAGCTTCTGCTCGTTGGTGGAGTAGTACGTGCTGCCGTCGACCACCCGGCTGTCGTTGGCCAGGAAGCCGTCGTAGCCGCTGAGCTGCGACTTGAGCGTGTTGAACTGGTCGGTGCTGACGACCTCCGCCAGGCCCCACAGGTCCTTGTTCGCGTCCCGGAGGACCGTCGTCACGTTCGCCAGCTGCCTCGCGTCGTCCGCCGGGCCCTCCACCGGGTCGCCGAACCACTCGATGTTCCAGTTGCCCACCGACAGCGGGAAGGTGGTGACGGGGCCCGTGGCCTGCTTCACCTCCAGGGTGAACGCGCCCTCCACCTTCACGCCGCTGGCGTCCTTGGCTTGCAGGGTGAAGGTGGAGGTGCCCACGTCCTCCGGCGTTCCCGTCAGCTGGCCCTCCTGCGACAGCTGGAGGCCCGACGGGAGCGCGCCGGCCACCAGCGAGAGGGTGACCGGCGGACGGCCGCCGGTGACGCCGAAGGTGTGCGAGTAGGCGGTGCTCACCGTGCCGACGGGAGGCACCTGGGCCGCGAGCACCGGCGCCGGCCAGACCTTCAGGGTGAAGGTGCGCGTGTCCCGGCTGTTCTCCACGTCCCAGACGTCCACCGTGACGGAGAACTCTCCGGAGGCGGTGGCCGGCCCCGTCAGCCGCCCGTCGGAGGGGTAGAAGGAGAAGCCCGGGGGCAGCTCGCCCTGGATGCCATAGCGCAAGGGGGCGGTGCCGCCCGTGGCGACGATGCGCTCCTCATAGGTGGCGCCCACCGTGGTGTCCGTCAGCGCGGGGGTGGTGGACAGGCGGGGACCGCCGCCCGGGTCCTGGTGGTTGCTGCCGGAGCAGGCGCTCGAGAGGACCAGGACGGCGAGCGTCGCCGTCAGTCGGAACAGGTTCATGATGCGAGGCTCCCTCAGGCACCCGCCGGCGGGCCCTGGAACTGCCACACTCTAGACACATTCGTGTCCCACATAGAGACGCCGCGTTGACATCCGTCACACGGCCCTCCAGGCGGGAGTCGCGTTCGCCCCGGGTGGAACGGCAATCAGCGCGGGGGCCGGGCGTGACATATTGGGTGGGCCACAGAGCCTGGGGGGCTCTCCGCCACCCGACGAGAGGACACGCGCAATGGCCGAGAAGTGGGACAAGCAGCTCATGGACTTCCTGAAGCGCACCGGGGACGAGCTCAAGCGCACGACCGACGACCTTCGCGGCGAGGCGCAGCGTCTGCTCAAGGAAGTGAAGGACCCGGAGAAGCAGGCCAAGGTGAAGGAGGGGCTGGAGCAGCTGCGCAGCTGGGCGGCCAGCACCACCAAGGTGGCGGCGGAGAAGATCGAACAGGCCGCGCAGCAGGTGGAGAGCGCCGTGGAGCGCGCCTTCAAGGCGCCTCGGGACGAGGACCGCGCCCCTCCAACTGGCGCTGCCCAGGCCAGCAAGGGCCCCACGGAGCCCGCGTCCGAGCACGCCGCGCCCACCCCCGCGCCCTCCCGGGCCCCCAAGAAGCCGGGGACCAAGTCCATCGGGCGCAAGAAGGCCGCGTCCAAGGGCGCCGCCTCCGGATCCGGCAAGCGCGCGGCGAAGAAGGCCGCCACCGCCCCCAAGAAGACGCTGGGCCGCTCGCCGCGCAAGCCCACCGCCGGAACGTGAAGTTCCGTTGCTCCTGAACCGGGCCCGTCCGCACGGCGGGTCCGTGTTCCGCCAGTCGTTCCACGGAGTTGGAACGGTGTGCGGTGCGTGAGATAGTGCGCGACGTGGCCGGCGCGAGTGAAAAGGACAGCATCCAGGCGGAAATCGGGCAGGACGTCATCGACGCGGCGGTTCGCAGCGTCGAGCGTCACAGTCAGGCGGAAGAGGACGAGGTGACCGTCATCGAGGTGGAAGCCTCCGGTGCCTCGTCGTCCGACGAAGGAGGGCCCGTTCCCGCGGAAGGGGACACGGGGACTCCAGAGGAGGCCCCGGCCGCCACGACGGAGGAGGTCGCCGCGCTCCGACAGGAGGTCGAGGCGCTCAAGGCCCAGGTGGAGTTCAGCCAGGCCAAGGGCCGCGAGACGATGGAGCGGCTGCGCGAGGCGCACGAGCGCGCGAAGGAGGCGCAGGAGCGCATGGTCCGCGCCGCCGCCGACCTGGAGAACTACCGCAAGCGCGCGCAGAAGGAGAAGGAGGAGGTCCAGCGCTTCGGCTCCGAGAAGCTGCTCAAGGACCTGCTCCCGGTGATGGACAACCTGGACCGCGCCCTGGAGGCGGCCACCAAGTCCCCCGACCTGGACAGCTTCCAGAAGGGCGTGGCCATGACGCGCAAGTCCTTCGAGGACGCGCTCGCCCGCCACGGCGTGAAGGCCTTCAGCGCCAGGGGCCAGCCGTTCGACCCGCGCGTCCACGAGGCCATCCAACAGGTGGAGACCGCGGACACGCCCGCCGGCCACGTGGCCTACGAGGTGGTGCGCGGCTTCTTCCTCAACGACCGGCTGGTTCGTCCGGCCATGGTCGTCGTCGCGCGCGCGCCGGAGGCCGCCGCGCCCCAGGCCGCCGCGCCCGTGGAGCCCACCGCTTCAACCACTTCGCCGGAGTCCGCGGCGCCGACGACCCCGTCGGCGGAAGATGAACCGCGCGCCGAGGCGTCCGAGCAGTCCGAGCGCAGCACGTCCGGGGGGAGTCAGTAAGCGTCATGGCCAAGGTGATTGGAATCGACCTCGGAACGACCAACTCGTGTGTCGCCGTCATGGAAGGCGGCGAGCCGGTGGTCATCCCCAACAGCGAGGGCAGCCGCACCACCCCCTCCATGGTGGGCTTCACCGACTCCGGTGAACGGCTCGTGGGCCAGATTGCCAAGCGGCAGGCCATCACGAACCCGGAGAACACCGTCTTCGCGGTGAAGCGGCTCATCGGCCGCAAGTTCGACTCGCCGGAGGCGAAGAAGGCCATTGGCGTCAGCTCGTTCAAGGTGGCCGCCAGCCCCAACGGCGACGCGTGGGTGGAGATTCGCGGCAAGGGCCACAGCCCGCCGGAGGTCTCCGCCATCGTGCTGATGAAGATGAAGCAGACGGCGGAGGACTACCTCGGCGAGCCCGTCACCGAGGCGGTCATCACCGTCCCCGCGTACTTCAACGACAGCCAGCGCCAGGCGACCAAGGACGCGGGCCGCATCGCCGGCCTCAACGTCCTGCGCATCATCAACGAGCCCACGGCGGCGGCGCTGGCGTACGGCCTGGACAAGGTGAAGGACGGCGGCACCGAACGCGTGGCCGTCTACGACCTGGGCGGCGGCACGTTCGATATCTCCATCCTGGAGCTGACCGCCGGCGTCTTCGAGGTGAAGAGCACCAACGGCGACACGTTCCTGGGCGGCGAGGACTTCGACCAGCGCCTCATCGACTACCTGGCCAAGCGCTTCGCCGAGCAGAACAACGGCCTGGACCTGCGCCGTGACCGCATGGCGCTGCAGCGCCTGAAGGAGGCCGCCGAGCGCGCCAAGCACGAGCTGTCCAGCGCGCCGGAGACGGAGGTGAACCTGCCGTTCATCACCGCGGATGCCTCCGGGCCCAAGCACCTGACGGAGACGGTGGACCGCGCCACGTTCGAGGCGCTGGTGTCCGACCTGGTCGACCGCACCATCGAGCCCTGCAAGATCGCCCTCAAGGACGCGGGCATCAGCGCGCAGCACGTCAACCAGGTGCTGCTGGTGGGCGGCATGACGCGCATGCCGCGCGTGCAGCAGAAGGTGAAGGAGTTCTTCGGCAAGGAGCCGCACAAGGGCATCAACCCGGACGAGGTCGTCGCCGTGGGCGCGGCCATCCAGGGCGGCGTGCTCAAGGGCGAGGTGAAGGACGTCCTCCTGCTGGACGTGACGCCCCTGTCGCTGGGCGTGGAGACGGCCGGCGGCGTCTTCACGAAGATCATCGACAAGAACACCACCATCCCCTGCAAGAAGAGCCAGGTGTTCTCCACGGCGGTGGACAACCAGCCGCTGGTGAGCGTGCACGTCCTCCAGGGCGAGCGCGAGATGGCGGCGGACAACAAGACGCTGGCCCGCTTCGAGCTGGTGGGCATCCCCCCGGCGCCGCGCGGCGTGCCGCAAATCGAGGTGTCGTTCGACATCGACGCCAACGGCATCGTCCACGTCAGCGCCAAGGACCTGGGCACCGGCAAGGTGCAGCAGGTGCGCGTGGTGAGCAACTCCGGCCTGTCGGAGGCGGAGATCCAGGCGATGATCTCCGACGCGCAGTCGCACGCCTCCGACGACAAGAAGAAGAAGGAGCTGGCGGAGCTGCGCAACAACGCGGACGGCCTCATCTACACGACGGAGAAGAGCCTGGAGGAGTACGCCAGCCTCCTGTCGGAGAAGGACCGCGAGGAAATCAAGACGGACCTGGAGCGGCTCAAGGGCCTGCTCAACACCTCCGACGCCGCCGCCCTCAAGGAGGCCTTCCAGCGGCTGGAGGGCAGCGCGTACCGCATCGCGGACGCCATCTACACCGGCCAGGCCAGCTAGCCCGTCCGCCCCGCGCCTCCGGACGGGGGATTGCAATCACCCGCGCGCTCGCGCGTAGTGTGCCGCGTCCCCTGTCCGTCTCGAGGTGTCGCGTGGATCCAGTCGAAGGCGTCGTCATGGTCCTGGTCGTGGCCATGGTCGCGGGCATCCCCCTGCTCGGCCTCACCCTGCGCTTCTCGCTCAAGCCGGCGCTGGAGGCCTTCATCCGCCTGCGCGAGGCCCAGCTCGGCTCCCACCCGGAGACGGCCCAGCTGCGCGAGCGCGTGGCCTACCTGGAGCGTGTGCTGGAGTCCCACGGCCTGCTGGAGTCGCGCCCGCCCCGTGCTCTTCCCTCGGGCTCCGAGCGCTCCGTGGGGACGAGTGTCAGCTTGAAGGACAGGGAGCGGGTATAGGGGGTTGTCCTGTCTTCCAGGGAGGGCTCTGCGCGAGGTTGAATGGGCCTCGTGGAATTTCCCTCCCTTGAGGCAGAGGTCGCGTTCCTGCGCGGGCTGGTGGCCGTCCATCGGATGTCGGACGACATCCTCGAGGACTGCCTGGCGCGAGGGCTGACGCTGGACGCGGGGCTCGACGTCTTCCTCACCCAGTGCGCGCGCATGGTGCATGCGCCGGCGGGCTTCGTGTCCCTGCGCGGGACACAGGGGCCGGTGCTGACGCGGGTGCTGGGCGAGCTGGGGGTGGACGTCTTCGAGGCGGCCGGCTGGGCGGGGCCGCGCCGGCTCAAGGACGGGCGGATGCTGTTCTGCACCCAGCTGACGCTGGGGCGGCTGACGCTGGGCGGGCTGGGGCTGGCGTTGGAGGGGGCGTTCCCGGACGGCGGGGAGATGGTGATGAAGCTGGTGGAGGCCATCGGCGAGCAGCTCGACACGGCGGTCCTGAGCTTCCTGGCGCTGACGGACGGGCAGGGCGCGCTGGAGCGGCTGGACGAGCTGGCGGTGGACGACACGCTGTCGCCCCGGGGCCGCATCGGCCGGTACGAGGTGGTGACGCCGCTGGGCACCGGCGGCATGGCGCAGGTGCTGGTGGCGCGGGCGCGCGGGCCGGAGGGGCTGGGCCGGCTGGTGGCGCTCAAGCGCATCCTCCCGCACCTGTCCGCGGACCGGGCCATCGTCCAGCAGTTCCTGGACGAGGCGCGCATCGGCCTGCGGCTGTCGCACCCCAACCTGGTGCACGTGTACGACTTCGGCGAATCCCAGGGCACGTACTTCATCGCCATGGAGCTGGTGCGGGGCGTGGACCTGGACCGGCTCCTGCGCGCGCTCAAGCGGCCCCTGACCCCTCCGGAGGCGGTGGCGGTGGTGTCCCAGGGGTTGTACGGGCTGCACGCGGCCCACCTGCTCAAGGGCGAGGACGGCGCGCCCATGAACCTGGTGCACCGCGACATGTCCCCGCACAACCTCATGGTGGGCTTCGACGGCCGGGTGAAGGTGCTCGACTTCGGCGTGGCCAAGGCGCGGGCGCAGCGCGTGGTGACGCTGCCCGGCATCGTCAAGGGCAAGCCCCTCTACATGTCGCCGGAGCAGGCGCGGGGACAGCGGCTGGACGCGAGGAGCGACCTGTTCGCCATGGGCCTCATCCTCTACGAGGCCCTCACCGGGCGGCGCGCGTTCGACCGGGGCGACGAGGTGGCGTCCATGCACGCCATCTGCCTGGACCGGCTGACCCGCCCGGACACCATCCCCCAGGACGTGTGGGAGGTGATGGAGGTGGCGCTGGCCAAGGCCCCCCAGGAGCGCTACGCCAGCGCGCGGGAGATGGCGGACCGGCTGGTGGAGGTCTGCGCCCCCATGAAGGACGCGGAGTTGTCGAGGCTCATGTCGCGGCAGTTCCCGGACCGCATGCGGGAGTTCAACCGCCTGGACCTCACGGCCGCGGCGCGACCGGGCGTGGAGGACGTCGAGACGCAGAAGCGTCCCCCCGCCCCCCAGCGCAACGCGGCCCGCTAGGGCCCCCGAGGCGCCCCGTCCCACGAGGAAGGACGGGGCCCCTCGCGCCCGTGGGGGCGGCGGCGCTCACGAGCGCCGCAGGGCAGGGTCGTCGGACGTGGCCTCGAGGGTGCGCGGGGACTCCACCTCGCCCTCGGTGCGGATGTCCACGTTCTCGTGGCGCAGGCGCTCGGAGATGCTGCGCTCCTCCTCGACGATGTCCTTGTGGATGACGACCTCCTCGTCCAGCACGGAGCGCTTGCTGACGTCCACCTCCTCCGCGTGCAGCGGGACGACGATGGTCTCCTCCTTGAACGCGGAGCCCACCGCGGGCCGGTCCGTCGTCACGGCGCGGCGCTCCACGCGCACCCGCTCGTGGCGCAGCGGTACCTTGACCACCTCCTCCTCCTCGACGACGTCCTTGCGCACGCGCACCTCGCCCGCCTGCGTCTCGTGCTTGTCGACCATGAGCTTCTCCCGGTGTACGGGGATGGTCACGTCCTCGGTCGCCTGACGCAGGTCGGAGCCCAGGCGGGTGTCGGCGCGCGACTCCCGGCCCAGCAGCGTGTCCTGCTCCAGGCGCGAGTCGGCGCCCGCGCGGTAGTCCGCCGGGGTGTCCACCCGGGCCGTGGTCACCGTCTCGGTGGTCTCCAGCGGGGTGACGGTGGCGCGCCGCTCCGTCTCCACGGCGGTCAGCCGCCCGGCGCCCGCGCCCACCGCGGCGCCCTCCGCGCGCTCGGTCTCCGAGACCTGCTGGAGCGCGTCCTTGCCCCGGTTGAGGATGACCTCTCCCTCCCGGATGTCGCTCACCTCCGTGAACGAGACCCGGTAGTCCTTGGGGAAGAACAGGCCCCGCTCGATGTGGAACGCGCCATCGCCGATGGCGAAGACCTTGCCGAGCTTCTCGTTGTCGTTGCTGCGGACGACCATTCCTTCCCTGATGTCTGTGCGCTGGAACATGGCTGGCTCCTCCTCCTGGCTGGATGGAGCGAGCGGGACGCCGGCCGTGGCCAGGCCATCACCTGGGCGACGCGCCCGGGGCCTCCAGGCTCCATCAAGCGGAAGGTGGGAGCGCGTTCGGGGATGAACAGGGCCCTGGCAACACCCGAGCGCAGGGCTCGGCTCCGTGGCCGCCCCTCACCCCGCGCCCGCCTGCCCCCGCACGGCGTGAGGCCGACCCCACCCGCTCGGCGCGGCGCGTCCGCGAAACGGGGGCCCCACGCCGGGCGCCCCCCTGCCACGCCCGCCCCGGTCCTGGGAAGCGGCCTCCATAACGCACCGCACGGGGCGTACGTGACTGAGGGCCTGTCTGGCAGCGCGCTTGACCCATGGAGAGGGCTCCGCTAGAAAACCGGGGCTTTGTCGTAGGGTCTCCCCCTTGGAGGAACGCTCCGAATGCGACGACTTGCCCCCATGCTGCTCGCCGCGCTCGCCATCATGGCGGCCGCCTGCGAGAAGAAGACGCAGCCCGCTCCGTCCGGTGAGGGAGGCGCTCAATCCCCGGGGAAGGCCTCGAACACGGGCACGCCGCCCCCCGCCAGCGCGGACACCATCCTGCTCGGTCAGGTGGGCGCGCTCTCCGGCGGCCAGGCCACCTTCGGCAACTCCCAGCGCAACGGCATCGAGCTGGCCATCAAGGAGGCCAACGCCGCCGGCGGCGTGAATGGCAAGAAGCTGGCCATCCGCGTCTACGACAACCAGAGCAAGCCCGAGGAGGCCGCGCAGGCCGTCACGCGCCTCATCACCCAGGACAAGGTGGTGCTCATCCTCGGCGACGTGGCGTCCAGCAACTCGCTGGCCATGGCGGACAAGGCGCAGGCGGCGGGCGTGCCCATGATCACCCCGTCGTCCACCAACGTCACCGTGACGCAGAAGGGCGACTACATCTTCCGCGTCTGCTTCATCGACCCGTTCCAGGGCTACGTGATGGCGAAGTTCGCCCGCGACGACCTGAAGCTCAACCAGGTGGCGGTGCTCACGGACAACAAGAGCGCCTACTCCATCGACCTGGCGAACGTCTTCAAGCAGAAGTTCGCGGAGATGGGCGGGAAGATCATCTCCGAGCAGAGCTACAGCCAGGGCGACACGGACTACCGCGCGCAGCTGACCGCCATCAAGAAGACGCAGCCGGACGGCATCTACGTGCCGGGCTACTACAGCGAGGTGGGCGTCATCGCCCGTCAGGCGCGCGAGGTGGGCCTGAAGGTCCCGCTGATGGGCGGCGACGGCTGGGACTCCGCGACGCTCTTCGAGCTGGGCGGCAGCGCGGTGGAGGGCAACTACTTCTCCAACCACTACTCGCCGGACAACCCGGACCCGCGCGTGCAGAAGTTCATCGCGGCCTACAAGGCGGACTACGGCGCCGTGCCGGACGCGCTGGCGGCGCTGGGCTACGACGCGGCGAAGGTGGCCATCGAGGCGCTCAAGCGCGCCAAGGACCTGACGGGCCCCTCCGTGCGTGACGCCATCGGGCAGACCAAGGACTTCCCGGGCGTGGCCGGCACCATCTCGCTCGACGCCAATCGCAACGCGGTGAAGCCCGCCGTCATCCTGAAGGTCGCGGATGGCAAGACGCAGTACGTGACGACCATCAATCCCTAAATGGCGCAGCTCCTCCAGCACCTCATCAACGGCCTGGCCGCCGGCACCATCTACGCGCTCGTCGCGCTCGGCTACACGATGGTGTACGGCGTCCTCAAGCTCATCAACTTCGCCCACGGCGACGTCATGATGGTCGGCGTCTACATGGGCTACGCCACGGCGTTCGCGCTGGGCCGCGAGGCCCGCGCCTCGCTCCTGGGGGTCGCCGCGGTGTTCGCGGTGGCGATGCTCGGGTGCGCGCTGTTCGGCTTCCTCATCGAGCGCTTCGCGTACCGGCCGCTGCGCGAGAAGCCCCGGCTGACGGCGCTCATCACCGCCATCGGCATCTCCTTCGCGCTCTCGTACGGCTTCCAGCTCGACATCGGCTTCCTGCCCGGGGCCTCGCCGCGCGCCTTCCCCGAAATCATCACCCCGACGGAGTGGCTCATCATCGGCGACCGCGACGTGGTGGTGTGGAACTGGCAGGTCATCAGCCTGCTCATCGCGGTGGGGCTGATGGTGGGCCTGCAGTACCTGGTGTTCGGCACGCGCTTCGGCCGGGCGATGCGGGCGGTCTCCTGGGACCACCGCGTGGCGGCGCTGATGGGCATCCCCACCGACCGCGTCATCGCGCTGACCTTCATGCTCAGCAGCGCGCTGGCGGCGGGCGCGGGCCTGCTGTACGCCATCAAGGACACGTCGGTGAGCCCGCTGATGGGCCTGTACGTGGGCCTCAAGGCCTTCGTCGCCGCGGTGATTGGCGGCATCGGCCACGTGCCCGGGGCGGTGGTGGGCGCGCTGGTGCTGGGGCTGGTGGAGGAGTTCGTGGTGGGCTACGCGGCGAGCACGTGGCGTGACGCGGTGGCCTTCGGCTTCCTCATCCTGGTGCTGCTGGTGAAGCCGGGCGGCCTGTTCGGCCGTGTCGCCGCGGAGAAGGTCTGATGGAGCCCCCCGCGCTCCCGGTCCCCGAGTCCCGCCCGCTGGTGCCGCCGTCCCTGCGCGGCGTGCTGCCCGTCCTCGTCGCGCTGCCCGTGCTGGCGCTGTTCCAGTGGGGCCTGGGCGGGGCGGACTTCGCCACCTACCTGCTGTCCGTGATGGGGGTGAACATCATCCTCGCCGTCAGCCTCAACATCGTGAACGGCATGACGGGCCAGTTCTCCATCGGCCACGCGGGCTTCATGGCGGTGGGGGCCTACATCTCCGGCGTGCTGTCGCTGCAGCTCAAGGACGTGGCGTTGTCCTTCCTGCCGGTGGCCGCCAGCGACCAGGTGCTCTTCCTGGTGTCGCTCGTGGGCGGCGGCACGGCGGCGGCGGCGTGCGGCTTCCTGGTGGGCCTGCCGTCCCTGCGCCTGCGCGGGGACTACCTGGCCATCGTCACGCTGGGCTTCGGCGAAATCATCCGCGTGGTGGTGCAGAACACGGACGCCTTCGGTCGCGCGCTGGGCCTGTCGGGCATCCCCCAGTCCTCGTCGCCGGCCATGGTGTACTTCTGGGTCTTCCTGGTGGTGCTGGCGGCGCGGCGGCTGGCGGGCTCCAGCCACGGCCGCAGCCTGTGGGCCATCCGCGAGGACGAGGTCGCCGCCGAGGCCATGGGTGTGGACACCACCGGCTACAAGGTGCGGGCCTTCGTCTTCTCGTCCTTCTTCGCGGGCATCGCCGGCGCGCTGTTCGCGCACTTCGTGCCCATCATCAACCCGGGCTCCTTCACCTTCGTGCGGTCGATGGAGATCGTCGTCATGGTGGTGCTGGGCGGGCTGGGCTCCACCACGGGCGCCATCGTCGCGGCCATCTTCCTGACGCTGCTGCCGGAAGGCATGCGCTCGCTGTTCTCCGCGCTGGGCACCGAGGGCAGCCTGGCGCAGCGAGTGGACCAGATTCGCATGCCCATCTACGGCGTGCTGCTGGTGGTGCTGATGCTGGCGCGCCCCCAGGGCCTGTTCGGCTCCAAGGAGCTGTGGGACGTGCTGCCGCGCTGGCTGCCGCGCAAGCGCAGGGGGCTGGCATGAGCGCGAACATCCAGGCGGTCCCGGTCAAGGATGGCTCCGCGCCCCCGCTGCTGCACGCGGACGGGGTGGGCATCCAGTTTGGCGGCCTCAAGGCGCTGACGGACTTCCACCTCTCCATCCGCGAGGGCGACCTGCAGGGCCTCATCGGTCCCAACGGCGCGGGCAAGTCCACGGCCTTCAACGTGCTGACCGGCGTGTACCAGCCCACCCAGGGCGGCGTGCACGTGCGCGGCGTGCAGGTCAACGGGCGCAAGCCGCATCAAATCAACCTCCTGGGCGTGGCGCGCACCTTCCAGAACATCCGCCTGTTCCGCGCGCTGTCCGCGCTGGACAACGTGAAGGTGGCCTGCCGCGCGCAGACGGGGCTGCACCAGCTGAGCGTGGGCCTGGGGGCGAAGTTCGCCGCCGCGCGCCACAACTACGCGGACTGGTGGAAGGCGCTCCTGTTCACCCCCGGCTTCCAGCGCGAGGAGAAGCGGCTGACGGAGCAGGCCGAGCACCTCCTGGCGGTGATGGGCCTGTCGCACCGCCGCGACGAGGAGGCGCGCAACCTCCCCTACGGCGAGCAGCGCCGGTTGGAGATTGCCCGCGCGCTGGGCACCCAGCCGCGCGTGCTGCTGTTGGACGAGCCCGCCGCGGGCATGAACACCCGCGAGAAGGCCGACCTCATGGTGCTCATCCGCAAGCTGCGCGACGACTTCAAGCTGGGCGTGCTCGTCATCGAGCACGACATGAAGCTCGTCATGGGCATCTGCGAGCACATCACCGTGCTGGACCACGGCGAGACGATTGCCCGGGGCGCGCCGGCCGCCGTGCGCGGCGACCGCAAGGTCATCGAGGCGTACCTGGGCGACAGCTACCTGGAGAGCCACGGAGGCGCGGCGTGAGCGAGGCGCAGGTGAAGACGCTGGGCGAGCGCCGTGCGTTCGAGCCGCTGCTGGCGGTGGAGGACATCAAGGTCCACTACGGCGCCATCCAGGCCCTCAAGGGCGTGTCCCTGACGGTGGGCAAGGGCGAGATGGTGGCCCTCATCGGCGCCAACGGCGCGGGCAAGACGAGCACCCTGCGCGCGGTGAGCGGCATGCTCAAGGCGAGCGCCGGGCGCATCCGCTTCAGCGGCCAGGACACCACCGCCCTCAAGGCGCACCAGCTGGTGCCCCGGGGCATGGCCCACGCGCCGGAGGGCCGCGGCATCTTCCCCAACCTCTCCGTGCTGGAGAACCTGGAGCTGGGCGCCTACCTGCGCAAGGACACGGCGCAGGTGCGCGCGGACCTGGAGAAGAACTTCGCCCTCTTCCCCGTCCTCAAGGAGCGCCGCTCGCAGATGGCGGGCACGCTGTCCGGCGGCGAGCAGCAGATGCTCGCCATCGCCCGCGCGCTGCTCAGCCGCCCCCAGCTGCTCTTGTTGGACGAGCCCTCCCTGGGCCTGGCGCCGCAGGTGACGGAGACCATCTTCCGCACCCTGCGCGAGGTGAACGCCACCGGCGTGAGCGTGCTGCTCGTGGAGCAGAACGCGCATCTGGCGCTCAACGCCGCGCACTACGGTTACGTGCTGGAGACGGGCGAGGTGGTGATGGCGGGCGCGGGCAAGGCGCTGCTGGAGAGCGCCGAGGTGCGCCGCGCCTACCTGGGGGAGTAGTTGGCCCTCGAACCCCGGGATGTCCGTCCGGGGCCGATTTTCAGGCGCCGGAGACGTTTCATCCGTTGCGCCGCGGACGCTCCCTGGGTCCGGGGACACCTGGAAACTGGCGGGGCGTCCAATCTCGGGTAGTCAGAAGTCGAGCAGTTCGTCTAGCGTCATCCGACGCACCGCGTTCAACGCCCCAACCTCTACCAGGAAGCGCGCCCATGCCTTCGTTGTCCCGCCTCCTCGCCTCGATTGCGACCCTTTCCCTGCTCGCCCTCGCCTGCGCCGGCCAGCAGAAGACCGGCAGCTCTTCCAATGCGGAGGCCACCTCGACCGTCGAGGAGCTGCCGAACGAGGGTGGGGAGGGTGGCGAGCACGCCGCCGCCGCCGCGCCCGCGTCCCAGTTCGTCCCGGTGAACGCGGAGGAGGGCTTCGCGGTGAAGATGCCGGGCCAGCCGCAGGTGCAGCGGCAGAAGGTCAACATCCCCGCCGGCGAGGTCTCCACCGCGGCGTACTCGCTGCAGACGCCCGAGGGCGTCATCTACTCCGTCAGCATCGCCGACTATCCGGAGAAGGTCGTCGCCAGCCGCCCCGCGGAGGCGTTCCTCAACGAGGGCCGCGACGGCCTCACCAACCAGCTCAAGGGCACGGTGAGCAACGAGCAGGAGCTCACGCTCGACGGCTACCCCGGCAAGTCCTACACGGTGTCCTCGCCCAACGGCGAGGTGCGCGCGCGCAACTACCTGGTGGGCCCGCGGCTGTACACCATGCTGGTCCTCTTCAACCCGAGCATCGGCGCCCCGGGCGCGGATGAGTTCCTCGGCTCGCTCCAGCTCGTGAACCCGCCGCCCCCGGTCCAGCGCGCGGGCGCGGCCGGCGCGGACGCGGGCACCTCCGAGGACGCCGGCACCGCGTCCGACGCGGGCGCCACCGAGGTCACCGCGGGCGATGCGGGCACCGCTCCGGCCGACGCGGGCACCCCGGCTCCGGCCAAGCGCCGCCGCGCGAAGTAGCCTTCCGCCGTCGTCCCCTGGGGGCGCGCCTCCTCGCGGAGTGTGCACCCCTGGGCAGGTCGTCCGTCCATCCGTGACACATGAAACCCGCATGTGTCACGGGGTGGGTTCCCTTCCTGCCTCGTCACCCTACCTTCCCCTTCGGTCGTGAAGGGGGAGGGGACGCATGACGGGGCTGGCTGGGGCTCTGCTCGCCGCGGTGCTCGCGGCGGGCGGGTCGGTGCTGGTTCCGGTGAGCGGGGGCAATGCCCTGACGCTCCCGGCGCAGCGCCACATCATCCGAATCGAGAAGGAAGGTTCGCGCGCGCCGACGTGGCTGGTGGCCATCCAGCACGGCGGGGTCAACGGGCTGGGGCTGGTGCTGTACCGCTCCGAGGACGCGCTGCGCACGGTGCGCCGCGTGGGCGACATCCAGCCGGACGCCACGCACACGGACCGCGCGGAGCTGCTCGCCGTGGGCCAGGACGTGGCCGTCGTCTACTCCTACGAGGGGCCGCAGCTGGCGCCCTCCAGCCGGCATGACGTCTGGTTCCAGTGGTGGCGCTATCAGGCCGGCTCCGACACGTGGGCGCCGCGGCCGGCGGTGCGGGTGCTCGACGCCGCGGACGACACCACCGGCTTCTCGCGGGCCCTGCTCGCGCGCGACTCGCTGGGGCGGCTGTGGGTGCAGGCCTTCCGGGTGGACCCGGATGGTGGCTCCACCGCCATGGTGGCGGTGTCCACCGACGGGGGCGCGAGCTTCGGCAACCGCATGTCGCTGGGCCGCGTGAAGCGCCGGGGAGGAGGGCGGCTGTTGAGCGTGGGCGCGAAGCTCGTCTTCGTCTACGCCATGCATGACGGGTATGAGCCCACGCGCATGCGCATCCGCGACGACGGCGACCCGGTGGACACCTGGGGCGCGGTGCAGAACGCCTTCCCGGACGGCATCTACCACGGCGCCGCGTTGAGCGCGGTGGCGGACGGCAGGGGCGGCATGCACCTGGTCTACAAGGACGAGGCGGAGCGGCTCTACCACCGGCGCTTCGACGGGACGTCCTTCGGGCCGCGCACGCTGTTGGAGAGCGAGTCGGACTGGGCCACGCAGCCGGCCATCACCCGCATCGGCGACGCGCTGTATGTCTTCTACAACCGCGTGCGCGTCCTCGACACGCACTACGAGCTGCGCGCCCGCGTGCTCGCGCCGGACGGCACCGTGGGCGCGCCGGTGACGCTCGATGGGGACGCCACCTTCAAGGGGTACCTCAACGCGGTGGACGTGCTGCCCCCGGGCGTGGAGGAGGTGCCCTGTCTCTTCGGCGAGGCGCCGAACGCGGGCACCCGGGGCACGGTGTCCCGGGTGTCGCTGGCGCTGGGGCCCTCCGAGCCGCCGCGCCTGGAGGTGGTGCGCACCGACACCACGCACGAGCTGCTCGCGGTGGCCCCGGACGGCACGCTGTACGCGTTGGCCGCCGGCGGGGACCGCACGCGGTTGTTGGCGAGCGAGGACGGCGGGGAGAGCTTCTCCCCGCGCGGTCGGGCGGGGGCCTTCCGCACGCTGGTGGCGATGCCGGGCGGCGTGCTGCTGGCGGTGGTGAGCCGCGCGGGGAGCTACTTCCTGGCGCGCTCGACGGACCACGGCGCGACGTGGACGGAGGTGCAATCGCTGGGCGCGTACCGCGCGCTCGGCCCGCGCAGCTTCGCGAGGCTGGGGAGCACCTGGTTCTTCCTCGAGCACCAGACGGCCAGCGCCTCCACGGTGCCGGTGCGGTTGTGGGCCAGCACGAACGCTGGCGTGACGTGGACGGCGCGCTCCACCCTCACCGCGCACCGCACGGGCCACGCGCTATTCGCGGACGAGGAGACGGGGGCGCTGTGGGCGAGCTTCGGAGGGAACGGCTCGGAGGCCGCGGTGCTGCGCTCCACGGACGGCGGCCAGCGCTGGACGACGATGCTCCAGGGGTATGGCGCCAACGGGGTGGCGGGCGCCGTGCTGGAGGACGGCGCGCTGTTGTTCGGCCTGTCGACCCTGTACGAGCCCGAGCACCCCCGGCTCCTGCGGTTGGACGCGGGCGGCGGCGTGGACCCGGTGTTCGAGCTGCCGGGCCCCGCGTACTCGCTCGAGTCGCTGCCGGGGGGTGGCTGGATGGCCGGGACGGCCTGGTCCAGCGCGGGGGATGTCTTCGCCTCCGGTGACGTGTCCGCGCACGTGTTCACCAGCGCGGACGGCGTGACGTGGCGCGAGGCGCTTCGCCACGAGCGGCTGAGTGGCGCGGCGCTGGCCCGGGCGGACGCGTGGGGAGCGCTGCCGTCGGGGGAGCTGGTGCTGCGTCTGGACGGAGTCGCGGGCTTCGGCCCGGGAGGCGTGGGCTTCCAGGTGCTGCGCATCGAGCGCTGAAGCGCCGACCCGGTTAGACACCGGGGGCGGCGCTGGGATGCCGCGAGGAGGCCAGCATGTGGGACCCCACGCAGTACTCGCTCTTCCGCGACGAGCGCAAGCGCCCCTTCTTCGAGCTGCTCGCCCGCGTGGAGGCGGCGCCGCCCGCGCACGTGGCGGACCTGGGCTGTGGGACGGGAGACCTGACGCGCGTGCTGGTGGAGCGCTGGCCGGAGGCGCGCGTGTATGGCGTGGACGCGTCGGTGGCGATGGTGGAGGCGGCGCGGCGACGCCCGGTGCCGCCGACGCTGCGCTTCGAGGTGGGAGACCTGGCCGCGTGGGAGCCCCCCGCGCCGCTCGACGTGCTGGTGTCGAACGCGGCGCTGCACTGGCTGACGGACCACGAGGCGCTGATGGAGCGGCTCGCGCGGAAGCTGTCCGCGCGTGGGGTGCTGGCCTTCCAGGTGCCCGCCAACTTCGACGCGCCGTCGCACCGGCTCGTGGACGAGGTGCGGGAGCTGCCGCGCTTCGCGCCCGCGTTGGCCTCGTTGCGCAAGGGCCGCGCGGCGCCGCTGGCGACGTACGAGTCCTGGCTCGCGGCGTTGGGGTTCTCCGTGGACGCGTGGGACACCACGTACCTGCACCTGCTGCCGGGCGAGGACGCGGTGCTCCAGTGGCTGTCGGGCACGACGCTGCGCCCGGTGCTGGCGGCGCTCGGACCGGAGGAGGGCCGGGCCTTCGTGGAGGCGCTCCGGCCCCGCTTGCGTCAGGCGTACCCGGCGCACGCGCGGGGCACGCCGTTCCTGTTCACCCGCCGCTTCGTGGTGGCGCGGCGGGCGTGAGGGCCGGCCTCAGGGCCACGCGGGCCAGCGGACGATGCGCCCGTTGTTTCCGACGGCGGTGAGGTCGTCCGGGCCGGTGCCGGTGATGTCGCTGAGCCTGCGCCCGCCCTCCATCGTGTGGACGGTGGTCCAGCTGGTGCCGTCGTAGCGATAGATGTGGCCATTGGCGCAGGTGGCGTAGGCGGCCCCCGCGCCGAAGGCGATGACCGACGTCAGCTCGTGGTTGGAGGGCGCGACCACCCGGCTCCACTGGGTGCCATTCCAGCGGACCACCGCGCCGTTGCGCCCCACCGCGAAGGCCAGCTTCGGGTTGACGACCCAGACGGCGTTGAGGCGATTGAGCCCGGAGACCTGGCTCTCCACGCCCTCGGAGTTCCACTTCCCGTCGCTCGGGCTGTAGCGGTAGATGCGGCCCGAGTCTCCGTTCGTGCCACCCGCGAGGAAGACGGTGTCCGGGCTGATGCCGTGGACGTCGAAGACGGGGCTGGGGGCGTTGTTCGGCGCGGAGTAGACGGGCGCCGTGGTGGTCCCGCCCCAGGTGAAGGCGGCGCCCTCGCTGGCGGAGCCGCTCTCGGTCGCGCCGTAGAAGAGGAGGGTGCCGTTGGCCCGGATGCCGACCAGGCCGTAGACGTGGATGTTGTCGTCATGGACCTGGGTGCAGTTGGCGTCTCCCGTGTCCTGGTAGACCTTCTTGCCGCCGTCGGAGCCGAACCAGACGCGGCCGTTGTTCTCGGGGTCCGCCCAGCTCGCGTACCAGTAGGTGT
Source organism: Myxococcus stipitatus (assembly GCF_021412625.1). Next base: position 164,265 of record NZ_JAKCFI010000006.1, on the reverse strand, counting down.
CGCTCGCGCCGCAGACGCTGGTGCTCGTGTAGACGGTGAAGTTGTTGTTGCTGGGAATCAGGCGCGCGCGGCGGTTGTCCTCGCCTCCGGCCCACACACCTCCCCTGGTCCAGGTGGTGACCGTGCGCCAGTGGCGGTCGCCTCCGCTGGAGACGGTCTTCTCGACCCACTTGGGGGCCGCGCCGTCCGGGCACACGGGCGCGTCGCTGGCGTTGCCGTCGCAGTTGTTGTCCACGCCGTCGCACAGCTCCGTGGCGCCCGGATGCGTCGCAGCGTTCCCGTCGTTGCAGTCCCCGGCCTCGCTCGCGTACGAGCCCGGCGGGCGCACGCAGGATTGCACCGCGCCGGCGGTGACGCCGTAGCCATCGCCGTCCGCGTCCGGATACCACGTGGGCACGGAGGCCACCGCCACGCAGTCCACGCCGTTCTTCGCGGCGTTGCACTGGAGCTCGCCGGGGCACTGGGAGTCGAGCGTCGTGCACGTATTCCCCACCGTGGGGAAGTCCTCGTCCCGCGTGCCGTCGCAGTCGGTGTCCACCTTGTCGCACGCGTCCGCGGCGCCCGGGTGGATGCCGCTGTCGTCGTCGTTGCAGTCGTCCGCGGGGCCGGTGGTGTAGCCGGCGGGGACGACGCCGTCGCAGAAGGCCTCCGCGAAGGCGTTCTCCAGGCCGTGCCCGTCCCGGTCGTTGTCCGGGTAGGCGAGGATGGCCGTGGGGCTGTCGCAGTACGGCGCGCCGTCGTCGCCGCAGCGCACCTTGCCGGAGCAGCCGGCCGCCACGCAGTCCTCGTCGAGGCTGAACTCCTGGCGGTCGTCCACGTCGTCGCAGTTGTCGTCCACGCCGTTGCAGCGCTCGTCCGCGCCGGGATGGATGGAGGGCTCGTCGTCCTGGCAGTCGCTCCCGCCCTGGCTGGCCGCGACATAGCCGTCCTGGTCCGCGTCCCGCGCCTCCAGGTGCAGCGTGACGGTCGAGACGTCGTCGTCCTTCACCGTCACGCGCTCGGTGGGCTCGCCCACCGGCTTCCCCGCGCACTCCTGCTCGTAGAGCCGCGCGGTGATGTCCAGCGTCTTGCCCCAGCCCTTCGGGGGAATCACGGCGACGACGACGCTGCCCCCGGAGAAGTCGCCCTTGCCAGGCAACGTGTTGGCGACCTCCTTCTGGCTCGCCACGTCCCGCGCGAGCACCTGGACGCACCCGGGCTTGAAGCCCGTGTAGCTCACCGTGACCTTCGCGGCGCCCTGGGTGATGTCCTTCTTGCAGTGAGTCAACACCAGGAGCGGCAATATCCAGAGGAGGCGTCGCATGCCGCGAATCCTACCTGTGTCGCGTCTCCCGGCTCACCTTCCTCGCGTGGGGTCTGTCGTCACCCGAGGTGTGTGTCGGTCGGACGTCTCAGAGCGACACGCCCCTCACTTCGGGAAAATCCGAGTGAATCACCGTGAGTTGCTCATCCAGGGCGAGGCTGGCGGGAGTGACCAGTTGCTGCTCCAGGGGGATGTCGCGGCCGTAGCGTTCGCGCAGCTGGGCGCGCAGGCCCGCGATGTCGAGCGAGCCGAGCGGCTCCATGCGCCCCAGCTCCAGGCCCGCACCCAGGGTGTAGGCCTTGCGTACCAGCTCCGAGCAATACATCGCCTCGTCTCCCCAGCCGAAGAGCCAGTCATAGGGCTTGCCCAGGTGGCGTTTCGCCGCCTCCACGGCGCGCTGGCGGTGCTCCCCGTCGAGCCCTCGCGGACGCAGCACCAGGATGTGTCCCCGGACGCCACGGGCCCGCCACTTCGTGAAGGGCACCCGCTGCACGGGCTGCACCGCCTCCACCACCCACGCGCCCCGCGGCGTCACCTCCACGAGCCCCACATGGGACAGCGGGCTGTGCGTGGCCGCCTGGATGGCCTGGGACTGCCGGGAGCGGGACGTGTGCAGGACGATGTCCCCCGTCTGGAGCTGGCCTTCCAGCGCGTCGCGAGGCTTCGCGCCCGCGGCGTGTGCTCCCAGCCACAGCAACAACGTCAGCAACCCCCTCATCTTCCATGTCCTTTCCGGGCCTTCGCGTGTCCGGAGCGGGGTATTGCAGCCGCGATGCCAGTGTTTCAGGACGGCTCTGCTAGCGTGAGACACGCATGGTGTCGAAACACGAGGTTCCGCAACACGAGCTGGACCTGTCCGCGGCGTTCGAGCGCAATCTCGTGGACGAGCGGGTGCGGGTGTCCCGGCGCCTCGGCGCCCTGCGCTTCATGGGGGTGCTCGCGTGGCTCGCGCTGAGCGTGACGCAGGACTGGCCCGGGTCCTCCGTGGCGCTGGGCGCGTACCTCGCGCTCGCGGCGGCGTTGTGGGCGCTGACGGGGCTCATCAACCGCTTCTGCCGGCACGCGGCCATGGCGGTGGCGTTGGTCGACGCGCCCATGGTGTTCCTCCAGCAATACTTCACCGTCCAGGCGGGTGCGCCAGCGCAGTTGCTGGGCCCGATGACGTGCGCGGTCTACGGCGCGCTGCTCGCCCTGGCCGTGCTGTCGCTGGACGCGCGCACGGTGGCGGTGGCCACGGTGATGAGCATGGGCTTCACGGTGGGCATCCTCCGCATGGGGCCGCAGGGGGAGTGGGCGCTGGAGCCGGTGTTCGTCACCATCCTGGGGGTCATCGGCCTGTCGCTCGGCTACGCCGCGCATCGCATCGGTCGGCTGCTGCATGACATCACACGGGAGCAGGCCCGCCTCGCGCGGCTGGGGCGCTACTTCTCGCCGGAGGTGGCCCGGCAGATCGCGCAGGACGGGACGGGAGCGGCGGGAGGGCAGCACCGGGAGGTGACGCTGCTGTTCTCGGACATCCGTGGCTTCACGTCGATGTCGGAGCGGATGGACAGCCCGCAGGTGGTGGCGCTGCTCAACGAGTACCTGTCACGAATGGTGGAGGTGGTGTTCCGCCACGGAGGGACGCTCGACAAGTTCATCGGCGACGGCATCCTGGCCTACTTCGGCGCCCCGCTGGACCACCCGGACCACGCGCGGGCGGCGGTGGCGTGTGGGCTGGACATGCTCGACGCGCTCGCCGTGCTCAACGCGGAGCGGGTGGCGAGGGGGGAGGAGGCGCTGAGCATCGGCATCGGCATCCACACGGGGCGGGTGGTGGTGGGGGACGTGGGCAGCACGCGGCGGCGCGAGTACACGGTGATTGGGGACGCGGTGAACCTGGCCAGCCGCATCGAGGGGCTCACCAAGCAGGTGGGGACGCCGCTGCTCGTGTCCGAGGCGACGCGCACCAACGCGGGGGACACCTTCACCTGGGCGCCCGCGCCCCCGGTGTCGGTGAGAGGCAAGCGCGAGCCGGTGCTCACCTTCGTCCCCGCGACAGGGCGGGAGGGCGCCCGCGAGGTGCGCGCGTGAGTCGCGGGCGTCACGGTGAGCGGGCGGCAGCGCCCGCGCGTGCGTGCGCGGTGGCTGTTCCGCTGACGGGCTCGCGAGCCCAGGCGAGTCCCGCCCGTCACGGCGCGCGCGTGAGCGGCACCTCCACGCGGGGCACGTAGTTGGCGCCCTGGCTCTCGAACAGGATGAGCCGGTCCACGCGGCCCTCGCCCAGCTCGCGGCCCGAGAGCGCCTCGACGCACCGGACGAGGTCCGCGTCGCCATGCTCCTTGCCCCGCGCGAGCGTCAGGTGCGGCGCGTAGTCGTCGTGGTCGGACTTGAAGCCCAGCGGCAGGAGCGCGGCGGCCGTGTCCGCCTGGAGCGCCTTCAGCGCGGCGACGTCGCCCCGCACGTCCGCCCAGAGCACGCGGGGCCGGGACGGTGAGCCGAAGCTCCCGCCGCCGCCCACGGACAAGGTGAAGGGCGCGTGTCGTGGGCCCAGCGGCGCCAGGGCGGCGCGCAGCTCGCCCAGGCGCGCCCGGTCCACCTCGCCCAGGAACAGGAGCGTCAGGTGCAGTCCCTCCACGCGCACCCAGCGGGCCCGGGGCGCGAGCGCGCGCAGCCGCTCCAGCTCCTCGGTGACGCGGGCCTCGAGCGTCTTGCCCAGCGTGATGGCGGTGAACAGGCGCATGGCTCAGGACTCCCGGGGGGCCTTGCGGGGCCAGAAGGCGTAGGCCCAGAAGGGGATGAAGGCGAGCAGCTCCACGACGACGACGTACATGCCGCGCGGCGACAGCATGCCCGCGCCGATGGGGGACACGGGCAGCGGGCGCACCGGCGCGAACAGGCGCGCGTTCGAGAAGGGCCACAGCAGCGCCGCGCCCAGGCCGCCGTCCGTCAGCGCGTCCAGCACGCCGTGGCTCGCCAGCGCGAGGAAGGCCAGGAGGCCCCAGCGCCCGGCGCGCGCGCCCAGCCGCCACGCCACGAGCGTGACGACGAGCGCGCAGGCCGTCGCGAACACGAGCGAGTGCGACGCGCCCCGGTGTCCCCAGGGCGCGGAGTAGGGGATGCGGAACACGAAGGCCACCACGTCCGCGTCCGGGGCGAGGGCGAGCAGGGCGAGGAGCGCCATGGAGCCCGCCAGCCGCCACCGGGACGCGCCGTCCGCCTCGAACCGCCCCAGGGCCATGCCCACCGCCACGTGACCGATGCTTGCCATGTCGCGCCACAGGATAGCCGACGAGCGTTGCCTCCACGTTGCCTGGAGGCGCCAGGACGCCTGGGCTAGCGTGCCGGGGGCATGCGGACGCCTTCCCAGGTCGAGGACTCGCTCCGGCTGCGGCTGGTGGCCTGGCGCGCGCAGGTGGGCGAGTGGCTCAACCGGGTGCGCGCCACCGGCGTGGCCGTGTGGCTCACCATGGCCTGGCTGCTCGACTGGCGCGTGCCGCTGGCGGTGCTCGGCGGCTACGGCGCGCTCGCGGTGGCGCTGTGGTTCGGCGCCCGGACCGTCTCGCCGGTGGGGCGCAGGCCCGCGCTGGGGCTCGTGTTCCTCGACATGCCCGCCATCTACGCGCTCCAGTTGCTGGCCATCGGCGCGGTGGACAACGACAACGCGGTGCCCACCGCGCTGCTGACGCTCGGCGTCTACATCGTGCTGGTGGTGCTCGTGTCGCTGGTGACGCTCTCGCGCGCCATCGTCGTGGTGGCCACGGCGCTGGCCGTCGCGCTGGAGTCGCACCTCGTCTTCCGGGCCGGCGTGCCGTGGGACCTGTTCCTTCCGGGGATGGTCCTGGTGGTGACGCTGGGCGCGCTGGCGGCGGCGTTCATCAGCCGGCAGGTGCTCGGGCTCGTCACGGAGGTGGCCCACGAGGAGATGCAGCGCGAGCGGCTGGGGCGCTACTTCTCGCCGGAGGTGGCCCGGCAGATCGCGCAGGACGGGACGGGCGCGGCGGGAGGACAGCACCGGGAGGTGACGCTGCTGTTCTCGGACATCCGTGGCTTTACGTCGATGTCGGAGCGGATGGACAGCCCACGGGTGGTGGCGCTGCTCAACGAGTACCTGTCACGAATGGTGGAGGTGGTGTTCCGCCACGGAGGGACGCTCGACAAGTTCATCGGCGACGGCATCCTGGCCTACTTCGGCGCCCCGCTGGACCTGCCCGAGCATCCCCGCTCCGCGGTGGCGTGTGGGCTCGCGATGCTGGAGGCGCTGGAGACGCTCAACGCGGAGCGGGTGGCGCGGGGGGAGGAGGCGCTGAGCATCGGCATTGGAATCCACACGGGGCGGGTGGTGGTGGGGGACGTGGGCAGCGCGCAGCGGCGCGAGTACACGGTGATTGGGGACGCGGTGAACCTGGCGAGCCGCATCGAGGGGCTCACGAAGAAGGTCGGCGTCCCCATGCTGGTGTCCGAGGTCACGCGCCAGCGTTGCGCGGACGACGCCACCCTGGGCTTCATCGCCGCGGACCCGCTGCCCGTCGCGGGCAAGACGGAGCCGGTGGCCACGTTCATCCCGAGCCGCCCCGCGCTGCGCGCCGCGAGCTGAGGGACGGATGTCACGCCTGATGTGTCGCGAGCCATGCCTCGCGCCACGAGGCTGACTCCTCGCTGCGCCGTCGCCGGCCACGCCTTGGTGTCTCGCGCCACGAGGCTGACTCCTCGCCGCGCTGTCGCCGGCCACGCCTTGGCGCCTCGCGCCGCGAGCAGCGCCGGCGCACTCCCCTCCCGGAGATGGCACGAGGGCCGGAGGTGGGCGACCTCGCCCTTCCTCGCGGCCCTCGTGGGCACTTCATACGGCCCGGGCACGGCGTGCCCGGACCCGGTGGCGGTTCAGTACGCCTTGGAGAACACGATGCGGCCCGGCGAGGGATCGCCCGTGACGATGCACTTGCCCGGCTTCTGCTCGAGCGCGAACGGACGGCAGCGGGTCGTCAGGCCCGTCTCCTCCTTGATGCGCGCCTCCACCTTGGGGTCGAGGTTCCAGTGCGCCAGCAGGAAGCCCGCGTCCGCCTTCTCCTTCATCTCCTCGTAGGTGTTGACCTCGAAGGTGTTCGCGTCGCGGAAGGACTTCGCCTTCTGGAACAGGTCCTTCTGCATGGCGTCCAGCATGGCCTGCGCCTTGGAGACCGCCTCGCCCAGCGCCACGAACTCCTTCTGGCGCACGTCGCGGCGGACCATGACGCACGAGTCCTTCGCCAGGTCCTTGGGGCCCAGCTCGATGCGCAGACACGTGCCCACCAGCTCGTGCTCGAAATACTTGAAGCCCGGGCCCTTGGTGTCGTCGTCGTCCACCACCACGCCCAGGCCCGCCTTGCGCAGGTCCGCGGCGAGCGCGTGCGTCTTCTCCAGCACCTGCGTCTTCTCCGCGTCGGACGCCTTGCCGGTGATGGGGATGATGACCACGTGCGTCGCCGCCAGCCTCGGCGGGACGATGAGGCCCGCGTCATCCGAGTGCGTCATGATGAGGCCGCCGATGAGGCGCGTGGACACGCCCCACGACGTCTGCCACACGAAGTGCTCGCGGCCGTCACGGCCCTGGAACTTCGTGTCGAACGCCTTGGCGAAGTTCTGCCCCAGGTTGTGGCTGGTGCCCGCCTGCAGCGCCTTCTTGTCCTGCATCATCGCCTCGATGCTGTAGGTGCGCAGGGCGCCGGCGAACCGCTCCGACTCCGACTTCTGCCCCGGCAACACCGGCATCGCCATGTAGTCCTCGGCGAACGTGCGGTAGACCTCCAGCATCTGCCGCGTCTCCTTCTCCGCGTCCTCCTCCGTCTCGTGGCAGGTGTGGCCCTCCTGCCAGAGGAACTCCGTGGTGCGCAGGAACAGGCGCGTGCGCATCTCCCAGCGCATCACGTTCGCCCACTGGTTCAGGAGCAGCGGCAGGTCCCGGTAGCTCTGGATCCACTTGGAGAAGCTGCGGTTGATGATGGTCTCCGACGTGGGCCGGATGACGTACGGCTCCTCCAGCTTCGCGCCGCCCGCGTGCGTGACGACGGCCAGCTGCGGGTTGAAGCCCTCGACGTGCTCGGCCTCCTTCTTCAGGTAGCTCTCGGGGATGAGCAGCGGGAAGTAGGCGTTCTTGTGCCCCAGGTCCTTGAACATCTTGTCCAGGACCCGCTGCATGTTCTCCCAGATGGCATAGCCGTTGGGCCGGATGACCATGCAGCCCTTCACGTCCGAGTAGTCGGCGAGCTTCGCCTTCTGGACCAGGTCGACGTACCACTCGGAAAAGCCCTTCTCGCGGGGCGTGAGCTTCTCGGCCATTGCAGGGAACCTTTTTTCAGTCGTGGAAAGAGGACGGTTGCCTACGCCGGGCCCACCCGGAAATCAACGCCCCAGTCGCCCCTCCCGTCGCCCGCGCGCCACCTCGCCCGTCCCCGGAACTTGCGAGATTTTCGACCCACGGTCAGAATACCGAACAACGGTTGTTTTCTTCCCGGAGAGGTCGACGTGCTCCAGACGGTCGCGACGGACGTGCACAGCTTGACGGTGTCCTTCGAGGTGGGTGGGTTGCTGGACCTGGGCGGGAGGATGACGGTCATCCGCCTGCCGGACGGCGGGTTGTGGGTGCACTCGCCCGTCCGCTGCACACAGGAGGCGCGCGCGGCGGTGGACGCGCTGGGCCCGGTGCGCTTCCTGGTGGCGCCCAACCTCATGCACCACCTCCAGCTGGGGGACTGGGCCCGGGCCTACCCGGAGGCGAAGGTGGTGGCGCCCGCGGGGTTGAAGCTCAAACGACCGGACCTGCGCATCGACCGGGAGCTGGGGGACGCGCCGGACGCGGCCTGGGCGGGTGTCATCGACCAGGCGCTGGTGCGGGGCATGCCGCAGGTGGACGAGTTCCTCTTCTTCCACCGGCCCAGCGGCACGGTGCTCGTCACCGACCTGGCCTTCAACATCCACCGGACGGGTTCGTGGACCACCCGCGTGTACCTGAAGCTGTGCGGCGCGTGGGGGCGGCTGCGTCCCACGCTGGTGACGCGGCACGCGGTGAAGGACCGGGCCCAGGTGCGCGCGTCGCTGCCGCCCGCGCTGGCGTGGGACACGCGCCGGGTGGTGGTGTGTCACGGCGACGTGCTGGAGACGGGCGCGAAGGAGGCGCTGCGCGATGCCCTCGAGCGGCTCTAGCGGTGGCGGGCGCAGGCCGGGCGGCGCGCGCCGCCGCGCCGTGACGCCCACCGCGCCCCCGGAGGCCCCGGACGCCGAGCGCCAGGCGCGCAAGGCCCGGCGCCAGGAGGGGCGGCGCAAGGCCATCCTCGTCGCGGCGCGCGCGGTGCTCGTGCGCGAGGGCGTGCTCGGCTTCACCCTGGAAGCCGTGGCCGCCGAGGCGGACCTGAGCAAGCCGTCGCTCTTCTACTACTTCCGCTCCAAGGAGGAGCTGGTGGGCGAGCTGGCCGTGGACGGGCTCGCGCGCGAGGTGGAGGCCCTCGAGGCCGCCATCGCCCAGGCGACGTCCGGCGTGGAGGCCCTGGTGACGCTGGTCCGGGTCAAGGTGGACCTCTACGCGGAGGACCTGGAGTCGTTCCGGGTGGTGTACCTGTGGCCGCAGTTCCTGGGCGGGCCGGGCGCGGCGTGGCGCGAGCGGCTCTACGCGTTGAGCGCGCGGCTCAACGACGCGCTGGAGGCGCGCCTGCAAGCGGACCTGAAGGCCGGACGCCTGGGGCAGGGGCTGCAACCCCGGAGGTTGGCCAACGTCGCCTGGACGGTGGCGCATGGCCTGCTGTCGGTGGTGGCCGGAATGGAAAATGCCGGGGGGAATACGCGCCACACGGTGTCACAACTGCGCGACGAGGCCTGCGCGTTGCTCGCGCGCGCGGGCACCCGATGAGGTGCTGGGAAGCCATGGTGCGCCGCGCTAAGAAGGGGCCTCCCTTCCATCCTGTTTCCCCCCAGGAGGCTTCATGCGGTCGTTTCTCCAGTCCCTCGGCGTCGCCAGCGCGGTGACGGCGTGCCTCGTCTCCGGTTCCGCTCTCGCCTCTGCCGCCGGACAGATTGGCTACAGCAACAAGAGCGGGCAGACCTGCATGGCCTCGGGCTGCCACTCCGGCGGCTCGAGCACGCCCACCGTGAGCATCGAGGGGCCCGCGACCCTCGAGGCCGGCAAGACTGGCAACTACACGCTCGTCATCAAGGGCGGCCCCGGCGTCCGCGCGGGCTTCAACGTGGCGGTGGACGGCAACGGCGGCTCGCTCTCCGCGGGCGCCGGCTCCAAGAAGCTCAACGGCGAGCTGACGCACACCATGCCCAAGGACTTCTCCGGCGGCGAGGCCCGCTTCGACTTCTCGCTCGTCGCGCCGTCGTCGGGTGGGTCCATCACCCTGTTCGGCGCCGGCAACTCGGTGAACGGCAACGGCGCGGAGAGCGGCGACGCGGCGGCGGCGGCGAAGCTCGTCGTGAACGTCACGGGCGGCGAGGGTGGCGGCGAGGACGACGGCGGGGGCTGCGCGGCGGCCGGCGGCGTGCCGCTGCTCGGCGCGGCGCTGATGCTGCTGGGCGTGCGCGCGCGCCGTCGCGACGCGTAGTCGGGCCCCTCGTTGGAGGGGCTCGAGGCGGCGAGGCGACTCCGGGTCTCCGCGCCGCCTCGCCCCGTGGGCCCGTGCGTCGGGGCCGCTCGCGGCGACGAGCGGCCGCCGTCGCGCGGAGGACGGCTCAGGCCACGTTGAAGCGGTAGATGACGTCCGGGTCGCCCTTGCTGAAGCTCTTGATGACCTCGTACTGGAGGTCCCTGGCGCCCAGCGACGACAGCCCGCCGAAGCCGAACCCCATCACCGACATTTCGAAGTACACGTGGGGCTTGGGCACCTTGAGGATGTGCAGGTCGGTGTAGCCCTGACCGGGCATCACCTCCATCTCCCCCGCGGTGAAGTAGCCCTTCCAGATTCCGGGCGTGAAGTAGAGGAAGCGCCGGAAGTCGCCCGGGGCGAACATGCTCTTGAGCTGCCCCTGGCCCAGCGCGTACTCGGCGGACTTGACGCCGAAGTGCCACCACGCGTTTCGGTCCCCGCCGTAGAAGCGGTTGAGCAGCTCCTCGTTGAAGCGCAGGAACGCGTCCACGGGGATTCGCGTCACGGGGAGGATGGGCTGTCCGAAGACGGGCTCCTTCTTCTTGAACTCCGCGACGAAGTCCTTCCAGGCCTGCTCGCCGTGGGTCTGCACCGTCATCTGTTGTCGTGCCAGGAACGCGACGCCTTTGACTTCCATCCAAGGTCCTCCCACTGCGTGCCCCGCGCGGGGCCGCGCGCGAGGGAGTCTCTCCCGGTGCCTCTTCCGGGAAGGGGGGGGGCCCCCGCGTCGGGTGCGACCGACGCGCGGGTAGAGGGGCGACGGCACTCGCCCCCTCGCTACTCGAGCTGGAGTCCGCAGTCCGCGCAGGCCCCCTCCACCAGCGGCGCCACCGTGCCGCAGGCGGGGCACGGCGGCTCGCCGTCCTCCGTCGCCGCCAGGGCGAACGCCGAGGCGCCGTCCGCCAGGGTGCCCTCGCGCCGGATGCTGTCCAGCCAACGCTCCTGGAGCAGCGACGCCACCCGGGGGCCGTCCTCCGGCCGCACCAGCACCTGGAACTTCGGCGTGCACCCGACCTTCGCGCACGCCTCGCGGTGCACGAGCGCCGGGACGTCCGCGTCCAGACACGCGTCCACCAGACGTCGTGCATCCGCCAACGCCATCTCCGCGCAGGGCACCAGTTCCGCGTCGGACAGGGCCTTCGTCGCGTCTTCGGGAGTCATCACCCGGTGGATTGGAGCCGACGAAGCGCCCCCACGTCCAGGGGCGGGCCGTGTCATCCGACCCGGGGGCTCCTCGCGCGACCGAGCCACCGTTCCCACCCTCGGAGTCGCTCCGTCCGGTGCCCTCGGGTTCCAGGCGGAACACGAGGACATGACGCAATGCTTCATGGGTTCAGGGGATGGGGTGCCGGAGTGGTGCTCGCACTGGTGGTGGGCTGCATGAGGCCGGCGGAGGCGCCGCCGGAGGACGTCAGCGAGGCGTCGCGGGAGCAGGCGCGGCCCCCGCCGGCGGAGCGCGTGTCGTCGGGCAGGGCGCGCTGGCTGCGCACGTTGAAGGGCCAGGGGCGCGAGTTCGCGGCGGGGCTGGCGTACGACGCGCGCGGCAACATGGTGCTGGCGCTCAACTCGGACGATGCATTGGAGGACGCCTTCGGTCCGCTGCGCGCGCCGGGGCCGGGGCGCTTCGTGGTGGCCAAGTACGGCACGGGCGGCGAGCGGATGTGGTCGCTGTCGGTGCCCGGCTTCGCGGAGGCCCTCGCGGTGGGCTCGCGGGGGCAGGTGTTCGTCGCGGGGCGCAACCCGGCGGGCGTGGACTATGGCGATGGCGCCCTGCGCGAGGGGCGTGTGCTGCTGAGGCTGGACAAGGACGGCGACATCGCCTGGTCGCGCGGCCTGGAGGCGATGGGGCTGACGCCCCGGCTCCAGGTGCGGCGCGCGGAGGTGGACGCGCTGGGCAACGTGGTGCTGGCCGGCACGCGGCTGGACGACACCGCGGCGAGCGTCCCCCTGCTCGCGAAGGTGGATGCCCAGGGCGCGCTTCTCTGGACGTACCTGCACGACGTGCCCGGCGAGGGGCTGGGCGCGGCGGTGGACGTCCAGGGCAACACCTACCTCGCGGGGCTGCTGCGGCCGTCGCGGCGCGACGCCGTCCCCTTCCTGCTCAAGCTCGACGTCCGGGGCCGGCGCGTGTGGGAGCAGGAGCTGGGCACGCCCCTGGGACGCGCGACGGGCGTCGCCGTGCAGGGCGACCGCGTGCTGGTGGTGGGGACGTTCGCCCAATCGCTCACCTTCCGGGACCAGGTCCACGAGGCGAAGGGCGGCGAGGGGCGTGGCTTCGTGGCGGGCTTCGACCGCGAGGGCCGGCCCCGCTGGTCGCGGATGCTGGGGCGACAGGCGCTGGGCGTCTCCATGGACACGCGGGACGGGGTCGTCATCGCCGGGCGGTACGCGGACGGGGACGACCTGGGCGAGGGGCCGCGGGCCGGCGTGCCGGGCAGCACCCACAACCTCTTCCTGGTGAAGCTGGACCGCGCGGACGGGGCCGTGTCGTGGAGCCACGGCTTCCCCATGGGGCCGGCGAAGGACGGGGACGCGGGCCACCAGGACCGCTTCTTCGTCGCCTCCGGCCGCAAGGGCGAGAGCGCCCTGCTGGGCGCGCGGCTGGCGCCGGTGGACTTCGGCACCGGGCCGCTGGGCGAGCTGGAGGGCGGCGGGCGCGAGCTGTTCCTCGGAGGCTTCGAGCCCTGAGTCGCGGCGGCCTGGGGTAACCTGGGGCGCGTGCCTCCCGTGTCGCTCAAGGCCCGTCCCGGGCGCGTCCAGCGGTTGCTGCTCGCGTCGGCGGGCGCGCTGACGTGTGGCGTGTTCGGCCTGGCGTTCGTGGTGGACCGCTTCGGCCAGCGCGAGCGCGTGGCGCCGGCCGACGCCGTGGTGGTGCTGGGCGCGCGGGTGCTGGAGGGCGGCGTGCCGTCCGCGACGCTGCGGGCGCGCACGGAGAAGGCGGTGGCGCTGTACCGCCAGGGCGTGGCGCCCCGCCTCGTGTTCTCCGGAGGCGTGGGCGTGCACCCTCCGTCGGAGGCGAGCGTGATGCTGGCGGTGGCGACGACGCTGGGGGTCCCCGCGGAGGTCTGCTCGCTGGAGGAGGGCAGCCACTCCACCGAGGACAACGCGCGCCTGACCGCGGGCGTGCTGCGGCGGCTGGGCGCGCGGCGCGTGGTGGTGGTGTCGGACCCGTATCACCTGCTGCGCGCGCGGCAGTACTTCCGCCTCCAGGGCTTCGAGGTGGCGACGAGCCCCGCGCTGCGGGCCGAGCGCAACCTGAACGCGTTGGACCGCGCCTACTGGACGGTGCGGGAGGCGGTGGCGCTGCTGCTGCACCCGCGCGTGTTGCTGGCGCGAGCGCCCGAGGACGTGGACGCGGGGACGGCGCCCCGGACCGACTGACGGCGGGCTACTCGTCGCCGCCGGGGACGGTGAGGGCGCGCAGCTCGCGGCGGCCACCGGGGAGCGCCACGCGCAGCAGCACGGACGCGCCGGGGCGGGCCTCGCGCATCACCTGGACCAGGTCCGTGGCGCGGCGCACGGGCTTGCCCTGGGCCTCGACGACGACCATGCCGGGCATCATGTCCGCGTGCTCGGCGCTGGAGCCGGGCACCACGTCCGTCACCAGCGCGCCCGCGCGCGGCAGCTCCTGCGCCCGGGACAGGCGCGCGTCCATGTCCGACAGGCTCAGGCCCACGCGCTGGTGCGCCTCCTCGTCCTCGACGGGCCGCTGGCGTCGCGCCACGCCCTCCAGGTCGGGCCGGGTGCCCAGCGTCACCGTCACCTCGCGCTTCTTGCCCGCGCGGTAGAGGGTGAGCGGCAGCTGGGTGCCGGGGGGCCTCTGCGAGACGGCGCGGGTGAGCGCGCGTCCGGAGGTGACGGGCTTGCCGCCCGCGGCGACGATGACGTCGTCCTGCTTTAGGCCCGCCTTGGCGGCCGGCGTGTCCTCGTTCACCTGGGCGACGACGGCGCCCTCGCCGCCAGGCGCCCCGAGCGCCTTGCCCAGGTCCCGCGAGGAGTCCTGCACCGTCAGCCCCAGCCAGCCGCGCGTGACGGTGCCCTTCTTCTCGAGCTGGGGCAGGAGCGCCTTCACCATGCTGCTGGGCACGGCGAAGCCGATGCCGGAGCCCTGGCCCGCGATGGCGGTGTTGATGCCGACGACCTCGCCCTTCAGGTTGAACAACGGCCCGCCCGAGTTGCCCGGGTTGATGGCGGCGTCCGTCTGGAGGAAGTCGTCGAAGGGGCCCACCTGGATGTCGCGGGCCTTGGCGGACACGATGCCCAGGCTGACGCTGGAGGCCAGCCCGAACGGGTTGCCGATGGCCACCACCCAGTCCCCCACGCGCAGCGCGTCCGAGTCGCCCAGGCGCACCACCGGCAAATCCTTCAGCTCCCCCTGGAGCTGGAGCACGGCCACGTCCGTGAGCGGGTCGGTGCCCAGCACCTTCGCGGAGAACTCGCGCCCGTCCGGCAGCTGCACGCCGATGCGCGTGGCGTCCTCCACCACGTGGTTGTTGGTGAGCACCAGCCCGCGCGCGTCGATGAGGAAGCCGGAGCCCAGGCCCTGCTGCGGCGCCGGGTCCTCGGGCATTCCGAAGGGCTGCGGCGCCGAATCCCAGGGCAGCCCCCCGAAGGGCGCCTCGTCGTCGCCCTCGTCCCAGGGGGAGGAGTCCTGGCGCGACGAGGCGCGGCCGGGCAGGGCCTCCCGCACCTCCACGTTGACGACGGCGGACTTCACGGACTCCACCAGCGGCGCGATGGACGCGAGCGCGCCGTGCATGTCCGGGGGCATGACGGGCGCGGCGGGTGGGGGCCGCGCGTGCTCGGCGGCGGGCGTGTCGGGGGACGGCGCGGATGCGGAGGGCGCCGAAGGGGCGGGGGGCTGCTGGGCCTCCTCGGAGCCGCGCTTGCAGCCGGCCTGGGCCACGAGGATTGCCAGGGCCGAGGCGAGTACGGCGCGTCGTGCGCTTGCCTTCATCGCGTGCTCCCCTCCGGTCGGGACGCCAGCGCGTCGGGGCTCACGGCCCGCGGTCGCGCGCCACTTGAGGTGGTGCCCCCTCGTCGCCATGGCACGGGGGCGCGTGCCCCCTGCCTCGGAGGGCGGCCTTCAGGCCGAGCGCTCGCGCGAACTGGCGGCGGCGCCCAACGTGTCGATGCGCCGCAGGAGCTTCTCGAGGATGCGGAAGAGCGCCTTGCGGTCACTGGCGTCGAGGATGCCCATCACCTGGAACATGCCCTGGTTGACGAAGCGCTCGAGCCGCTGGAAGGTCTGCAGGCCCTCGGTCGTCAGGCGACAGCGCACGACGCGCCGGTCGGACGCGCTGCGCTCGCGCAGCAGGTGGCCCTCGCGCTCCAGCCGGTCGACGACGCCGGTGACGGTCTTCTCCGTGACGCCCAGCCGCCGGGCGAGCTCGCCCATGGTGAGCGAGCCGTCCTGTCCGAGCCACAGCAGCGCATGCACCTGCGGCGGCGTGAACTGGAGCTGCTCGCAGGTGCTGGCGATGGGGTCGCGAAGGGAACGCCGACGCCCCAGCGCCAGCAGCAGCTGCTGGAGCCTCAGGACGTCCGCCGACAGGTCCTCATCTTCTTTAGGGTGGATATTCCGCGACACAGAGTATGGCTTAGCGGGCGAGTCGCCGGGGGTCAACCGGTTGTCACGCGTGGGGCTGACGTGCGGACAATGCGCCCCCTTGCGGTGACTTCCCGAGGAGCGACCTGGCATGCGAGCCCTGATTCTGCTGTGTGTGAGCCTCGTGGGGCTCGGGGCCTCTCCGGTGCGGGCGGCGGAGGGGCTGGTGTTCGCGGCGGCGAGCACCACGGACGTGCTCCAGGAGCTCCAGCCCGCCTTCACCCAGGCCACCGGCCACACGGTGAAGTTCGCCTTCGGCGCCTCCAGTGACCTGGCGCGTCAAGCCCTCGCCGGGGCGCCGGCGGATGCCTTCCTCTCGGCGGACGAGGCGCGGATGGACGCGGTGGAGCGCGCCGGGCTGGTGCAGAAGGGGAGCCGGGTGGACCTGCTGTCGAACCGGCTGGTGGTGGTGGTGCCCCTGGACGCGAAGCAGGCGCCGAGGAACGCCGGGGACCTGAAGTCGCTGCGCCGGCTGGCGTTGGCGGACCCGGCGATGGTGCCGGCCGGCGTGTACGCGAAGGGGTGGCTGGAGAAGGCGGGGCAGTGGGAGCGACTGGGGCCGAAGGTGGTGCCCGCGCTGGACGTGCGCGCGGCGCTGGCGGCGGTGGAGGCGGGGCGCGTGGACGCGGGCGTGGTGTACGCGACGGACGCGGCGCAGTCGAAGAAGGTCCGCGTGGCCTTCACGGTGCCGGAGGCGGACGCGCCGCGCATCGTCTACCCGGCGGCGGCGTTGACGAAGGGGAAGGCGCCCGAGGTGGGCCGGGCCTTCGTGGCGTTCCTGCGGACGGACGGGGCGCGCGCGGTGTTCGCGCGACATGGCTTCGGCGCGGTGGACGCGAAGCGGGAGCCGCCCGCGCCGTGATGGAAGGCACCCCGGGGTTGGTCCTCTTCACGCTGACGGTGGCGGCGGTGGCCACGCTCGTCATCCTCCCGCCGGGAGTGGCGGTGGCGTACGCGCTGGCGCGCTGGTCGGGGCCGGGCAGGGGCGTGGTGGACACGGTGTTGTCGCTGCCGCTCGTGCTGCCGCCCACGGCGGTGGGGCTGGTGCTGCTGGAATTGCTCGGGCGCGAGGGACTCCTCGGGAGGATGTTGGACGCGGTGGGCGTCGAGGTGGTGTTCACGCCCCGGGCGGTGGTGCTCGCGAGCGCGGTGATGGCGTTCCCCCTGCTGGTGCGCTCGGCGCGCTCGGGCTTCGAGGAGGTGGACCCGCGGCTGGTGGCCGTGGCGCGTACGCTGGGCGACTCGCGCGCGCGGGCCTTCTTCCGCGTGACGCTGCCGCTCGCGTGGCGGGGCGTGGCGGTGGGCGCGCTCCTGGCGTTCTCCCGCGCGCTGGGGGAGTTCGGCGCGACGGTGCTCGTGGCGGGCAACATCCCCGGCTACACGCAGACGTTGTCGCTGGCCATCTTCCAGCGCACGCAACTGGGGCAGGACGCGGACGCGTTGCGACTGGCGGGCGTGGCGGCGGCGCTGGCCTTCGCCGCGGTGTACGCGACGGAGTGGGTGACGTGGCGACGGGGAAGGCGGGCGCGCGCGTGAGCCTGGAGCTGTCCATCCGCCTGCCGCTGGCGCGCTTCACGCTGACGGTGGACGCGCGCCTCGCGGGCGCGTCCGTGGCGGTGCTGGGGCGCTCGGGCTCCGGGAAGACGTCGCTGCTGGAGGTGCTCGCGGGCCTGCGGCGCGGGGCGCGCGGGCGCATCGTGTTCGATGGCCGGGTGCTGCTCGACGGCGAGGCGCGCGTGGACGTGCCGCCGGAGGCACGTCGCATGGGGTACGTGCCCCAGGACGCGCTCCTGTTCCCGCACCTCACCGCGGGACAGAACGTGCGCTACGGCGCGCGGGCGGGACGGCCTTCTCGCGTGGACGAGGCGGTGGCGCTGCTGGAGCTGGAGCCCTTGTTGGAGCGCTATCCCGCGACGCTGTCCGGCGGCGAGAAGCAGCGCGTGGCGCTGGCGCGGGCGCTGGCCACGGACCCGGCGCTGCTGCTGCTCGACGAGCCGCTGGCCGCGTTGGACGTCGCGCTGAAGGAGCGCGTGCTGCCGTACCTGCTGCGGGTGCGCGACGAGGCGCGGGTGCCCATGCTGTACGTGACGCACCAGCTGGGCGAGGCGCGCGTGCTGGCGCGCGAGGCGCTGCTGCTGGAGGCGGGGCGGGTGCGCGCGGTGGGCGCGGCCTCGGAGGTGCTGGGCGCGTCCGCGCGGAGCCTGCTCGCGGGGGAGGCCGACGGCGAGGAGAACATCCTGGAGGGCGTGCTGGAGCGCGCGCCCGAGGGAGGCACGCGGCTGCGCGTCACCCAGGGCCTGTCGCTCTGGGTGCCCGACGCGCCGGAGGTGCCGGAGGGTTCGCGCGCGGCCTACGCCGTCCCGGCCCAGGACATCCTGTTGTCCACGGGCCCGCTGACGGGCGTCTCCGCGCGCAACGTGCTGGCGGGCGCGGTGGTGTCGGTGGAGCCCGCGAGCGCGGGCGAGCTGGCCGCGACGGTGGAGGTGGCGGGCGTGGCCTGGGTGGTGCGGCTCACGGCCGCCTCGGTGCGGGAGCTGGGCGTGGCCCGCGGGCAGCGGGTGTACCTGGCCGTGAAGACGGCCGCGTGTCGCAGGCTCCGGTAGGTCAGAAGCTCCGGCCGAGCCCGATGACGGCCTGGTCGTTGACGACCCCCATGGATGGCGCGAGCCCCATGGGCAGGCGCAGTCCCTTGGCGCGCTTCTGGAGGCCCGTGGCCTTGGCGAGCTTCGCGCGGGCGCGGGCCTTGCGGGCACCGTAGTCCTCCTCCTCGTCGTCCTCGCAGAGCGAGTCGTCCGAGTTCGCGTCCAGGCACGCCACCAGCCGCAGGTAGCCCAGGCCCAGCGCCATCCCCAGGGCCAGCCCGCCCAGCACCGAACGGCCACAGTCACCGTCGTCCATGCCCGATACGCACACGGTGATGCCCGTGACCAGCCCCGCGCCGGTGAGGATGAGCGGGACGAGCCAGATGTGCGCCGGTATCTCCGTGTCGGAGGAGTCGCTCACGGTGGTGGCGTGGCGCGTGGAGGCGAGCGCGCGGATGCGGTCCGCCGTCGTCCAGGGCTGCCGCTTCGCCGACCGCTTCCCCAACAGCCGCATGGACGCGGACCGGGACGAGAACTCGAAGGCGCGACTCTCCGCCCGGACGACGCCGGGCGCTCCGAGCCACAGCAGGACGGCGACCAGGGCGAAGACACGTCGATTCATGTGAAGGTTCCCCACGTGCGGGCCCCGTCGAGCCACCTCTGGGTGAGCGTGGCGTCGACTGGGATGCGACGGGCAAAGCAAGTCGCATGCCTCGGGGCCGGAAACGCGGGCGGGAGCGGGTTCCCTCGGAAGTCTCCACGCGACGCGTGCGCGCGCGGCGCTGGACTCGGACAGGAATGTCACTCCCGGAGCGGCCCGGGTGCTCGCACCAGGGCATGGATGTCATTGCCGCGAGCACGGGCGGCGCTGGCGTCCTGGTGGGGTGAAACGTGCCCCTCCCTCCGCTTCAGAACCTCCTGCCGAGCCCGAAGACGGCCTGGTCGTTGACGATGCTCATGGAAGGGGCGAGGCCCAGGGGGAGGCGCGGTCCTCGGGGGAAGCGCTGGGCGCTGATGGCCCTGGAGCGCTTCGCGCGAGCCTGGCGTGCGCCAGCGTCGGAGTCCTCGTCGACCTCGTCGCCGGTGTCGCAGCCCGAAGTCCGCACGCAATGGGCCACGTACAGATAGCCCAGGCTCAGGACCAGCCCGGCCCCTATCCCCGCCAGGACCATGGTTCCGCACTCACTCTCATTCCCGTTGATCACCGCGCAAAGGGAGACGCCGCCGATGAGGCCCAGGCCGGTGAGGATGAGCGGGACGAGCCATTCATCCGTGTGGATCTCCGGGTCGGTGGAGGTGCTCGTGACGGTGGCATGTCTCATGGCGTCGAAGGCACGGATGCGGTCCGCCGTCGTCCACTCCTTCCTCGCCAGGGGCTGTGCTCCCAGCAGTCGCATGGAGGAGCGCCGGGACGAGAACTCGAAGGCGCGACTCTCCGCTCGGACGACACCGGGGGCTCCGAGGAACAACAGGACCGCGAACAGCGCGAAGACACGTCGATTCATGTGAAGAGTCTCCACTCCGGGGTGGGAGCCACCGGGGGAAGGGGCGGGACCATGCTCCGCGGGAAGAGCAAGCCGCATGCCTCATGGACGGACCCCCCCGGTCGCCAGGGGTTCCCTCGGAAGTCCGTGAAAGGTATCCGTGGCCCAGGCCCGTCCAGGGCTTGCCTCGCGTGCAGGGCCCTGCACAGCGTGGGGCGCGCGTGTCCCGCCGGTCCGATGCTCCACGCCGCTGACGCGCCCGGTCGGTTCCAGGCGTCATGGCGTGGAACCGGACAAGGCGCGCGCGGGCCCTATACTGCGCGCCAGCAAAGGGAGTCCTTCCGACACATGGGCACGCGCATCCTGGGAATGATTCTGGCCGGAGGCCAGGGAACCCGTCTGTCGCCGCTGACGCAGCGGCGCTCGAAGCCGGCGGTCCCCTTCGGCTCGAAGTTCCGCATCATCGACTTCGCGCTCAACAACTTCATCAACTCCGGCATCTACTCCATCTACGTCCTGACGCAGTTCAAGGCGCAGTCGTTGACGGAGCACATCCAGCGGGGTTGGCGCTTCGGGTCGGTGCTGCTGTCGGACTACTTCATCACGCTCGTGCCGGCGCAGATGTACCTGTACGAGGAGCTGGGGCCCGTGTGGTACCGGGGCACGGCGGACGCCATCTACCAGAACATGCACCTGGTGGAGAACCACCGCCCCGAACACCTGGCCATCTTCTCCGGCGACCACATCTACAAGATGAACGTGGCGCACATGCTGGAGCAGCACGAGGCCCAGCGCGCGGACATCACCATCGCCGCGTACCCCACGCCGCTGGCGGACGCGCACCGCTTCGGCATCATGCAGGTGGACGAGCGCGGCCGGGTGACGGAGTTCCAGGAGAAGCCCAAGGACCCCAAGGCCATCCCCGGCCGCCCCGACACGGCGCTGGCCAGCATGGGCAACTACATCTTCCGCAGCAAGGTGCTGGCGGAGTTGCTCGAAATCGACGCGAAGACGGAGGGCTCGCAGCACGACTTCGGCAAGGACGTGCTGCCCCGCGCGCTGCGCGACGGCTACCACATCCAGACCTACGACTTCGCCAAGAACCCCATCCCGGGCCAGACGGGCCCCAACACCTACTGGCGCGACGTGGGCACGCTGGACGCGTACCACGAGGCGTCCATGGACCTGGTGTCGGTGAACCCGGAGTTCGACATCTTCAACGCTGAGTGGCCGCTGCGCACCGCCAGCGAGTACAGCCCGCCGGCCAAGTTCGTCCACGAATCCGGCGAGCGCGTGGGCCGCGCCCTCAACTCCATGGTGGCCGGCGGCTGCATCATCTCCGGCGGCGTCGTGCGCGAGAGCATCCTCTTCCGCCGCGCCCGCGTGAACAGCTACGCCAACGTGCAGCGCTCCATCGTCTTCGACGAGGTGGACATCGGCCGGCACGCCCAGGTGAAGAACGCCATCATCGACAAGGGCGTGCGCGTTCCGCCCAACGCGAAGATCGGCTTCGACCTGGAGGCCGACAAGGCCCGGGGCTTCACCGTCACCGACAGCGGCATCGTCGTGGTGCCCAAGGGCTATCGCTTCGAGTAGCCCCCACGCCCTCCCGAGCGCCGTCCGCCCCGTGGGCCCTGGGGCGGACGCGCCGCCGGGGCACGTCGTGTCGCTCCAGCGGGTCCTCGCGCAACCCCCGCCGACGTCACGCGGCGCATCCACCCGCGTCGCCCGCGACAACTTCACGAACCAGAGCTCCATCCATCGCGTTCACGAGCGCCGCGCGCATCCGCCTCAACGCGCTCCTCCTCCGCGCAACCGACGAGAATGATTCAATATTGAAAATGAGAATCGTTATCAAGTAAGTTGCCCTCTCATCGGGCGAGGGACGTGTCCGGGAGCGAGGTCCCCATGTCGACGAGCGCCCGGCCGTCATCCCCGCCGCGCCGCCCGGACGTGAGCCCGGGCACCGAGTCACGCAATCCACCCAGGGAGAGGGAGCGGAAACGATGATGATTCAGTCCGACGAGACGATGCCGAGGCGCGCGGGGCACCAGGGCCTGTGGGTCCTGGCCGCGGTGGCCATGTCGCTGGCGCTGCTGGCGGCCTGTGGGGACGATGACGAGCCCACCGACCCGATTCCGGACTCCGGGACGCAGACGGATGGCGGGACGGACGCGGGGACGGAGCCGGACGCCGGCGCGCGGACGTGTGACCCCGTCGACGTCACTTGCAAGGAGCAGGGCATCGACACGCTCGACCTGCTGACGGTGGTGTCCACGGGCACCATGCGCGAGGAGGGCACGACCAGCGGCGAGTTCCTCTCGTACGTGGACGCGCGCGCTGGCGGCCAGTCGCCAACGATGTCCTATACCTACGTGCGCTTCACGTCGCAGGGCCTCCAGCAGGTGCAGGTGGATGACCAGGCGGCGCTCGCCTCCACGGCGTGGGACCTCGCGTTCCGTCGCTACTCGCTGCGCGTCAACAGCGGCACCTCCGGCCCCTCCTGCGTCTCCGTGGCGAAGGCCGCCGAGGGCGCGACGTTCGCCTCGGTGACGTCGATCGACGGCGCCTGGACGTTCGAGAAGGAGGCCTGGTTCGACGACGCGTGCACCTTCATCGACGATGGCCTCCTGGGCGGGCCGCTCACGCGGTTGGGCGGCTACTTCCAGTACGAGGGCTGCCTGACGATGACGGGCCAGGTGTTCATCCTCCAGCTGGCGGACGGCCGACACGTGAAGCTGGAGGTCGTCTCGTACTACGAGCCCGCGGTGCAGACGCACTGCAACACGGAGGGCGAGCTCCCGGCGGGGACGCCCAGCGGCTCCGGCCAGTTCCGGGTGAAGTGGGCGTTCCTGCCATGAGCCTCCGGACGCTCCTCCTGTTGCTTCCCCTGGGCTGTGCTCCCGTCGCCTCCCCGCGCGGGCCACACGAGCTTCCCGAGTCGTCGATGACGATGGAGGAAGGGCTGCAATCGGAGGGGCGTCCGACCTCGCCGACGTCGCCGATACCGCGCTACGACCCGGGCGACGTGGTGGAGTCGGTGGTGTCCCCCGAGGGGCACTTCCGCGTCCACTTCACCCGCGTGGGGGCAAACGCGGTGCCCGCGGCCGACGTGGATGGTGATGGCGTCCCCGACGCCGTGGAGGTCGTCGCGCGCGCCTATGACCGCGTCGAGGATTTCTACACCCAGCTGGGCTTCCGGCGTCCGGTGGAGGACGCGGCGGTGGCCGGGGACAACGGCGGGGATGGGCTGTTCGACGTGTACCTCGTCGACTTCGGAGGCCGCGCCGACGGCGCCTTCCGGCTCGACGCCTGCGAGCCCGATGGCACCCGCTGCGCCGGGCACATGGTCCAGGAGAACGACTTCGCGGGCTACGGCTACGCCTCCTACGAGGAGGCGGTGGACATCCTCGCCAGCCACGAGCTCTTCCACGCCGTCCAGGCCGCGTACCGGCCGGGGCTCGGCGGCGTCGTCTCCGAGGGCACGGCCGTCTGGGCGAGCGAGCGCTTCAATCCGGAACTCGACGACCTGGAGCACTTCGCCGTCAGCTACTTCAACCGCCCCGACCGCACCCTCGTGCTGGACGCGGACAGCCCCGCCGCGACCTTCTCCTACGGCGCGGGCGTGTTCTTCCTCTTCCTGGCCGAACGCTTCGGCGACGCGGCCCTCGTCAGCCTGTGGGAAGAGAGCCTCCGCGCCCCGGAGGCGCGCTGGCCCCTGCTGCTGGACACCGTGCTGCGCCAGCGAGGCGCGGACTTCGACACCGCCTTCGCGGAGTTCACGCGGTGGAACTTCTACACGGGCGCGCGCGCGAAGGCTGGCGAGGGCTACACGGGCGCCGGTGGCCTCGCGCAGCCGTTGACGTCCGCGCGCGCACTCCCCACCCAGGAGCCGGAGGTCCGCGTGACGGCCGCCTCCACGCGCTACTTCGAGGTCGACGGCGGCGCCGAGGCGGTGCTCGCCCGCTACGAGCCCAATGCCGGGGAGGACCTCACGAAGCTGCACCTGCTCGTGGCCGCCGTGACGGACACCGCCGTGCTCCACGTGGCCCACGCGGAGGACTCGAACTCCCTCACCGCCACCGTGGACGCCCGGGGCGCCACGCGCGTCATCGTCGCGGTGGTGGATGGCCGCCACGAGGGCGTGGGGCGCTATGGACGGCTGTGCATCACCGCCGACGCGAAGGGCGAGCCCTGCGTTCAGGGCTCCCCCGAGCAACCCGAGCCCCCCGGAGACGACGGGGGATGCGCCGCCGCGCCGGGTGGTCCGGGAAGTCTGCTGCTGGCGTGGCTGCTCGTCGCGCGGGAGCGGCGGCGCGTCCGCGAGCGGGCGGAGCGCGCTGGCCTTGCACAAGGCATGTCCAGGCTTTGAGCCGGGCCCAGGGTGTCTGGCGTGTGACAGCCGGGGGACCCGCCTGGGCTCCGGCCGGGGGGCGGCGTCGACCGTGTGACACTGATGCTCGGAGAGGCCGCCAGGGGTCCTCAAGTCGACGTGTGAGTGTCGCGTCCTCGCCTGGTTCCGGCTAAGCGTGGTTTCCTGCTCGCTGCACGGACCGAGACCCCATGCACAGTTCCCCTGGCCAGGACCCAAGCTTGCCCTTC
Organism: Myxococcus stipitatus; assembly: GCF_021412625.1. The sequence goes on along the minus strand of NZ_JAKCFI010000006.1, from coordinate 140,092 downwards.
ATCCGCGCGGTGGGACGGGCGTTGCCATCCCACTACGCCACCCAGGAACAGCTCATCGAGGCCTTTCGCGGGCTGTGGGCGACGCGCCACTTCAACGTGGAGCGCCTGGAGGAACTGCACCGCAGCGTCCGGGTGAGGGGTCGCTACCTGGCGGTGCCGCTCGACTCCTACGCCAAGCTGGTCACGTTCCAGGCGCGCAACGACGCCTGGATTCGGGAGGCCACCGCGCTGAGCGAGCAGGTGGCGCGCCAGGCGCTGGAGCGGGCGGAGCTGACGCCGCGGGACGTGGACCATGTCTTCTTCGTCTCGGTGACGGGCATCGCGACGCCCAGCATCGACGCGCGGCTGGTGAACCGGCTGGGCCTGCGCGGGGACGTCAAGCGCACGCCCATCTTCGGGCTGGGGTGCGTGGCGGGCGTGGCGGGGCTGGCGCGCGCGGCGGACTACCTGCGCGCGTTCCCCACGCACACCGCGCTGCTCGTCGCCGCGGAGCTGTGCTCGCTGACGTTGCAGCGCGAGGACCTGTCCATCCCCAACATCATCGCCTCCGGCCTCTTCGGCGACGGCGCGGCGTGCGCGGTGGTCCGGGGCGCGGAGGCGGCCGGCGCCCGGGGGCCGCGGGTGATGGCGTCCCGGTCGGTGTTCTACCCGGACACCGAGCGCATCATGGGCTGGGACGTGGTGGACTCGGGCTTCAAGGTGATTCTCTCCGCCAAGGTGCCGCAGCTGGTGAAGGACCACATCCTGCGCGACGTGGAGGGCTTCCTGACGGAGCACGGCCTGCGTCGCAGTGACATCCGCCACTGGGTGGCGCACACCGGCGGGCCCCGGGTGCTGCAGGCCTTCGAGGAGGCGCTGGAGCTGGAGGGGGAGGCGCTGGCGCGCTCCTGGGAGTCGCTGCGGGAGGTGGGCAACCTGTCGTCGGCGTCGGTGCTGTTCGTGCTGGGCGAGACGCTGGAGAAGGCCAACGCGCGGCCCGGGGACTGGGGGCTGATGATGGCCCTGGGGCCGGGCTTCTGCGCGGAGATGGTGCTCCTGCGATGGTGACGCTCACGCAGGCCGTCTTCCTGGGCTACATGCTCCTGCTGGTGCTGGAGCGCCTGGTGGAGCTGGCGCTCTCCCGGCGCAACGCGGCGCGCGCGTTCGCCAGGGGAGGCGTGGAGTCGGGGCAGGCGCACTACCGCTTCATGGTGGCCTTCCACACGCTCTTCCTGGTCGCGTGCGTGGGCGAGGTCTTCCTCCTGGAGCGCGCCTTCCCGGGCGCGTGGGGCTGGGCGGCCCTGGCCCTGGCGGTGGTGGCGCAGGGGCTGCGCTACTGGGCCATCGCCACGCTGGGCGACCGGTGGAACTCGCGCATCATCGTGGTGCCGGACCTGGCGCCGGTGACGCACGGCCCCTACCGCTTCCTGCGTCACCCCAACTACGTCGCCGTGGTGCTGGAGCTGGCCGCGGTCCCCCTCATCCACGGCGCCTGGTGGACCGCCGTCGTCTTCTCGTTGGGCAACGCGGCGCTGCTCTTCGTGCGCATCCGCGCGGAGGAGGCGGCGCTGGGTGCGGCCTACTCGCGCGCCTTCTCCCGTCGTCCTCGCTTCATCCCGGAGGTGCCCCATGGTTGAGCTCGAGCAGGAGGTCCTGGCCGAGATTCGTCGCATCGCCACCGAGGAGCTGGAGTGGAAGGGCACGGTGGACCCCCAGCAGGACCTCTTCCGCGACCTGCAGCTCGACAGCCTCGGGTTGACGGTGCTGGCGGTGGGGCTCGAGAACCGCTTCCGCATCCGCCTGTCGGAGGAGGACGCGCAGGAGCTGAAGACGGTGGCGGACCTGACCCGGCTGGTGGCCAGCCGCGTGGGGGAGTCCGCCCGCGTCCCGGCCGAGGCCCGCTCGTGAAGGGACCCAGGCTCCAGCGGGTACTCCACCCCACGTTGAACGAGGCGCTCGCCTCGACGAGCGCCACCCCCTACCAGCTGACGTTCGTGGACGCCGCGGAGCGCGAGGAGGTGCTCCCCTGGGCGGAGGTGTACCGCCGCGCGCGGCGCACGGCGGCGGGGCTCGCGCGGCTGGGCGTGCGCGCGGGCGAGCGGGTGGCGCTGCTGCTGCCCACCTCGCCGGGCTTCATGGACGCGTTCTTCGGCGCGCTGCTGGCGGGCGCGGTGCCCGTGCCGTTGTATCCGCCGGTGCGGCTGGGGCGGCTGGAGGAGTACCACCAGGCGACGTCGCGGATGCTCCAGGTGACGACGGCCGCGGTGGTGTTGACGGACGCGCGCGTGAGGCTGCTGCTGGGGCCGAGCGTGGAGCGCGCCCGGCCCCGGCTGGGCTGTCACACGGTGGAGGAGGTGTCGCGAGGGGACGACTCGCACGAGGTGCGGGTGCGCCCGGACGCGCTGGGCCTCATCCAGTTCTCCTCGGGTTCGACGGTGGCGCCCAAGCCGGTGGCGCTGACGCACGCGGCGCTGATGGCGCAGGTGGCCGCGCTCCACGCGCTCATGCCGCTGGACGAGACGTCGCCGCGCGTGGGCGTCAGCTGGCTGCCGCTGTACCACGACATGGGGCTGGTCGGCTGCCTGATGTCCGCGCTCAACTACCCGGGCAGCCTGGTGTTGATTCCGCCAGAGGCCTTCCTCGCCCGGCCCGCGCTGTGGCTGCGCGCGCTGTCCCGGCACCGGGGCTTCATCTCCCCCGCGCCCAACTTCGCGTACGGCCTGTGCCTCAAGCGGGTGAAGGACGCGGAGATGGCGGGGGTGGACCTGTCGTCGTGGGTGCACGCGCTCAACGGCGCGGAGCCGGTGTCCATCCAGACGCTGCGGCGCTTCGCGGACCGCTTCGAGAAGTGGGGCTTCTCGGCGCGCGCGCTGCGCCCCGTCTACGGCCTGTCCGAGGCGTCGCTCGCGGTGACCTTCCCGCCGGCCTCGCGGGGGCCTCGCGCGCTGGGGGTGGACCCGGAGCGGCTGGCGCGCGAGGGCGTGGTGGTGGAGGGCTCGCGGGAGCTGGTGAGCGTGGGCTCGCCCGTGCCGGGCTTCGAGGTCGAGGTGCGCGACGCGGACGGCGCGGTGCTGCCGGAGCGGCGCGTGGGGCGCGTGTTCGCGCGGGGGCCCTCGTTGATGTCGGGCTACTTCGGCGACGAGGCGGCCACGCGGCGGGCGCTGACGCCGGAGGGGTGGCTGGACACGGGGGACCTGGGCTTCATCGATGACGGAGAGCTGTACCTGACGGGCCGCGCGAAGGACGTGGTCATCATCCGGGGCGCCAACCACGCCCCGCAGACGTTCGAGGACCCGCTGCTCGGCGTGGAGGGGGTGCGCGTCGGCTGCGCGGTGGCGCTGGGCTTCGTCCCCGAGGGAGAGACGGACGAGGCGCTGCTCATCCTCGCCGAGCGCTCGGGCCTGGAGGCGCCGGAGGCCCTGGAGGAGCGCATCCGCGCGGTGGTGCTGGCGGCGACGGGCGTGCGCGCGCACACGGTGCGGGTGCTGGAGCCAGGGACGCTGCCTCGCACGTCGAGCGGCAAGCTGCGCCGGCGCGAGGCGCTCCAGCGCTTCCAGGCGGGCACGCTGTCACCCCCGAAGAAGGTGGGCATGGTGCGCATGGCGGTGGAGATGGCGAAGAGCGCGCTGGCCATGGCCCGGGCGGAGCAGGAGCCGTGAAGCGGTACGACGTGGCGGTGGTGGGGGCCGGCCCCGCGGGGCTGGCGGTGGCCATCCAGGCCGCCACGCGCGGCTTGAACACGGTGGTGCTGGAGCGCTCGGCGCTGCCCGCCGACAAGGCGTGCGGCGAGGGGCTGATGCCCCCGGGGCTGGCGGTGCTCGAGCGGCTGGGCGTGCTCACGCACCTGGACCGCGACGAGAGCGCGCCCTTCGTGGGCATCCGCTACGTGCAGGAGGACGGCGGCACGGTGGAGGGGCGCCTGCCGGAGCCGGGAGGGCTGGGCGTGCGGCGCGTGGCGCTGGCCTCGGCGCTGGCGGCGCGGGCGCGGGCGGTGGGGGTGGAGCTGCGCGAGCGCACGCAGGTGCTGTCACACCGCCGGACGGTGGAGGGGATGGCGCTGGAGACCGCGGACGCGCCCGTGGAGGCGCGGATGCTGGTGGCGGCGGACGGGCTGGGTTCGCCGTTGCGGCGCGCCGAGGGGCTGGAGGTGGACGCGGACGGGCCTCGGCGCTTCGGGCTGCGGCAGCACTTCCGGATGGCGCCGTGGTCGCCCTTCGTGGAGGTCCACTTCGCCAGCGGGGTGGAGGCGTACGTGACGCCCGCGGGCGCGCGGCGCGTGGGGCTGGCCTTCCTGTGGGAGGACGGCGGGGTGGCGGGGCGCGTGGGCTTCGACACGCTGCTGTCGCGCTTCCCCCGCCTGGAGGCGCGCCTGCGCGGCATGACGCCGGACTCCCAGGTGCGCGGCGCGGGCCCCCTGGCGCGGGTGGCGCGCGCGCGGGTGGCGGACCGCTTCGCGCTGGTGGGCGACGCGGCGGGGTACGTGGACGCGCTGACGGGCGAGGGGCTGTCCCTGGCCTTCGCCTGCGCGGAGTCGCTGGGCACGTTGCTGCCGGACGCCCTGGCGAGGGGCGCGGGCGTGGAGACGCTGCGTCCCTACGAGCGCGCCTTCCAGCGCGTGTTCCGCAAGTACTCCTGGACGACGCGCGCGCTGCTCACCCTGGCGCGCAGGCCCCGCCTGCGTCGCCCCGTGGTGAAGGCGCTGGAGAAAAGCCCCTGGCTGTTCGAGCGCCTGCTGCGCACCGTGGTGGCGTGACGGCGCCTCACTTCCGGGCGACCAGCGCGACGACCAGGTCCAGCGAGCGCTCCAGCAACGGGGCGATGGAGTCGCCGCCGCTCTTCTTGCGCAGCGGCCCCTCGTTCCACAGCGACGCGAGCCCGTGCACCCACGCCCAGACGTTGAACGCCAGCGTCTCCGGGTCGAGCCTCCCTCCGGACGCGGCGCTCGCCTCCGCCGTCAGGTCCAGGAGCCGCTGGAAGGCGCGCATCCCCTCGGCGTGCACCGCCGCGTACTTCTCCTCGTCGCCCCACTCCTCGCGGAACATGACGCGGTAGTGCGCCGGGTGCTCCACCGCGAAGGACACGTAGCAGCGCGCCATCGCCTTCACCCGCCCGGCGAGCTCCGGCGCCCGCGTCCGCGCCATCGCCTCGTCCATCCGCTGGTTGAGCGCCCGGTAGCCCTCCTCCGCCACCGCCGCCAGCAGCGCGTTCTTGTCCCGGAAGTGGTGATACGGCGCCGCCGCCGTCACCCCCGCCCGTCGCGCCACCTCGCGCAGCGACACCGCCCCCACGTCCTCCTTCGCGATGAGCGCCAGCGTCGCGTCCACCAGCGCCTGCCGCAAATCCCCATGGTGATACGTGCGGCGCTTGCGCGGCGCCGCCGCCTTCCCGCCACCCCGTGTCGTCACGACCCCACCCCTTCATTTCCGGTGTTCATCTTGACACTGTTCAGACCAGCTCTTATCTGAATACTGTTCACATTTCCTGGGAGGCGCCAGATGCGCGCGTTCGTGACGGGCAGCACGGGGCTGTTGGGCAACAACGTGGTGCGGGCGTTGGTGGCTGGGGGGCACACGGTGCGGGCGCTGGCGCGCTCACAGGCCAAGGCGCGCCAGGTGCTGGGCGGGTTGACGGGGGTGGAGGTGGTGGAGGGAGACATGGAGGACGTCCAGGGGTTCGCCGCGGCGCTGGACGGGTGTGACGTGGTCATCCACACGGCGGCCTACTTCCGGGAATACTACGCCGCTGGCGACCACTGGCCGAAGCTGCATGCCATCAACGTGAAGGGCACGGTGGCGCTGGCCGAGGAGGCGCACCGCCGGGGCGTGAAGCGCTTCGTGGACATCAGCTCCAGCGGCACGGTGGGGCTGAAGCCGGACGGCTCGCCGGGCGACGAGTCCACGCCTCCCGCGCCGCTGGTCACCGACAACCTGTACTTCAAGAGCAAGGTGGAGTCGGAGCGGGAGCTGAACGCCTTCAGCGCCCGCACGGGCATGTCGGTGGTGTTCATCCTGCCGGGGTGGATGTTCGGCCCCTGGGACACAGGTCCCACCGGCGCCGGCCAGTTCGTGCTCGACTTCCTGGGCGGCAAGCTGCCCGCGATGCTGGACGGGGGCTCGTCGCTGGTGGACGCGCGCGACGTGGCCGCCGCGACGGTGGTGGCGGCGCAGAAGGGCCGCTCCGGGGAGCGCTACCTGGTCGGCGGCGAGTTCGCCCACCTGAAGGACGTGGCGCGGGTGTTGGAGACGCTGACGGGCGTGCGGGCCCCTCGCCGCATCCTGCCGCACGCGGTGGCGGTGACGCTGGGGGCCCTGTCGCAGACCTGGGCCCGGCTGACGGGGGGCCCCACCTCCCTGACGGTGGAGGGGGTGCGCGTCATGCACGCGAAGCTGTGCGTGGACTCGGGCAAGGCCCGCCGGGAGCTGGGCGTCACCTTCCGCCCCTTGGAGGAGACGCTGCGTGACACCGTGGCGTGGCTGCGCGAGCGCCGGGAGGCCCCCGCCGCCGTCCCGGAGAAGACCTCCGTCGCCGTCTCCTCGTGATGGCGCTGCGGCATTCGGGGCCGCTCATTAACATCCGGACCCGACCCGGGCCCGGGCCCGTGGGCCCGCCTCCACGCCGACGGAGCGTCTTCCGCCATGCCTCACCGCCCTCTCCCCGCCACGACGCGGCCTCTGTCGCCCCTCCTCCTGCTGTGCGTGCCGCTGCTCGGAGGTTGCCTGTTCGCCGGGCCGAGCCACCGTGGCCCGGTGACGGCGCACTTCGACGGCGAGAAGTTCCAGAACCTGGGGGACGCGCCCCGGCTCGGGGTGGGGCAGCTGCTCTCGGCGGCGCTGAAGGAGAGGCGCGGCGAGTGGCGCGACTACGAGGACCTGCCCCCGGGGCGTCCGCCGCCGGAGCGCGTGGCGCCCGGGAAGCTGCGGGTGACGGTCATCAACCACGCCACCGTCCTCATCCAGGCGGACGGCGTCAACGTGTTGACGGACCCCATCTATTCGGACCGGGCCAGCCCGGTGCCGTTCATCGGCCCCAGGCGCGTGCATCCGCCCGGCATCCGCTTCGAGGACCTGCCGCCCATCGACGTCGTGGTGGTGAGCCACAACCACTATGACCACATGGACCTGCCCACGTTGCGGCGGCTGGAGGCGGCGCACCATCCGCGCTTCGTCGTGGGCCTGGGCAACAAGGCCCTGCTGGACGCGGAGGGCTTCCGCGACGTGGTGGAGCTGGACTGGTGGCAGGCCACGGAGGTGACGCCGGAGGTGCGGGTGACGGCCGTGCCCGCGCAGCACCGCTCCAACCGGGGGCTGACGGACGTGGAGGAGACGCTGTGGGCCGGCTACGTCGTCTCGACGCGCGGAGGGCCGGTGCTCTTCGCGGGAGACACGGGCTTCGGTCCGCACTTCGCGATGGTGGCCGAGCGCTTCGGCCCCATGCGCCTGTCGGTGCTGCCCATCGGCGCGTACCGTCCCCGCGTCCTCCACACCGTCCACATGGGGCCTCGCGAGGCCCTCGACGCGCACCGGGTGCTGCGCTCCTCGACGTCGGTCGCGATGCACTACAACACCTTCCCCATGGCCTTCGACGGGCAGGACGAGGCGAAGTTCCTGCTGCTGCGCCTGCTGGCGCGCGAGCCGGTGCGCCCCCGCTTCTGGGCGCTCGGCTTCGGGGAGGGGCGCGAGGTCCCCGCGCTGCCGCCCGGCGCCGAGGGCGCGGACGCCGCCGCCCGCGGCGACTGAGGCTCACCGGTTGAAGGGATACTCCTGCACCCAGTTGAAGCCCCGCTTCAGGAGCAGCGAGTCGGAGACCTCGTGCTTGCGCAGGTGCACCTCGATGGGGGCGCCCTCGTAGTCGCCGCGGAGCACCAGGCGCGTGGGGTCCGGCTGCTCGAAGGTGAAGGGGACCTTCTTCGCGTCCTCGCCCCAGCCCTCGACGAGGGTGAGCGTCTTCTTCTCCAGTGACTCCTCCGAGGAGAAGAAGGTCTTCCTCGACGCCACGTCCATTCCCCGGACCACCCCGACGCCGTGGCGGTTGAGGGAGAAGCGGCGCCATCGGTGAGGCTCGTCCCGGGTGGCGGGGAGCTCCTGGCCCTGGCGCAGGAAGCGCTCCACGTCGTAGACCCCTTGGAGCGCGGGAGGGGGGGCGTCCTCCCGGGCCTGTCGGAGCTCGCTCCAGCCCCTCGTCGCGTTGGGCCACACGATGCTGCCGACGAGCAGGAGCTTCGTCACGCGGAGGCCCAGGCGCAGGCGCGGGGACAGCTGGAAGGGAGGCTCGAGCGCCACGGCCTGGGTCGCGCGGTTGAAGACCAGCACATCCGCGAGCCGTCGCAGGTCGGGCGCCGTCAGGAACACCGCCAACAGGAGCAGCTGGGTGGAGTAGAGCTTGACGGGCACGTCGTAGAAGAAGTTGAGCGCCACCACGTTCACCATCACGCCGATGACGACCAGCGCGCCCAGCGTCGTGGTCCGGCGGAAGAGCAGCAGCAGTCCCCCCAGGACCTCCGCGCCTCCGGTGAGCACGTTGTAGCCGGCGGAGTAGCCCATGAAGGTCCACAGCAGCCCCATCGGCGAGAACTCCCCGAGCGGCTGCACCAGCCGGTCCTCGGAGGGGAAGGGGAACTGCGAGTGGAAGACCTTGGCGAAGCCGTAGCTCAGCATGGTGCTGGCGAGGACGTAGCGGACGACGAAGCGCAGGACGTGGTGGGCCTTCACGTACTGGGTCCGCCGCTTGTCGAGGATGGACCAGAGGACCGTCGCCACCACGCAGAGTGTCACGAGCAGGGCGAGGCGGGCGTACTCGAACTGGGTATCGCCACTGCCGGAGAAGGTCGGGGGCGGAGGGACCTCGAAGCCCACCAGGCGTCCCGCCCAGGGCACCAGGGCCTCCCAGAAGGACGAGATGGCCCGGTGGATGTACATGTTCAGGCCGGGAATCAGCGAGAGGGGAAACCCCGCGCTGTCGAGGCCGATGAACACGCAGACGAAGCGGAACGCGATGCGTGTCCCCAGGTGCCACCGTGAGTGCTCGGGCGGGGCGGCCGTGGGCGTGGCGGGCGCTTCGGGGGGCGCGGGGGGCTCGGTTACCAGGAACGGCGCGGTCGTCATGGGGGCTCCGGGACGCTCAGCGTAGGCGGGTGACGTCTCGCGTCGCCAAACCCGTTGCTGGGTGGAGGGGATGCGCCGCGTCGTGGCCTCGCGGGGAATGGAGGGCCTGGGTAGGTGCTTGTGGGGCAGGCCTCGCACACGGTCCTTCTCGCTCAGGGGGACCGCGAATATCTTCGGCGCGGATGTCGAGAAGTCGCGCTCGGCTCCGACCTGCTCATGACCGCGCCCCCGAATGGACGGGTGGCCGGAGTCGAGAGGATGCCGACCGTGAAGTATCTCCTGATGATGAACCACGCTGGGAAGGGGTCGTACGAGCTGGCGTCGTGGCCGCGGAAGGACATCCAGGCGCACATCGCCTTCATGATGAACTTCGCCAAGAAGCTGGGGGCCTCCGGGGAGCTGGTGGCGGCCGAGGGGCTGGCGGGGCCGGACCAGGCGCGGCGGGTGCGCGCGGGGGCGGATGGGAGGCCCATCACCGATGGGGTGTTCGCGGAGACGAAGGAGTTCCTCGTCGGCTACTGGATGGTGGACGTGGAGAGCCCCGAGCGCGCGTATGAAATCGCCGCCGAGGCGTCGGCCGCGCCGGGCAGGGACGGGGTGCCGCTCAACATGCCCATCGAGGTGCGCCAGGTGATGAGCGCGCCTCCGCCCGACCTGATGCCGTGAGGTCGTCGTCTCCGGGCTCGCGAATCGAGCACCTGCTGCGCGAACTGGCGCCGCGGGTGCTCGGCTCGGTCATCCGCCGCTTCCATGACTTCGCCGCGTCGGAGGACGCGGTCCAGGAGGCGTTGATGGCCGCGGCCGAGCAATGGCCGCGCGAGGGGTTGCCCGACAACCCGCATGGCTGGCTCCTCCAGGTGGCGGCTCGGCGCATCACCGACCAGGCGCGGGCGGAGTCGGCCCGTCGCCGTCGGGAGGAGCTGGTGGTCAGCCTGGTGCCGCCGGAGTTGCAGCTCGTGTCGAGCCCGGACGACGACGAGATGACGGGGCGGGACGATGCGCTCGTCCTGCTCTTCATGTGCTGTCACCCGGCGTTGTCCACGGCGTCCGCCGTCGCGCTGACCCTGCGGGCGGTGGGCGGGCTGACGACGGCGGAGATCGCCAGGGCGTTCCTCGTCCCGGAGGCGACGATGGCCCAGCGCATCAGCCGGGCCAAGCAGGGCATCAAGGCCTCCGGGGTCGCGTTCGAGCTCCCGTCCGTGGAGGAGCGCGCGCGGCGGCTCGGCGCGGTGCTGCACGTGCTCTACCTCGTCTTCAGCGAGGGCTACACGGCGAGCTCGGGGGAGGCGCTGCACCGCTGTGACTTGTCGGGAGAGGCGCTGCGGCTGACGCGGCTGCTCCACGCGCGGCTTCCGGAGGACGGAGAGGTGACGGGGCTGCTCGCGTTGATGTTGTTGACCGACGCGCGCCGCGCCGCGCGGACGGGGCCCTCGGGCGAGGCGATTCCGCTCCCCGAACAGGACCGGAGTCTGTGGGACGCGGAGGCCATCGCGGAGGGTGTGGCGCTGGTGACGGAGGCGCTGTCGCGGGGCTCGGTGGGCGAGTACCAGGTGCAGGCGGCCATCGCCGCCGTGCATGACGAGGCGAAGCGCGCCGAGGACACGGACTGGCCGCAGATTCTCGGGCTCTATGACGTGTTGATGCGCTTGTCGGACAACCCCATGGTGGCGCTCAACCGCGCGGTGGCCGTGGCGATGGTGGAGGGCGCGGAGGCGGGGCTGGCGCTGCTCGGGCCGCTCGAGGCGGACCCTCGCCTGTCGGAGCACCATCGCCTCGACGTGGTTCGCGCGCACCTGCTGGAGCAGGCGGGGAGGCACGAGGACGCCGTGACGTACTACCGCCGAGCGGCGGGCCGGACCGCGAGCATCCCCGAGCGCAACCACCTGCTGACCCGGGCCGCGCGGCTGGCGGACGGCGGGAGGGCGTGAGGGCGTCACGGGGCGCGCCAGTGCCCGGGAGGGCGCTCCGACGGTGCGCACGCCGTCGATGGACCTGGCTGATAGCAACCCGGCTTCGCGGAATGCGCCTCATCCTGTTCCCCAGAGATGAGGTGTCATTCGGGCTCTTTTGACCTGGCACGTCGTTCAAGTCTGGTGGCGGTGGAAGTACCTTGAGTCTGCCTTTGCGCGAATCCCTCTCGCGCGGGCGCTTGGAGCTACGTGCCCATGTCCCATCCGTCTGGCTTTCGGCCTGCCGGGAGCGTCGTCCTTTTCACGAATGGCGACACCTCCTACGAGCTCTCCCTGGAGGAAGGGAGGCCGCGCCCAGGGGCGTTCGCCTCGGTGGGCCTGGGGTAGACCATGCGCGCTGACGCACTGCTCTTGGTGGTGGCCGTGCTGTCCTCGGGATGCGCCTCGGTGACGCGGTCCCCTGGCGAGGGTGGAACGTTGCGAGATGGGCTCCTCCTGGCCCCTGCTTCCGTGTGGGACGACGCGCCGAGCGACCAGCCCTCACGCGTTCCGGTCGACCTGCCGTCCTCGTTCGCGGGCTCCGACGCGGAACAGCGGCGGTGGCGACAGGGGACTCCACGCGAAGCCGTGACGCTCGCGGGACCTGGCGCGGCAGCCACCGGGGGCCGCGGGCCAGGCACCCAAGAGGCGCGGCAAGCCTTCCTCGACTCCCTCGACGAGGTGAGGGACTCGCTGAAGGAGTCCGAAGCCACGCTCTCCAAACTCGCGAAGCGCGCTCCCGTGTTCAGTGGCAGGGCTCTCAGTGCGGGAGCGTTCACGCGCTATCTCGACCACGGCACCAATGAAGTGGCGTGGATTCGCGGCGCCCTCGGAAGCGCGACGATGCTGGCGGGGGGCGTGTCGGAGGTGGAGGACTCGGAGATGGAGCTGGCCCTCCTGCGCATGGCGGGCCCACGGCTCCAGTCCGCGATGTTCGGCGCCCTGCTGTTCGCCACCTGGGTGGACTTCCTCCAGCTCTCCGACGTCCTGCTGCGCGAGTGCCCGATGTGCGGCGACGAGAAGCTGTTCATGGACCTTGCCGGCGTCCAGGACTTGATGGAGCCCTCGCTCGCGGACCTCGCTTCGCGCGACCCCGAGCGAGTCGAGGCGGCGGCCGTTGCGATGCCCGAGCTGATGGGGAAGCTGACGCACGAGTTCAACAGGATGCACGCGGATGCCCGAGCCGCCATGGCGCAGGGGGGCAAAATCATGGTGGCGGTGCAGGTGCTGGAGATGCTCGCCATGATTTCCACGCTGAAGCTCGGGCCGCCCAGGCTGCCCCCTGCCGCGCCCGCGACGCTCGGCATGGGGCTCGTCATGCGCTCAGGCGGCGTCATGGTGGGCTCTCAGCTCGTCGTCTCCGCGGAGTGGGTGGAGATGATGCGGCGACTGGTGCAGGCGGGCGTCCTCTCCGTCCCCGTAGTGAGCGCGGCGGTCCGCATCCACGGTGGGCAGGTGATGATGGCGCAAGCGCACCAGGACCTGCCCGAGGGCGTCCGTGAAGCCCTGGGGGACAGTCCCGAGGTGCGAGGCATGCGCGTGACGGGCAAGGCGGGAGCGGGCATGTCAGAGGCCCCCAAGCACCATGTCCTGCCGAAGGAGCACCGCGAGTGGTTCGAGCAGCGCGGCTTCAAGGGCGACCTGGACATCGACCAGTTCTGTGTCCGGCTGGAGCGGGCGCACCACGAGGCGATTCATGGAGGGGGTAACTGGCGCCTCGGGCGTACATGGCCAGGAGAGTGGAACCAGATGATCATGAAAGTGCTGCGAGCAGCCGAGGGGGAAAACGGCCAGCGGCTGACGCGGAACGAGATTTTGAGGCTCGTCGCAGGGTATCTGAAGGAGTACGACATCCCGATGAAGTTCACCAAGGGGGCGAGCCGATGACTGATGGTCGGTCGTGGCAGGGGAATTGGAAGGTCCGCCTGTATGAGCGCGTCCGTGAGCGCGGCTACGACTCACTCACGGCCTTTGCCGAGGCCCGTCCCACTGCATCGTTGGTTGCGCTAGCCGAGGAGCTTGGCCCCGACGATATTGCTGGGGTGCAGGTATTCAGTGGACTCGTAGCCGAGGCGGAGCGAAGTCATCGGGTCACTCGCTTGGTACGTGGCCAGTTTGTGCGCGAACTGCACGCGAGCCTCCCGAATGGGTGGCCTGCCGTACTGGACGACACGAATCGATTCGATGTTGCCCAAGCGCTCGCCAGGTGGAGTAGCTACACCCCAGAGACGCATGAGGAGCGCGTGAAGCAAGCCAGGGCGGCACTTCGCGCGAGCCCGCCCCCTGCCGGCTGGCGCCCGCTCGGACCTGACGACGAGCTGCTTCGGACCCTCTTGCCGGACGACGACGCCTGAGCGCCACCCATATTCGGGGCGTCAGCGACGAAGCCGCGATACGCCCTCGGTGTGCCCCTCCCACGTGGCTGGAGGTCGCACTGGGAGAACGTCGAGGTACGAAGCGGGATGACCCGCGCGTCCTTCCCGGTGGGGTTTCCACCGCCCTGCTCGGGGGGGGCTCCTCCGTCGTGGCCGCACGGCCGTCGAGCGCGGGGCCTGGAGAACGGCTGACTCCGGACCAGGTCCTCGCGGGTTCCTGCCTGCCTGCTGCCCTGCTCGCGCGTCTTGTCCCCAACCGTGTCAGGGCGCCCTGGTAGATAGGGCGTCGCGTGGACGAGGACAGGACCGGACAGGACAGCAGGCCCCCGAGGAAGCAGAAGCGTCCACGGAAGGTGTCACCCCGCTATCTGGAGAACGCGGCGCTCCACTACCTGAAGCGCTATGCCTCCACGGTGAGCCAGCTCCGTCGCGTGCTGGTGCGCCGGGTGGACCGTTCGGTGAAGGAGCATGGCGGGGACCGCGCGGAGGCGCTCGGGTGGATCGACGTGCTCGTGCAGAAGCTCATGCGCAACGGGCTCATCAACGATGACGCCTACGCGGGCATGAAGGCCCAGTCGCTGCGCGCCTCGGGGCGCAGCTCGCGGGTGATTGCGCAGAAGCTCCGGCTCAAGGGCGTCGACGTGGACCTGGTCCAGCGCAAGCTCGCCCTGGCCACCGCCGAGGTCTCCGACGAGGCCGCCGCGCGCATCTGGGCGCGCAAGAAGCGGCTGGGGCCCTTCCGTCGAGACCCCGCGACCCGAGTGGAGAACCGTCAGCGAGACCTCGCGGCGCTGGCCCGCGCGGGCTTCCCATTCGGTGTCGCGAAGAAGGTCATCGACGGGGCGCTCGACTGAGGTTGGAAGCGCGGGGAAGTTGCTCTCGCCGTGATGCCGTGAAGCAGTCTGGCAAGGAAGAACGAAGCTATCAAGTCGCGGCGGCATTCCGTACTCCAACGGTTCGACCGGAGGCGTGTCTCCGGTATTCCCGAGGAGCCACGTCATGAGCACGACGCGACGGACGCACGTCGTTTCCATCGAGAACCTGCGGATGCACTGCGAGGTGGTGGGCGAGGGGCCGCCGCTCGTGTTGCTGCACGGCTTCACCGGCGTGGGCGCGGATTGGGCGCATGTCTTCGACCTGGAGGCGCTCGCGCGCGAGTACCAGCTCATCCTCCCCGACCTGCGGGGGCATGGTCGCAGCGACAACCCCTCGGGGACCTTCTCCACGGGGCAGTGCGCGACGGACGTGCTCGCGCTGGTGGACGCGCTGGGCATCGACCGGTTCCGCGCCATGGGGATGAGCCTGGGCGCGAACACGCTCCTGCACGTGGGGACGCGCGCGCCGGAGCGCGTGGAGCGCATGGTCCTGGTCTCCAGCACTCCGTACTACCCGGAGTCGGCCCGCCGCATCATGGCGGCGCTGACCGAGGAGTCCCGCACCGAAGCCGAGTGGGCGGAGCTGCGCGCGAAGCATGTTCGAGGGGACGACCAGATTCGCGAGTTGTGGCGGCATGGGCGCGGCTTCGCGGGTCGCTTCGATGACATGGGCTTCACGCCGCCCTGGCTCGCGCAGGTGAAGGCTCCGACGTTGCTCGTGCAGGGAGACAGGGACCCGCTCTATCCCGTGGAGCTGACGCTCGAGCTGTACCGCGCCCTGCCGGATGCGCGCCTGTGGGTGGTCCCCGACGCGGGACACGTTCCCATCTTCCTGAAGCACCGCGAGGCGTTCGCGCGCATGTCGCGCGAGTTCCTCGGGGCCGCGTAGCGGGGCTCCGCTCGTGTGGACGGAGGCCACGGGCCCGTCCTCGTGGCCACGGTGCCGCGTTTCGCGGAGTCAGCGGCTCGGGTTCCTGGCGCGGCGCCTCCCTTTCCCTGGGGGCTTGTTCGCCCCTTGTTCACTCGCGACGCGCAACGGCTCGATGAGTCGGAGCGCGGTGGGGTGCTCCGGCGCGTTCGCCCGGCGCAAGGCATGGATGCGATTGACGACCTCCTTGCGCCCTGGAGGACGGAGGAAGCCAGGGCTTCGGCCGGGCGGTGCGAGGTGAGTACGTGCCCGCGCGCTCCGGCGACTTCGTCCTCATCCCCCAGCCCCATGTGCTGCTGGCGCCCGATGACGACCATGCGAGCACGCATGGGACTCCGTACGAGTACGACACCCATGTGCCGCTCGTGCTCTTCGGGCAGGGGGTGCCCGCGGTCCGGCAGGGGCGGGCGGTCACCCCGCTCGACCTCGCGCCCACGCTCGCCACGTGGTTGGGGGTCACGATGCCCGACGCCACGGGTTCGGTGCTCTGCGAGGCGCTCCCGCCCGGAAGGAAGCGGCCCGCCTCTTGCGCGGAGTCGTCCGCGGCGGTGCGATAGCGGCGTGCTCAGCTCGCGGAGAGGACCTTCCTCGCCACGTCGATGAAGGCGCGCAGCGGCGGCGAGGCGCGAGCGCGGTGAGGGTAGTAGATGAAGCCCCCTGGAACGGTCGGGGCCCAGTCCTCCAGCACGGGCTGGAGCGTGCCGGCGCGCAGGAAGGGCGCGGCCTCGACCTCCGCCGCGTAGACCAGGCCGAGGCCCGCCGCCGCCATGCGCATCATGAACTGGGCGTTGTCGGAGACGAGCGGTCCCTTCACGGGGATTCGGACCTCCCGTCGCCCGCGCTCCAGCTCCCAGTGATAGAGCAGGCCCGTCGTGGGCGCGCGATAGCCGATGCAGTCGTGCCGCGTGAGGTCCGCCGGCTTCGTCGGCGTGCCGCGACGGCGCAGGTACGCGGGCGCGCCGAGCACGAGGAACCGGAACGGCGGGATGATGCGCACCTGCACCATGTCGCGCTCGACGGACTCCGTCAGCCGGAACCCCGCGTCGAGGCCCTCGGCGACGATGTTGACGAGCTGGTCGCTGACGCGCGCCTCCACCCGGACCTGGGGGTACTCCTGGAAGAAGCGGGGGAGGACGGGCTCGAGGACGATGGAGAGCGCGAAGAAGGGCACGGTGAAGCGCAGCGTCCCGGACAACTGCGTGGTGTCCGTGGAGAGGTTCTCGAGGGCGCCCAGGGCGGACTCCATCCCGGGCGCCGCGCGCTCCACCAGCCGCTGACCGGCGTCGGTGAGCGACACGCTGCGCGTCGTGCGGAAGAGCAGCGGCTGCTCCACGCGCTCCTCCAGCAGGCGGACGGTCTGGCTCACCGCGGACGTGGAGACCCCCAGCTCCTTCGCCGCGCGGGTGAAGCTCTTGTGCCGGGCGACGACGAGGAACACCGAGAGCTCGTGGAACGGGGAGGTGGCCATTGTGAAGTCAGTCTAAACAGTGCTTGCGGCGGGCGCCTCTTCTCCGAAAAGCGCGCGCGGTGCACCTTGAGGTCATTCACGGCGCACGGAGGCGCGGATGACCACGAAGAATCGCATCGACTCGCTGGCGCGGTACCACTTGCTGGGCCGCTCGGGGTTGAGGGTGAGCCCGCTGGCCCTGGGGGCGATGACGTTCGGCACGGAGTGGGGGTGGGGCAGTCCGAAGGAGACGGCGAACCAGCTGCTCGCCCGCTACCTGGAGGCAGGGGGCAACTTCATCGACACGGCGGACGGGTATACCGGGGGCACGAGCGAGTCCATCATCGGGGACTACTTCGCGAACAACGGTGGCCGCGACGCGGCCGTCATCGCCACGAAGTTCACCGTCAACATGTCGCCGGGAGACCCGAACGCGGGTGGCAACGGCCGCAAGAACATCCGCCGGGCGCTGGAGGCGTCGCTGAAGCGGCTGAAGACGGACTACGTGGACCTGTACTGGATGCATGCGTGGGATGGCATCACCCCGCTGGAGGAGGTGCTGCACACGCTCACGGACCTCGTGCGGCAGGGGAAGATCCGCTACTTCGGCCTGTCGGACGTGCCGGCGTGGTACTTCGCGCGGGCGCAGACGCTGGCGGAGAAGGAGGGGCTGGAGCGGGCGGTGGCGTTGCAGCTCGAGTACTCGCTGGTGGAGCGCAACATCGAGCGTGAGCACATCCCCGCGGCGCTGGAGCTGGGCGCGAGCATCGTCCCGTGGAGCCCGCTGGCGTCGGGACTGCTGTCGGGCAAGTACACCCGGGAGGGTGTCCTCGCGAAGGGGGACGGGCGGCTGAAGGGGGCCAAGGAGGCCGGCAACCCGGGAATCGTGAAGCTCTTCACGGAGCGCAACTGGGGCATCGTCGACACGCTGCTCGACGTGGCGCGCGAGCTGGACAAGTCGCCCGCGCAGGTGGCGCTGGCGTGGGTGGCGCGGCGGCCCGGCGTCGCGTCCACCATCATCGGCGCGACGAAGCTGGAGCAGCTCGAGGCCAACCTGCGCGCGCTGGACCTGGAGCTCCCGGCGGCGCAAGCCGCCAGGCTGGAGGCGGCGAGCCGCCCAGAGCTCATCCACCCCTACATCTTCTTCGAGGATGCGTTCTTCACCGGAGGGATGTTCACGGGGGGCACGTCGGTGCGGAAGGAGCCGACCTGGTTCCGGCCGGCGCCCCGGTAGTGTCGGCGGAGCGCTCGCGCGGGCTCAGGCGCTCTGCTGCACCGAGCGCCAGAGCCAGCCGAGCCGCAGCTCGATGTCCTCGAACGGAGCGGCGCGGATGAGGGTGTCTCCCTCTCCGTAGATGCCCAGCTCCAACCACCGCCCCGCTGACTGCTGGTGGATGGAGAGCGTGCGCTCCTCCAGGTCGATGAACCACAGGTGCTGGACGCCGATGCGCGCGTAGAAGGGACGCTTGATGCGTCGGTCATAGGCGCGTGTCGAGGGTGACAGGATTTCGCAGACCCAGTCCGGAGGCGTGGTCCACTGACGCTCGGGGAGCGTGGGGACCCGCGAGCGGCGCCAGCCCGCCAGGTCCGGTACGAACTCCGGTGAGCCAGGGACCTGGATGCCCGGCTCGACCATGAGCCACCAGCCGCCCGGCCCCGGATTTCCGAGCTGGAAAGGAGCATCCAGCTCCCCGAAGAGTCTCAGCCCGAAATAGACATGCCCGCCACCAGGACGGGCATGTGCATACAGCGTTCCATCGATGATCTCGCCCACGACGCCCTCGGGCAGGGCCTCGATGTCGGCGAGGGTTGCGACGCCCTCGAGTTCGCGTTTGCCGTAGGCCATGCCTGGAGTGTGGAGATACCAGCGGCGTCTGACAAGGAATGGGCTGCGAGGTGACGCTACCGGTCTCCGCGGCCCTCGATGAGTGGCCACAGCTCACCCAGCCGCAGCTCGAGGTCCTCGAACGGCGCGGCGCGGATGACATCCTCCTCTCCGTGGGTTCCCAGCTCCAGCCAGCGCCCCTCGTACAACCGGCTGACCGTGAGCGTTCGTGAATCCAGGTCGATGAACCACAGGTGCTGGACGCCGATGCGCGCGTAGAACGGGCGCTTGATGCGCAGGTCATACGCGCGTGTCGACGGGGACAGGATTTCGCAGGCCCAGTCCGGCGCCAGCGTCCACGAGCCGGAAGGAAGCCGGGGCACGCGCTCCTTGCGCCACCCGCCGAGGTCCGGAATGAACTCCGGTGACCCCTCGAGCTGGATTCCAGGTTCCAGCTGGATCCACCAGCCCCCCGGCCCTCCGACGCCCCGCTGGAAGGGGCCTCGAAGCTCGGCGATCAACGCCCCGATGAAGTCCATGTGCCCAGCCCTCGGCTGGGCATGCGCATACAGCGCACCCTCGATGATCTCGCCCACGACGCCCTCGGGCAGGGCCTCGATGTCGGCGAGGGTCGCTTCCCTCTCCAGCTCACGTCTGCCGTAGGCCATGCCTGGAGTGTGGAGATACCAGCGGCGTCTGACAAGCATTGCGCCGGACGCCGGCGCGCCACGCTACAGCTTGAGCTTCTTGAACACGGATTCCGGGATGCTCCGGATGATGAGCATGATGAGCGCCCAGATGCCGGGGACGTAGACCTCGTTCTTGCGCGAATCCGCCGCGCGCAAGAGGCCGCGCGCCACCTTCTCCGGCGAGGCGAACAGCTTGTTCTTCGGCAGGTGCGCCGTCATCGGTGTGTCGACGAAGCCGGGCTTCACCGTCACCACCGCGACGTTGGACTTCGCCAGCCGGTTGCGCAGGCCCTGGAGGAACACGTTCAGCGCGCCCTTGGACGCGCCGTACACGTAGTTGCTCTGCCGTCCCCGGTCTCCCGCCACCGACGAAATCACCACCAGCGTGCCGGCCTTCTGGGCCTCGAAGCGGTTGGCGAGCACCGTCAGCAGCGACACCGCGCTCAGGAAGTTGGTGCGCAGCACCGCCTCCGTCGCCGCCCACGAACGCTGCGCCTCCACCTGGTCGCCCAGCACGCCATGCGCGAGCACCACGCCATCCAGCCCGCCGAGCGACTGGAACGCGCCGTCCACCAGCGCCTCGTGCGCGTCGAAGGTGTTCAGGTCCACCGCCTGGGAGTCCACCTTCGCCGCGCCGCGCGTGGCCGCGTCCTTCGCCACCGCCTCCAGGTTCTCCGCGTTGCGACCGACGAGGTACAGCGAGGCCCCGCGCGCGGCCAACAGCCGCACCGTCGCCTGGGCAATGGCGCTGGTGGCGCCGAGGACGAGCACTTTCTTCATGGGCAGGACAATCTCGGAAGGGGTTCAGCGAAGCGCAAGCACGGACTGGGGCTGGGGCGCGCCCGCTGCGCGCTCCGCCTCCAGCGAGAAGGGCAGCGTCACGGGGTTCATCCGCCGCCAGAAGGACGAGGAGAAGGCCGGGTCGATGTAGCCGGCGAACTCGGCGCGCCGGGGGAAGTACGCCGCGAAGCTCTCCGCGCTCATCCGCGCGTCCTTCGCCGGGTACACCGCGCCGCCCGCCTCGCGCGTCAGCCGGTCCAGCTCCTCCACCAGCCGGTACGTCTTCTCCCCCCGGTTGGCGAAGTCCATGGCCAGCGTCACGCCCTGGCGCGGGAAGGACATCCACCCCGGCGACGGGATGTCACCGAAGGTCTTCAGCACCGACAGGAAGCTGGGCAGCCCGCCGCGCGAGCTGCGCTCGAGAATCTCCTTCAGCGCGTCGCGCGCCGTGGCGTACGGCACCACGCACTGGAACTGGAGGAAGCCGCGCGAGCCGTAGATGCGGTTCCATCCATAGATGGCGTCGAGCGGATAGAAGAACGGGTCGTAGTGCGTCAGCCGCTGCTGCGGCTTGCCGTTCTGGCGGTGGTAGTAGAGCCAGTTGAACGCCGACACCGACAGCCGGTTGAGGCAGAACGACGGCATGTCCATGGGCACCGCCAGCCCGCTGCCGTGCGACAGGTGGCTCTTGGCCAAGGGCAGCCGGTCGAACTGCGGCGGCGCGAAGTTGCCCCGGTACAACAAGCCCCGGCCCACCTTCTTGCCGCGCGCCAGGCAGTCCACCCACGCCATGGTGAACTCGTGGTCCGCCTCCGACTCGCGCGCCACCTTCAGGAACGCGTCGAGGTTCTCGAAGGGCACCGTCTCCTGCAACACGAACGGGTTGCTGATGGGCTTGAGCTGCACCTCCGCCCACGTCACCAGCCCCGTGAGTCCCAGGCCGCCAATCGTCGCGCCGTACCAGTCCGCGTTCTCGTCCGGCGCGCACACCCGGCGGCTGCCATCCGAGCGCACCAGCTCGAAGCGCCGCACATACCGGCCGAACGTCCCGCCCCGGTGATGGTTCTTGCCGTGCACGTCGTTGGCGATGGCCCCGCCCACCGTCACGTATTTGGTGCCGGGGGTGACGGGCAAGAACCAGCCGCGCGGCACCGCCAGCCGCAGGAGCGTGTCCAGCGTGACGCCCGCCTCGCAGCGCACCACGCCGGTGGCCGGGTCGAACGCGATGAGGCGGTCCAGCCCCGAGGTGAGCAGCAGCGTCCCCCCGGCGTTGAGGCACGAGTCGCCATAGCTGCGCCCCAACCCGTGCGGCAGCATCGTCCCGGACACGGACGGCAGCGTGTCCGAGCGCCACACCAGGGGGTGCGTGGTCTGCTCGACGCGAGGGTAGCGCCCCCAGGACTCCGGTGAACTCATCTCGAACGCCCTCTCACGTGGCCGCCCACAGCACCAGGGCCGCGACGAGTCCCACCGCGTAGCTGACCTTGTCCTTGAGCGCGAAGACGAGCGGGTCCTCGTTCACGAGCCCCCGGTGCGCCAGCACCCAGACCCGGCCTATCCAATAAATCATCACCGGACACAGCAGCCACAGCCGCTCCGGGTGGTCGTAATAGACGGTGACGTCCTTCGACGAGATGTAGAGCGCCAGCACCAGCACGGACACCTGACCCGCGCCCGAGCCCAGGCTGGCGAGCTGCTCGTAGTCCTGCGCCAGGTAGCCGCGCCCGTGCGCGGCCGTCTCGTTGGACAGCCGCAGCCGCCGCACCTCGCTCAGCCGCTTCACCAGCGCCAGCGACAGGAACAGGAACATGCTGAAGGTCAGCAGCCAGCTCGACGTGGGCACGTCGACCGCCAGCGAGCCGCCGAGGATGCGCACCGTGTACAGCCCGGCCAGCACCAGCACGTCCAGCATCACCACCTGCTTGAGCCGCAGCGAGTACGCCAGCGTCAGCGCGTAGTACGTGGCCAGCAGCGCCGCGAAGCGCGACGGCAGGAGCAGGCACACCGCCGCGCCGGCCGCGAGCAGCACGGGCGCCAGCACCACGCCGGTGCGCACCGGCAGCGCGCACGCGGCGAACGGGCGCTTCTTCTTCGTCGGGTGCCGCCGGTCCGAGTCCAGGTCCAGCAGGTCGTTGAGCACGTAGACGCTGGAGGCGCACAGGCTGAAGGCGAGGAAGGCCAGCGCGGCCTGGACCAGCAGGCTCGGTGACGCCGCCTTGTGCGCGGCCAGGAGCGGCACGAAGACGAGCGCGTTCTTCGCCCACTGGTGCACGCGCAGCGCCTTCACCCACGTGCGCGGCCCCGTCGAGGGACGCTCGAAGACCTTGTGCACTTCCCGGCCCAGCGCTCGCGCCCGCTTCAACACCCCCGAGGGCGCGTGCACCACCACCACCCGCCGCGACTCGCGCCACAGGGGCAGGTCCACCGCGTCGTTGCCCGCGTAGTCGAACGTGCCCAGCGCCTGCTGGAGCCGCGCCAGCTTGCGCGCCCCGGACAGGTTCGTCGCGCCGTCGCTGGCGAACACCGCGTCGAAGAGGCCCAGGTGCCCGGCCACGCCCTCCGCGACGCGCTGGTCCGCGGCGGTGGCCAGCACCAGCCGGCGGCCTCGCGCCTTCTCCTCGCGCAGGAAGGCCACGAGCTCCTCGTTGTAGGGCAGGTGCGCGAAGTCCAGCGTCGCCCGCCGCGCCACCTCCGCCTTGAAGAACGCCTTGCCCTTCAGCACCCACCACGGCAGCAGCAACAGCAGCCAGGGCGCGCGCTTGAAGAGCACGAGCAGGCTCTCGTGCAGCGTGTCCGTGCGGACCAGCGTCCCGTCGAGGTCGACGGCGAGCGCCTCCTGGGACGCGTCGGGTGCGAGAGGGGCCTCGGAAATCATGGGGAGGCCGACAAGGGTAGCCCACCGCCTCGCCGAGTGGGGCCAGAAGCGACCCGTTCGTCCGCCCTCCGTGCGTCCGCCGGGGCGCTCAATCCAGGCGGGCGATGAGGAGCGTCTGGAGGGGCAGGTGGCGGATGGGCCGGCTGCTCTCGATGCGGTAGCCCGCATCGTCCAGGAAGCCCTCCACCTCCGCCGGGGTGTACGCCGCCGCGCCGGAGGTGAGGAAGTAGTGCAGGCCGATGAGGGGCGCCGAACTCGCGGGCTCCTCGATGTCGCCGCGCAGATACTCCAGCACCGCCAGCGTCCCCTTGGGCGCCAGCGCCGCGCGGATCCGCCGCAGCAGCGCCACGTTCTGCGCGGGCGTCAGGTGGTGCATCACCTGGAACAGCAGCACGCCGTCATAGGGGCCGCCCAGGTCCGCGGTGAGGATGTCGCCCTCCCGGTGGCCCACCAGGTGGCTCAACCCGGCGGCGGCGATGATGCCCCGGCCCACGCGCGCGCTGCCCTCCAGGTCCAGCACCGTGGCCCGCAGACCCCGGTGGCGCAGGCACAGCTCCGCAGCGTACCACCCATGCGCGCCGCCCAGGTCCAACAGGTGCCTCGCCCCCCGGGGCAGGGGGATGGACGCCGCCACCTCCGGCGCCGCCAGCCGCGCCAACTGGTGCATCGCGTGGATGTAGTCCCGCCAGCGCGGGTCCTCGGGGGCGAAGTCGTGGATGTCCACCGCCTGACCGGAGCGCACCACGCCCTCCAGCCCCGTCCACCAGTCCCACTGGGCGTAGTTGAACTCCAGGAAGGCGCCCACGTACCGGGACGAGCGCGGGTCCAGCCACCGCTTCGAGCGAGGCGCCAGCCGGTAGCGCCCGTCGCGCTGCCGCTCCACCGCCTCGCACGCCACCAGCGCCTCCATCAGCGACCGCGTCCCCTCCGGCGACAGCCCCAGCCGGGACGCCAGCGTCTCCGACGTGGCGGCCCCCTGCGACAGCTCGCCGTAGATGCCCAGCCGCGCGCCCGCCATCAGCGTGCGCGACGCCATCATCCCGAAGAAGGCATGCGCCAGGGGCTGGGGGGCCAGGTTGAACCAGTCCGCCACGCGCTCCAACAGCGAGTCCGCCTTGAGCCCCAGTCGCATCGTCACCTACCTCTTGCGGCGGGGGATGGCCACCGCGGCCAGCCCGACGATCAGCAGCGCTGCCTCCGCCCCCAGCACACACCCCTGCTGGTCCGCCTTGCGTACACCCGTGTAGCGGCAGGAGCCACTCTGGCACGTGAAGCGGGGGGAGCAGTCCTTCGTGCTCCGACAGGAGGTGACCACCCGCCCCGTCCCGTCGTCCTCCTCGGGGTTGTCCCGCTCCGCGCCGTCCTCGCCGCTCGAGGCATCCGGCACGCCGATGATGACACCCCCGTCCCCCGTCTGGCCCAGCGCCGAGGCGGGCAGCAGGAGGGGGAGGCAGGCCAGCAGGGCGAGGCCCAGGGCTCGGGACGACCAGAGGGAAGAGGCCATGACGGGAACGTCACCCTAACCGCCCGGCGGCACAGATGCATCCACCGTGGAAACCGGAAGTCGGGGGCAGATTGTCCCACCCCTGCGCTGGCATCTGGTAGCGTACGCCCCGCGATGGCCGCCCCCAGAATCCTCGTCGTCGACGACAACCCGGAGCTTCTCTCCCTCCTCACGCAGCTGTTCGAGGACGCGGGCTACGAGGTCGTCGGCGCCAGCCGCGGCAGGCAGGCGATGGAGGTCGCCCGCGCGAATCCTCCCGGCGCGGCGGTGCTCGACATCCTGCTGCCGGACATGATGGGTTACCACCTCGCCGACGCGCTGAGGAAGGACAACCCCCAGCTGCCGCTCTTGTTCATCACCGGCGTCTTCAAGGGTGGCAAGCACGCGCTGGAGGCCCGGCAGAAGTACCAGTCCGCCGGCTACTTCGAGAAACCCTTCGAGGCGCAGAAGCTGCTGGAGGCCGTCACCAAGGTCCTCCCGCCCCCGCAGAAGGTCGCCCCCGCCGCCTCGCTCCAGGACGCCTTCGAGGTGGAGCTGGACATCGACGTGGAGGAGGAGGGGCCCCAGGACGTGATGGAGCTGACCGGTCGCATCAAGGTGACCGGCGGCGGCAACATCACCGCGGAGATTCGCGGCGCCAACCTCACCGCCAGCCCCATGCAGAAGGTGCCGGCCACGCAGGTCCGGCCGCCCACGCCGGGCCGTCCGCCGGACCCTCCGCCCCCGGGCTCGGGCGCGCCGGGCAGCCGCCGGGGCGAGCTGCGCGACAACCTGCCCTCGCTGCTCACCGCCTACTACCTGTCCCGCGAGACGGGCGAGCTGGGCATCCAGCGCGGCAAGGTGAAGAAGGTCGTCTACTTCGAGAAGGGCATGCCGGTGTTCGCCCTCTCCAACCTGCTGGCGGATCGCTTCGGCCAGTTCCTCGTGCGCGTCGGCAAGATCAAGCCGGAGCAGCTCCAGGACGCGTCCGCGGTGGCCGGGCAGACCAACCGCCGCACCGGCGACGTGCTGGTGGAGCGGGGCCTGCTCAAGGACACCGAGCGGCTGTACTACGTGGGCCAGCAGGTGAAGGCCGTCATCTACTCGCTCTTCGCCTGGGACGAGGGCACGTACGTGATGAGCTTCCGCGAGAAGGCCAGCGCGGAGTCCATCAAGCTGGACGTGCACCCGGCCAACCTCATCGTCCGGGGCATCAAGAAGCTCTACAAGCCGGAGCGCCTGCGCCGGCTGCTCCAGCCCGAGGACCGGCTCATCCCCGCGGTGGCTCCGGCCTACCAGCTCAACGAGGTGGAGCTGGAGCGGTGGGAGGCGGAGCTGTTGCCGAAGATCGACGGCAACCGCACCGTCGCGGAGCTGCTGGCCTTCGCCAACCGCCCCGAGCACGTCGTCTACGGCTTCCTGGTGGCGATGATGTCGCTGGGCATCCTGGACAAGCGCTCGTAGCCCGAGCGCCCGTCCGCGCCCCGCTCAGCCGCCCGTCAGTCGCGAGCCGATCCAGAACAGGCCCAGCGCGCCGGAGCCCACGGCCACGACGCGCTGCACCCACGCGGTGAGCCGGGTGTTGAGGCGGGTGAGGCCCTCGGCGAACAGCAGGCCCACCGCGCCCATGCCGATGAGGATGCCCAGCGCGAAGCCCGGCAGGTAGGTCCACGCCGCCAGGCTCATGCTGCCGCCCACCAGCAGCGGGGGCAGGGCCAGCAGCAGCGAGCGCACGCCGCTGACGGCCATCAGCGCGCCGGCCGCGGTGCTCACCGTGTGCACGTGCTCGTGCGGCTCGTGGGCGTGGCCGGGCAGGTGCGGGTGGCCGTGGCCCATGCTGTTGGGGAATAGCAGCGCCGCGACCGCGAGCGCGACGAGCACCGCGCCGCCGAAGATTTCGGCCCAGCGCTCGAACGTCTCCGACAGGCCGACACCGGCGAGCAGGCAGACGGTGGCGATGCCGCCGAGCATGGCCGCGTGACCGAACGCGAAGCGGAAGGCGGTGGCGATGGCGGCGCGCCGCCGACCGCCGCCCAGGGTACCGAGCGTGGCCATGGCGGCGCAGTGGTCCGGCCCCACCGCGTGGAGCAGGCCCTGGGAGAGACCCAACAGGAAGGCAAGGAGGATGGGCGACACGGCGTGTCACCCTAGCCGCGCTTCCCTCCGGAGGCCAGCAGGAGGTACCTACGCGTCATGTGGACTGTCTTCCGAAGGTTTCCGGCGACGCTGTCGCTGGGTGTCGGTCTCCTGCTGTGCGCCGGGTGTGACTCCGGGCCCCTGCGGCCCTCCGGAGCCCAGGAGTTCCAGGACGCGGACGCGAAGTACAACGCGCTCGTGACGCAGGGGACTCCGCCCTCGGCCCCGGCGTGGGACGCGGTCATCGCGGAGTTCGAGGAGGTCCCCCAGGGGTCCAAGGCCCGTCCGGAAGCGGACAGGCGCATCGCCGCCATCCGCACCCTGCGCGGCGCGCTCCCGCCGCGGCCCCTGGCGACCCCCGGGGCGACGGGGCCTGGCACCTCCGAGGCGGACACCAAGCGCGCCGCGTGCGAGGCGCTGGCGAAGAAGCTGGGGCAGACCCACGACGAGCCCGCGCGCGTCCCGCTGCGCAAGGCGTTGGACCAGTGCCGCGAGGAGCTGGTGCGCCTGGAGTCGCACAACCACCCTCCCGGCGAGGGCGGCGACGAGCATGGCAACGAGCCGCATTGAGGCCGGGCGGTTCGCGGCGCGGGGCGATTGAGAACGCGTCCTGTTTGTGGCTATGGAGCGCGACATGCCCATGCCCCAAGCAGGTGACGCGGCCCCTGGCTTCTCGCTCCCCGACCAGGACGGAAACACCCTGACGCTCTCCCAGTTCGCGGGGAAGAACGTCGTCCTCTACTTCTATCCGAAGGACGACACTCCCGGCTGCACGGTGGAGGCGTGCAACTTCCGCGACGAGCACTCGGCGCTCGAGGCCGCCGGCGCGGTGGTGCTGGGCGTCTCCGCGGACAGCACCGCGCGCCACCGCAAGTTCGCCACCAAGTTCGACCTGCCCTTCCCGCTGCTGGCCGACACCGAGCACACCCTCTGCGAGGCCTATGGCGCCTGGGGTGAGAAGTCGCTCTACGGCCGCAAGTTCCTGGGCATCATCCGCTCGACGTTCCTCATCGGCCCGGATGGCAAGGTGAAGCAGGTGTGGCCCAAGGTGAAGGTGGACGGCCACGTGGCCGAGGTCCTCGCCGCGCTCGGCGCGAAGGCGGGTGCCTCCTCGGCGCCCGTGAAGAAGGCGTCGACGAAGAAGGCCGCCGCGAAGAAGGCGCCCGCGGGGAAGGTGGCCCGTCCGGCCGCGCCCGCCGTGAAGAAGGCGCCCGTCGCGAAGAAGACAGGCGCAAGAAGTGCGCGCACGAAGCAGGCTTCTGCCGTGAAGAAGCCCGTGTCCAGGTCGGCGGTGAAGAAGACTGGGCGGAAGCCGCGTTGAGGGCTTAACTGGGCGGGCGGCCGGAGAGGCCGCCGCGTCCCCGCCCCGTGGTTCGGACACTGACGGTGCCCATTCCTCGAAGCGCGGGGAGATGCGATGTGGAGCGAACCCGAGGAGTCGATATGCGCGAGCGGAATTTTCGGCGGTGGACCCAGGTGGTGGCGCTGACGGTGGGCGCGGCGTGGAGCGTGGCTTGTGGCGGTCTGCCGGAGACGGGTGGACGGCAGCCGGACGAGCCGCGAGGCAACGCGTTCGCGCAGCGTGGCACCCAGCCGGAGGCCCTGCTGGACATGCAGGGCGAGGTCCACGCGGAGAAGTCCCCGCCGTGGTTGATGACGGCGGACCGGGGCCACAACGGCACCATCAAGCAGATTGGCTCCAGCATCGACCCGCGCACGCCGAAGCTCGATGGGCAGCAGAACAAGTCCCTCCACGACGACTCCGGGAAGATGATGCAGACCCGCTATGGCGCCGAGGGCGGAGCGGTGTACTCGCCCTCCGCGCAGGGGCTGGGCGGTGAGGATGGCGCGGCCGTGGGGACCCCCTCGTCGCGTGGGCACGGCTGGGGCTATCGCCCGCTGGGCTGGCAGGACCGCAACCATCACAGCCGCCGCTAGGGACGTGGGGGGCGCCTGGCTGGCGCCTCGCCGTCACAAGCGCAAGGGCATGCCTATCCATTCCCCGGCGGGAGCATCACGGCTCCGCCGGAGGATGGAACATGGCCCAGGCAAACGTCCGTCACTGGCTCCTGTCCGGTGTGCTCGTCGCGGCGTCGACGCTGGGCGCCGTGGGGTGTCAGAAGGAGGAGCGGCGTATCTCCGAGGGGAAGGCGCCGTATACCCACCCGGTGAACGTGCCGCAGCCGTTGGACAGCTTCGGCCCGGGGACGGGTGGCGCGGGCTTCCAGAACATCGCCCCGGTCCAGGACCGCGTGGGCGAGAACCTGCCTCCCACGGCGGTGGACAACGTCCCGCCGAAGGTCCTGCCCGGCGTCGCCGCGGGCTCGCCGGAGTCCATCGAGAAGCTCCAGCAGCAGGAGCGCGAGGGCGTCCCACCACCGCAGAACGAGCGTGAGGTCCCGCTGCCCTCCGATGCCGGGAGCGCGCCGGGGCGCGAGTAGCGAGCCGGGCAGGGTGGGCGTGGCGCACGACGGCACCGCGTGCGTCTCCACGCGCCCCTCGGTGGCGGGGCCGCGCGCTCAGCGCGAGGCGAGCATGACCTCGGTGGGGTCCTTGCCCGCGAAGGCGCTGTCGAGCCCCTGGGCGAGGGCCCGGTGCTCCGTGTCTCCGAGCGTGGCGAGCCGGTCCTCGGCCGGATGCGCGAAGCGCGAGGCGAGCGCCTCGAGCCTGCGGTGTGCCTCGAGGATGCGCTCGCGGGGGATGCGCCCGGACTCCACCGCCTTCACCACCGCCTCGATGGCCCGGCGCTGCACGTCCGCCTTGTGGCACACGAGGAACAGGTCCACGCCCGCCAGCGTGCCCTGCACCGCGGCCTCCTCCACCGAGTAGTGGTCGGCGATGGCCTTCATCTCCAGGTCGTCGCTGACGAGCACGCCGTCGAAGCCCAGCTCCTCGCGCAGCACGCCCCCCAGCACGCGCTGGCTCATCGTCGCGGGCACGCCCGGGTCGAGCGCGTCGAAGAGCACGTGCGCCGTCATCAGCGACGCCAGCCGCGCCTGCGCGAACGCGCGGAAGGGCACCAGCTCCACGCGGCGCAGCCGCTCCAGGTCATGCGGCAGCCGGGGCAGCGTGAGGTGGCTGTCCGTGGTGGTGTCCCCGTGGCCGGGGAAGTGCTTGCCGCACGAGGCGACGCCGCCGGCCTCCAGTCCGCGCGCGAGCGCCACGCCCAACCGCGCCACCTCCTCGGGGTCCCGGCTGAAGCTCCGGTCGCCGATGACGGGGTTGGCCGGGTTGGTGTCCACGTCCAGCACCGGCGCGAAGTCCCAGTCGAAGCCCACCGCTCGCAGCTCGTGCGCGAGCAGCCGGCCCACGCGCTCCGCCCTGCGCGCGTCGCCCGCCTGTCCCAGCTCGCGCATGGGCGGCAGCGTGGTGAAGGGCGCGCCCCGCAGCCGCGCCACGCGCCCCCCCTCCTGGTCCACCGACAGGATGAACGGCCGCCCCGCGCGCGTCTTCAGCTCGCGGCACAGCGCGGCCGTCTCCTGGGCCGTGCCCACGTTGCGCTTGAAGAGGATGGCGCCGTAGATGCCGTCATCCATCAGCGAGGCGAGGTCTTCGTCGATGCGGGTGCCGGGGAAGCCCACCATGAAGAGGCGGGCACAGTCGCGGTAGAGGGCGGAGGCGGTCACGCGCCCCAGTCTGGCAGAACCTGGAGGAAGCCAGGAGGTCGGAAAGCGGCGGAGCACGCCGGACGTCGGATGCTCGTCAGCCCTCGGGCCGTGCCTGTCCTCCGCATGCCCGTCCGGGCCCGAAGGGACCGGCGTCGAGCCCGCCACACGCGGGCGTCTGGCCCCGACGCCGCCCGGACGAGGAGGCGGGACGCTGGCCGTCGCTCCCGTCGGGCTCACGGCGGCGCCACGTTGGAGACATCCACGCCAGCGCGACACCGCTGGCGCGGCATCCACCTGTCTCCACGGGAGCCAGCAAGGCGATGATTCAACTCGAACGTGTCTACCACCACCTGGAGCGGGAGCCGTCGGAGGGGGCGCGCTTCCTGGTGGAGCGGCTGTGGCCTCGGGGCGTGAAGAAGGAGCGGCTGGAGCTGGACGGCTGGCTCAAGGACGTGAGCCCCAGCACCGAGCTTCGCAAGTGGTACTCCCACGACCCGGCGCGCTGGAAGGAGTTCCAGCGGCGGTATGCCCGGGAGCTGGGCGAGCATCGCGACGCCATGGCGCCCCTGCTGGAGGCCGCCCGCGAGGGGGACGTGACGCTGCTCTACAGCGCGCGGGACGAGGACCGGAACAGCGCGGTCGTCCTGAAGGGCGTCCTGGAGCAGGAGCTGCGGCGGAAGTCACGCCGCTCGCGGCCTCGTCGCCCGACGGTCCATTGACGCCGGGCTTGTTCCCGCGCCGACGGCTGCTACAAGGGCGCCCGGGATTCCGAGGCACCTTCCGCGCCTCCGTTCACTCGAGGCCTCGATGGACTTCGCCACGCTCTCCTTGTCACCCCCGCTGCTCCAGGTCTTGAACGAGCTGAAGTTCGAGACGGCCACGCCGATTCAAGAGCGCGCCATCCCCGTGCTGTTGCAGGGCAAGGACCTGGTGGGCCAGGCGAAGACGGGCAGCGGCAAGACGGCGGCCTTCTCGCTCCCGGTGCTCCAGAAGGTGCGCCTCCAGGACCGGTACGTCCAGGCGCTGGTGCTGTGCCCCACGCGCGAGCTGTGCGCCCAGGTCGCCGGAGAGCTGCGCCGGCTGGGGCGGCGCATGCCGCAGCTCCAGGTAGTGGTGCTCGCGGGAGGCCAGCCCATCCGCCCGCAGCTGGAGGCGCTGGAGAAGGGCGCGCACGTCGCGGTGGGGACGCCGGGGCGGGTGCTGGACGTGCTGGACCGCGACGCGCTCGACACGCGGCGGCTGGGCACGGTGGTGCTGGACGAGGCGGACCGGATGCTCGACATGGGCTTCCGCGAGGACATGGAGCGCATCCTCGGCGCGATGCCGTCGCGTCGTCAGACGGTGCTCTTCTCCGCGACCTTCCCGCCGGACATCGAGAAGCTGAGCAAGACGTTCCAGCGCGACCCCGTGCGCGTGACGGTGGAGGACGCGACCGCCGCGCCCGACATCCGGCAGGTGCGCTACACGTGCGAGCCCGAGGCGAAGCAGGCGACGCTGCTGCGCGTGCTGCGCCAGTACCAGCCGGCGTCGGCCATCGTCTTCTGCAACCAGAAGGCGACGGTGGTGGAGGTGACGAAGGCGCTCGCCGCGTCCGGCGTGAGCGTGGACGGGTTGCAGGGCGACATGGAGCAGTTCGACCGCGACCAGGTGATGGCGAAGTTCCGCAACCTGAGCACGCGGGTGCTGGTGGCCACGGACGTCGCGGGGCGCGGCATCGACGTCGAGGCGCTGGACGCCGTGGTGAACTTCGACCTGCCGTTCCAGCCGGAGCCCTACGTCCACCGCATCGGCCGCACCGGACGCGCGGGGCGGATGGGCCTGGCCATCTCGCTCGTCACGCCGCGCGACGAGCGGAAGGTGGAGACCATCGAGGAGGCCATCGGCACGAAGCTGGAGGTCGGCGATGTGGACGCGCTGCCGCCAGCGGAAGGGGGCGGCGCGGCGTTCCTCGGCTCGACGTGGGAGACGCTCTACATCTCCGCGGGCCGCAAGGACAAGATGCGGCCCGGTGACATCCTCGGCGCGCTGACGGGCGAGGCGGGGGGCTTCAACGCCACGGACGTGGGGAAGATCGAAATCCAGGACCACATCGCCTACGTGGCCGTCGCGCGGCGCGTGGCGAAGGTGGCCTTCCAGCGCTTGAGCGAGGGCCGCATCAAGGGCCGCAAGCACCGCATCGCGTGGGTGCGATAGTCACGGCTCCGAGGTCGACGACGCCCTGACCGGGAATGGCAGCGGGAGCAGCCGCGAATCACGTCTTCGCGCCGCGTCGCGGAGCGGCTCCAGCTCCGGGGTGGGCATGTGGTCGAGGAGGGCGAGGGCCTCCTCGAAGCGTTCGGACTCACGCAGCAGCTCCGCGTGCATCCATCGGGACGCAGTATCCTCGGTCGAGCACAGCGTCATCAGGGCTCGTGCATTCTCGCGGACCTCGTAGACACGCCGGGAGAGTGGCACCCACTCCTCCCTGCCCCGGAAGGCGTCATTCCCTCGCCACCAGGTCCACCTGCGCAGCGCGCGCTCCTCGTCCAGTGTTCGCGCGAGCCCCTCCCGGAGCGCGTCGAGCAACAAGGCCTCATCCTCCTGGCGGAGGCGGGGCGCCGTCCGCCATTCGGCGGGCCACGTGTCGGCGGGGACCTTGACGACCACTTCCTGGGAAGAGACGGCCGCGCCCTGGTGCTCGAAGCGGAGGATGACCTGTCGTGCGTCCTCGCGGATCCTGTACTGGCCGATGGGCGTGGGGAGGCGGTCCATGCGCCGCTTCACGTCCTCGAGGTTTGTTCCCAGCTCCGCGAGGAGCAGGTACCTGACGTCGACACGCCTCTTGCCGGCGTGGTCGAGGATGAGGCGGGTGTGGGTCTCCTCGCGCCACTCCGAGACGGAGTCCAGGTCGCCCAGCTCCGTGGCGCGCTCGACCCAGAAGAACACGCGGCAGCCCACGCATCGCGCGAGGGTGGGAATCTGCGCCCGCATCGGCGCCTGGAACCATCCGTCACTCCAGCGCTCCGCGCCGAACGTGTTGCCGGTGGCCAGCGAGAAGTACCGATGGGGCGCGCCGCAATGAGGGCAGGCGAGGACGATGGTGGGACCCGGGAGCATGGCGGGAATGGAGTGTAATGACTCCAGGACGTGCTTCCTCAAACCGCGTCGGTCGAGGGCAGCGGAAGCAGCCGCGAATCACGTCTGTGCGCAGCGTCACGGAGGATGTCGAACCCCGGGCTCGCCGACAGGGAGGGCGGAAGGTCCAGGAGCGCGAGTGCTTCCTCGAAGCGCTCGGACTCACGCAGCAGCTCCGCGTGCATCCGTCGCTGCTCGGCGTCGCGGGAATCGCACAGGGCCATGAGGGCCTCGGCGTTGGCGCGGACCTCGGGAGCCCGTTGGGAGAGGGGCACCCAGGGGGCCCCTTTGCGGTGGTCCTTGTTCCCCACCCACCAGGCCCACCGCCGCAGCTCGCGCTCCTCGTCGGGAGTCGTCGCGAGGCCCTCTCGAATCGCCTCCAGGAAGAGCGCTTCGCTCACGTACTCCACCTGGGGCGCCTCGCTCCACTCCTGGGGATTCGTCTGCACGTAGGGGCGGGTGACGACGCAGGTCGAGCTGACGTGGGCGCCTAGCTGCCCCAGCGTGGCGATGACGTGTCGGGCGTCGGCTGGGAAGACGTACTCGCCGATGCGCGCGGGCAGGTGGTCGACGAGGTGCTTCACCTCCGCGAGGCTCAGCTTCCGCAGCGCTCGCAAGCACTGCATGACCTCGACGCGACGCGCGCCCGTGCTCTCGAGGGTGAGGGTGGTGAGCGTCTCATCGCGCTGGAACGGGTAGGAGTCCATCTCGCCCAGCTCCGTGGCGCGCTCGACCCAGAAGAACCGTCGGCAGCCCGCGCAGCGGGCAATCCACGGAGGCAAGGGGCGCATGGGGGCGTCGAACCAGCCGTCGCTCCACAGCACGGCGCCGAAGGTGTTGCCGGAGGCCAGGGACCAGCGCCGGTGGAGGGCTCCACAGTGGGGACATGCGATGACGATGTCGGGACCGGGAACCATGGCGGCGGACTCCACCTGCGAGGGAGGCGCGGCGCGGGCGCGCGGTGTCGGCTGACGCATTCGCCGCTACACTCCCTGACAGCGCGTCAGCCACGAACCGGTGGCTCACGCCTCGCCGTCCACCGGAGGATGTCCGTGCGTTTCTACCAGATGGACCTCTCGCATCCACGCAGGTGGGATGGGAGGTACAAGCTCCAGCGACGGTACGCGCTACCGGGCATCAAGAAGTGCCCGGCCTGCAAGCTGACCTGGGGCGTCATGCGCACGCTGGGCTCGGTGGACGTCACGGGGCTTCCAGAGGCCTGGGAGTTCGAGGTCCTCAAGCCGGCGCCCATCGAGGACTACGAGCGGCTGGCGGAGGTGGTGAAGCCCCTGTGTCCCCCGTGGGCCATCCTGGAGCCGGGGACGCAGTTCGGTCCCCTCCATGGAAAGGCGCGCGGGAGCTTCGGGGCGTTGAGCGTGGACACCTGGCGGGGCCTCGTGGTCCGTGAGGACGTCGTGGAGTCACTCCAGGCGGCGGGGCTGCGCGGTCTCC
The DNA here is from genome assembly GCF_021412625.1 of Myxococcus stipitatus. The sequence goes on along the minus strand of NZ_JAKCFI010000006.1, from coordinate 105,476 downwards.
TGCCCGTGCCCGTGGTCCTCGAGAAGCCGCTCAAGGGACCGGGCCTCGTCGAGCTCGACCCGCCCGTGCACGGACGGGTGCATCCGGGCGCGGTCCCCCTGAACACGGGGCACCCGTGCGCGCGCTGTGGACATCACTTCTTCAGGGAGTACCCGACCCTCCGCGCCGACCCCGAGTCCCTGCCCACGGACCTGGACGTGTTCGTGCTCGCCGACGCGCCGTTCCAGCCCCTCGTGAGCGAGCGCTTCATCGAGGTCCTGCGGGAGTGCGACACCTTCGACGTCGAGTTCAAGGAGGTGCCGCTGACACCTCCGAGCGAGCGCCCCGCCAACTTCTGACGCCCCGGCCCGCCGCTACTTGCGCAGCAGCGTGCCCTCCAGGAAGAACGCCACGCACGCGGCGAGGATGAGCCACGTCCACAGCGGCACCGTGGGCTTGTCCTCGTCACCCGTGGACGCCTTCACCGTCTCCTCGCCGAAGTAGGCGGTCAGCGTGTCTTGAGGGACGCGCGTCAAATCACTCTCCGCCGGGTCCAGCGTCGCGGCGAAGGACAGCGCGGGCTGCATCTTCCCGTCCGCGCCGAGCACCGAGTGCGCCCCGGGCTCCGTCACCGGCCCCGCCACCACCGAGCCGTCCGACTGCTCCTTCACCGGCAATTCGCCGCCGTCCGGCGCGCGCACCGCCGTCACCTTCTGCGAGCCCTCCGGACGCAGCGTCACCTGCTCGCCCACGCGCACCCGCACCTCTTCGCGCTCCTCCAGCGAGCCGGTGAGGTACGCCGCGAAGCGCTGCATCAACGGCAGGAAGCTGGTGCGGATGGCGAAGTCGCTCCAGTCGCGGTCCACCGTGCTGGTGAGCAGCGCCACGCGGCCCTTGCCCTTGCGCATCACCGCCACCGCGGGCGCGCCGTCCTCGTACGTGGCCAGCACCTGGCTGGCGCCCGGGTTGGCCGGGTTGTCCGCCTCCAGCAGCATGTACCGGTAGAAGCGCGCCCCGATGAGGCCCTCCTCCGCGCGGCCCGTGAAGGGCGAGAAGAGGACGTGCTCCGACTTCACCTGCGCCAGCCGCGCGGCCTTCGTCTCCGCCTCCGGGTCCGTGTCGCGCTCGGCGCTGGTGCGCACCACGCGCAGGGGACGCGGCAGCAGCGCGCCCAGCCGCTGGTTGTAGTCCTCCGTGTTCACCCGGTCGCCCATGCTGATGAACAGGCCCCCGCCGTTCTCCACGAAGGTCGAAAGCCGCGCCGCCTCCTCCGCGCTCGGCGCCGCCACGTTGAGCAGCAGCACCAGGTCGTAGCCGGAGAAGTCCTCGCCCAGCCCCACCTCCGCGTCGCGCACCGCCACCTCCACGGGCGAGCCCGGCGCCGTCAGCGCCGCGTCCACGAAGAAGGCCTCGTCGCGATAGCGCGTCGCGTGCGGCGCGCCGTTCACCACCAGCGCCTTCAGCGCGCGCGGCACCGGCAGCACGAAGGCCCGGCGGTCATCCTCCGCCAGCGCGTCCGGCGCCAGCGTCACCTCGCCCACCACCGTGCCGCCCTGCGGGAAGCGCACCGTCAGCGCCTTCTGCGTCGTGCCTCCGGCGGGCACGTCCACGAAGCCCTTGGCCAGCGTCGCCTCGCCCACGCGGACCGCGGCCTCCAGGTCCTTGGCGGCCTCCGTCCCGAAGTTGCGCACCGTGAAGGTGAACTGGAACGCGCGCGGCCCGGCCTGGAGCGCGGGCTCCACCCGCAGGTCCACGATGGCGTGGTTGTTGAGCGCGTCGCGCCCGGAGGCCACGTCGCGCAGCACCACCTCCGGCTTCACCGGCGCGCCCGTGGGGCCCTTCATCGTGGGCGGCGGCGCCTCCAGCCGGAAGGCGGACGCGGCCATGTCGGAGACCACCACCAGCCGCTTGGCCGGCATGGGGTTCTCCTCCAGCGCGCGCGCCGCCAGGTCCATGCACCGCGACAGGTCCGCCGGGCCATACGTCGGCTTCGCCTCGTCCACCATGCCGCGCAGCCGGCCCCGGTCGAAGCCCGGCGCGGGGGGCGCCGCGGGCGTCGCGGTGCACACCACCACCGTGGCGGGCTCCTCCGGCAGCAGGTCCTTCAGCGCGTCGCGCGCCTCGTCGCGGCCCCGCTCGAACAGCGACGTGCCGTCCGACCAGCGCATGGACAAGGACGCGTCCAGGAGGATGGCCGTGGCCGCCGGCCCCTTCACCACCTGCGCGGCGTGCGCGTCGTTGCCCAGCTCCGGCTTCGCCAGCGCGAAGGGGATGGCCAGCAGGATGAGCGTGCGCAGCACGTACAGCAGCAGCCGCTTGAGCTTGAGGCGGCTGGCGGTGCGCTTCTGGCTGCGCAGCACGAAGGCCAGCGGGCCGAACGGGTGGGGACGCGGCCGGCGGCGGTCGAACAGGTGCACCAGCAGGGGGATGAAGGCGCCCAGCGCGCCCAGCAGCATCCACGGATTGCCGAACGTCACCCGCGCCTCCCGCGCCGCGCCAGGTAGCGCAGCAGCACGTCGTCCAGCCGCTCGTCGGTGCGCACCAGCTCGTAGTCCACGTCCGCCTCCGCGCACGCGGCCTTCACCTGCGCGAGGAAGGCGTGGAACTCCTCCAGGTAGCTCTCCTTGATTTCGCGCGGGTTCACCTCGATGCGGCCCTCGCCCTCCATGTCCAGGAAGAGGGTGGGGTCATCGAAGGGGAAGGTCAGCTCCGCCGGGTCCACGACGTGGAACAGCGACACGTCGTTCTTGCGCTGCCGCAGCGCCAGCACCCGCTTGAGCGCGTCCTGCTTCTCGTCCAGGAGGTCCGACAGCACGATGACCGAGGAGCGCCGGGGCAGCACCTCCGCCAGGTGGTCCGCCGCGCTGCCCAGGTCCGTGCCGCCGCCGGGCACCGTGGCATCCAGCGTGTCGAGCAGCACGTTGAGGTGGCCGGCGGACGCGCGCGGGGGCACGTCCTTCCACTTGCCGCCGGTGAGCAGCGCCAGCCCCGCCGCGTCCTGCTGACGCACCAGCAGGTAGCACAGCGCGCCCGCCAGCGTGGTGGCCACGTCCAGCTTCGTCAGCGCGCCGCTCGTGTAGCCCATGGACGCGGACGCATCCACCACCATCACCGAGCGCAGGTTCGTCTCGTGCTCGAAGCGCTTGACGTAGTACTTGTCGAACTTGCCGTACGCCTTCCAGTCGAGGTGCCGCAGCTCGTCGCCCGGGGCGTATTCCTTGTGCTCGGCGAACTCCACGCTCTGGCCCTGGTGCGGACTCTTGTGGAGGCCGGACAGCACCCCCTCCATCACCGCGCGGGCACGCAGCTTCACGCCCTTGAGGCGGGCCAGCGTCTGGGCATCGAGCAACACGCGGCGCTAGCCCTTCACCACCGACAGGAGCTGGTCGATGAGCTTCACGGAGGTGATGCCCTCGCTCTCCGCCGTGAAGTTGGGGAGCACGCGGTGGCGCAGCACCGGCCGCGCCAGCGCCCGGACGTCCTCCACCGTGGCGACGAAGCGCCCGTGGAGGATCGCGCGCGCCTTGGCCGCGAGCACCAGGTACTGGCTGGCGCGGGGCCCGGCGCCCCAGGACACGTTCTTCGCCACGAAGTCCGGCACGCCCGCTTCCTTCGGGCGGGTGTTGCGCACCAGCTCCACCGCGAAGCGCACCACGTGGTCCGGCACCGGCACGCGCCGCACCAGCTCCTGCAGCGCGAGGATGCGCTCGGGGGAGAGAATCTTCTCCAGCGCGGGCTGCGCGCCGCCGGTGGTGCTCTTGACGATCTGCACCTCCTCCTCGGCGGTGGGGTAGCCCACGTCCACCAGGAACATGAAGCGGTCCAGCTGCGCCTCGGGAAGCGGGTAGGTGCCCTCCTGCTCGATGGGGTTCTGCGTGGCGAACACGAGGAAGGGCAGGTCCAGCGGGTACGTGCGGCCGCCCGCGGTGATGCGGTACTCCTGCATGGCCTGCAGCAGCGCGGCCTGCGTCTTGGGCGGCGTGCGGTTCACCTCGTCCGCCAGGATGATGTTGGCGAACAGGGGGCCCTGCACGAAGCGGAAGTTGCGCCGGCCGGTGTTGCGGTCCTCCTCCAGGATGTCCGTGCCGGTGATGTCCGACGGCATCAGGTCCGGCGTGAACTGGATGCGGTTGAAGGACAGGTTGAGCACGTCCGCCAGCGTGGAGATGAGCAGCGTCTTGGCGAGGCCCGGGACGCCCACGAACAGGCAGTGGCCGCGGCTGAAGAGGGAGATGAGCAGGTGCTCCACCACCTCGCGCTGGCCGACGACGCGCTTTTCAATCTGCGTGACGATGGCGTTGCGGGCCTGGGCAAGCTCCTCGACTGCGCGGAGGTCGTCGCTCGAGGCGTCGGGCACGGGAGTCTGGGCAGGGGCGGCGCTTTCCATGGAACCTGTCTCTTAATTCGTGGGCGCCGCTCGGACCAACGGTTTCCTCCCTCCAAGCGGCCGAGGCGTGCGCTGGCAACCGTTGGAGCGATGACCTATTCCGCTGCCATACACTCCGGGTGGAGCGCCTCGAGGCGCCCGGGCGCCCTGGACGTGTGCCTGCACGCCTCCCGGGCCTGCCCCGGAGCCCCCGAAGGGCCGGGGAATGCCGGCTCCCGGACAGGCTGACTAGCTTCGAGGAGGCGGGGCTTCCGGCGGACGGGGGCGGAGCCTCCTTGGAGAGCGTATGCGGTCGAAGCGGATGAGGGCTCGGGGCCATGACTGGCGGGCATGGGTGCCCCTGGTGGCGCTGTGCCTGGGCGCGGCCTGTGGGTCGGAGCACGAGGGGGCCCAGGCCCCCGGCACCGAGGCGGGGGGCTCGCGGCCCGCGTCCTCCAGCCCGTCCAGGCCGGCTCCCTCGGAGGCCGTGGGCGGGGGCTGGTCCCATTCGCTCGGTGGCCCCGAGGACGACACGGCCACGTCCGTGGCCGTGGGGCGGGACGGGGACGTGGTGACGGTGGTGTCGGGGACACCCCGGCAGGACGAGGACCGGGCGCCGGTGCCGGGAGAGCGGCTGGCGGTGACCCTGTCCCGGTACGCGGCGGACGGGGTGGTGCGCTGGGCGCGGGAGTTCCCCCGGGAGCGGCTGGCGGACCTGCGCGTGGCGGCGGTTCCGGGGGGCGATGGCGCCTCGTTCCTGAGCGGCAACTCGTTCCTGTACCCGGCGAACTTCGGCCAGGGGCCCACGGACGACGCCTTCCTGGTGCGGTTCGACGCCGACGGCCGCGCGCAATGGCAGCGGCGCGTGGGACAGAAGGTGTGGGCGGTGGCCGCGGATGGCGCCGGGGGCGCGGTGGTGGCCGCCGAGGAGTGGAAGGGCGAGACGCAGGACCCGGTGCTCACGCACCTGGGCGCGGACGGGGCGGTGCGGTGGACACGGCGGTTCTCCGGGACGGAGGAGGGGACGGCGCTGCGCGCGGTGGGGCTGACGCCCTCCGGGAGGACGGTGGTGGCGGGGCCGCTGGTGGGCACGCTGGAGGTGGACGGGGTGAGGTTCGGCGCGGCGGGGCGGCGCGGCTTCGTGCTGCTGGCGTTCGACGACGCGGGGAAGCTGGCGTGGGGGCGGGAGGTGCCGGGCGTGAATGGCCGGGTGACCTCGCTCGCGGTGGGCGCGGATGGGGCGGTGGTGGTGACGGGGGACTTCACCGGGCAGCTCGCGTGGGGTGGAACGGAGCTGGGGACGTCGGGCCCGTTCGTGCTCGGCGCGGGCGCGGAGGGCGAGGCGCGTTGGTTGAAGCAGCCGGCGTGTGGGCAGATGGCCGGACCGGGGCCCTCGGTCGCGGTGGGAACGGCGGGCTCGGTGGCCGTCACGTGCGGCGACCTGTTCTCGCGCTACGCGGTGGATGGGACGCCGCGCGACACACGGACGATTCCCGCGACGGATTGCGTGAGCGGGACCTGCACGCTCGCGACGACAGGGGTCGCGGCCGAGCCCGAGGGCGGTTTCGTGGTCTCCGGCTGGCAGCGCGATGGCAAGGGTGACGCGTGGGACCAGGATGGGTTCCTGCGGTTCGTGCCGCCGGAGTGAGCGGGTTCGTGCCGTCCCGTGGGGCCAGGAGCGGGAACCGCTCCGGAGGTGAGGGCCTCCGGAGCGGGACGGACTTCAGGCGTCAGGGAAGCTCGAGCTGGCAGGTGAAGCCGCAGCCGTCGCCGTTCTGGAGGTTGCCGTCATCGCACTGCTCGCCCGCGGAGAGGTGGAGGACGCCGTCGCCGCAGCGAGGACCGAACTGGCAGGCGGGGGCGCAGCGCGCGTAGGCGCCGTTGTTCACGCCGTCATCGCACTGCTCGCCCTGCGCGAGCTGGACGATGCCGTCGCCGCAGGCCGGGCTGAGCACGCAGCCCGGAGCGCACTCACCGTAGCCGCCGTCGTTCACGCCGTCGTCGCACTGCTCGCCGTCGCCGCTCTGCGTGACGCCGTCACCACAGCGGGGGCCGAACACGCAGCCCGGCGCGCACTGCCCGTAACCGCCGTCGTTCACGCCGTCGTCGCACTGCTCACCCGGGTCGAGCACGCCATTGCCGCACGTCGGCGGGGAGACGCACTCCGTCCGGGTGACGGAGAAGTCGAACCCGGAGAGCCCGAGCCGATACGAGGAACCCACGGTGTGCCGCTCCGCCTGGAACACCACGAGCTCGTAGATGCCACCGGGGACGAGGCCCAGCTGAGCGGCGCGCTGTGACAGGTTGATGGTGCCGCTCATCGCGCCATGGATTCCTCCCATGTCGAGGGCGAGCCTGCCGTTGACGAATGCCCAGACATCGTCATCGCCCCGGAAGGTGATGACCTCCGTGCCGCGATAGGTGAAGGGGTGGCGCAGCTCGCTGGTGAAGCTGAAGTTGCTGGGGCTGCCCGCGTTGTTCGTCCGCATCGGCTCCTGGCCGACGGCCACCCAGCCCTTGCCGTCTAGGGGGAAGAAGGTCTGGTCGTCGAACAGGTAGCTGCCGTCGGACGCCCGCGTGAGCGGAAGGGTCGACGCCTGGGCCAGGTTCACGCCGGGCACATCCCGGTACCACTGGTCGAAGGCCACCTTGCCGTGGGTGTTGTTCGAGCCGACTCCGACCTTGGCGTAGACGGGCTTGCCCTGGACATCCAGCGTGGAGGCAACGATGCCCATCTCCAGACCGCCGTTGGAGTTCTCGAAGTCGATGTGGCCCCGGGGCAGGGTGCCCGTCGCTGGCAGGTCGTAGCCGCGGAAGTCGCGGTAGACGATGGGGATGTCCAGGAAGTCCCGAGGGGGCTCGGTGATGTTCTGGCAGAGGGCGCCCGGCTCGAACTGGCAGGTCGCGGAGCAGCCATCGTTCGCGGCTGTGTTGCCATCGTCGCACGCCTCGGTGCCCATGACCTGGCCATCACCGCAGCGCGCCTGACAGCTTCCGTTGGCGCAAGGCAGCTCACGTGTACACAAGGGCGTGCAGCCGTCGCCCAGGTCGGTGTTCCCATCGTCGCACTGCTCTCCGTCCTCCTGGATGGCATTGCCGCACACGCTGGTGTTCAGCCTTTCCGGCGCGGTGCTCTCGGGACTGGGCGCGTCACTCCCGGCCGGGGATGCGCTGCCCTGGTCGCAGCCGGACATGAGCGATGCGCAGAGGAGCAGCAGCGCGCTCGTGCGACTCGGTGAAAAGCCTGATGGCGACATGGAACTCTCCTGGGATGGATGGACGGGTCGTATCGGCTGGACTTCGCCGTGGCCTGGAGGGGGCTCTCTCGGACGAAGCAGTGGCCCTGGCTCCGCGGCCATCACAGGATAGGGGCGCGTCTGACTTTCCAGTCCCGAGCGGAGATTCCAGACAAGATGAAGGCCAGAGGCAGGTGCAACGCCATGGCCAGGGCTCCGGGGCCCTGCCTCGGGACGACGTGGCGCGAACTCAGGCCCCGGGTTGCGATGGGTGGGGCGGGCCGGCCGTCAGCCTCAGGTCCCGGTTCAGCCCCGCGTCGCGGCTGACGCGCCAGATGCGCTGGTCGAGGTAGTAGTGGTGCAGGGCGAAGCCCCAGATGAAGCCCGCCATGAAGTCGCGCAGCGTCAGGCCAGCGCCCAGCGCCAGCTTCGAGTCGAAGCCGCCGCAGCCCGGGTGCGTGCCGAAGCCGCAACCCAGGCCCCGGTAGAGCAGGGTGAACACCACGCCACAGGCCGCGTAGACGAGGAAGCGCTGGCTCACCTTCGGCGCCCAGCCGAACGACGCCGTGTCCGCGCCCGGCGAGTGGTAGCGGTTGCGGTGATAGAACCAGACGACGCCGTGGTACTGGACGTTGTGGAACGCCGTCACCGCCACGGCGAACATCATGAAGTCCATCCGCGCAGCGATGGAGGGCCAGAACACGAGCGCGGAGAGTCCCAACGCGGCGCCCAGCATCAGCAGCTTCGGCCCGTTCACCCGCTGCCCCGCGCGCCAGCGCCACACCTGCCGCGCCGCGTTCGTCACCACCACCGCGAGCGCCAGCGCGAAGCACGCCGCCGCCAACGCGGACTCCCAGGTCGGCGCTCCCGTCAAGCCCAGCTGCCGCCGCGCGCTGGGGTGGGTCACCGCGAACGCCACGAAGGGCGCCAGCAACCCGACGTACAGCGTCACGCCGTCCAGCCGCCGGTCCACCAGCGACGACTCGCCCCCCTTGCGCTGGTACAGCACCATCAGCCCGTAGTGCTGCCGCACCACGTGCCAGTACGCCCACAGCGACGCGAACGTGAGGAAGAGCACGAACGGCAGCTTGCTCCCCACGGCCACCGACACCGCGAAGCACAGCGGCCCCGCGCCGAACCACGCCAGGCTCCCCAGCAGGAGCCGGCGCCGCGTCCCCCACTCGCGAGCGTCCAGGTACGTGCGCGACACCGTCGCGAACAGATGGGGTCCGTCCAACACCAGCACCCAGGCCCACCACAGCACGAGCGCGCTGACGCCACCCCAGACGTGGAGCCCCACCAACGCGAGACTCGCGCCCAGGCCCCCTACCGTGGAGATGAGGTCGTGCCGCCGGTCGACGAGCCACGCGGTGCGTGGAGCCACGGACGCGGTGAGTGGGAGCGTGCTCATGCCGGGGAGTCCTCCTGTCCCCGCGAGGATAGCGGCGACAGGGAGGTGCAGGTAGGCCGCGGGCCCACCTGCCGTCCACCATTGGCCTGTCGGGCGACCAAGGGGTCAAAACCCTCTTGAGCGCGGACCTCCGGCCCGCGATGTTGGCGCGTTATGGATCAAGGCAGGCGCACCACGGACCGGAAGGCGGTAGGTCTGTTGGTGAAGCTCAAGCATGAGAGCGTGGGGAGCTTCGCGGAGGAGTTCGCCACCAACCTGAGCCCGGGCGGGATGTTCATCCGTTCGCGCACCCCACAGCCCGTGGGGACCCCCGTCAAGTTCGAGGTGCAGATCGCCGGCGGTGTCCGCGTGCTGCGTGGCACCGCCGAGGTGCGTTGGGTCCGCGACGTGGGAGACCCCTCGGGCCCGCCGGGCATGGGCCTGCAGTTCCAGGAACTCGACGCCGCGAGCCGCTCGCTCGTGGACATGATGCTGCTGGGCAAGTCGGGAGGGGACGGCATCGGCATCGCGCCGGCCGTCGCCCCGCTGGCGCCGTCCATCGCGCCGGCTGTCGCCCCGCTGGCGCCGTCCATCGCGCCCGCCATCGCGCCCGTGCCGTCCCGGCCCGCCGTGGCTCCGGCCGTGGCCCGGGCGGTCCCCGCCGCGAAGCCCCTGGCCAGCGCGGGTGGGGCCGCGCTCGACTCGCTCTTCGACGACATCGAGGCCCCGTCGCCCGCGCCGGACGAGCCGTTCGACTTCTCGCCCCCGCCGCCGGTGGCCAGCGGCGACGTGGACATCCCGCTCGACGAGCTCATCGCGAGCACGCCTCCGCCCATCGTCTCCGGCGACGCGGACGAGCCGTTGCCCGGGCTCGACTTCGAGTTCGACGCCCCGTCCTCCGACGCGCCCGTGGCCCTGGGCGAGGCGCTCGACGAGGCGCCCATCGAGGTGGGCCTCACCTTCGAGGTGGAGTCGTCCACGTCGCCCGGTGCGTCGCGCGCCAGCGGTCCGCTGGAGTTCGACCTCGACCTGTCGGAGGCCGTCGAGTCCTCGCCGCCCGCGAAGCCCGGCCCCGCGCCCCGCGCGAGCGGTCCGCTGGAGTTCGACCTCGACCTGTCCGAGGCCGTGGAGGAGGCGCCCGCCGCGCCGCCGCCGCCGAAGCGCCCCGCCGCGCCGCCAGCGCCTCCGCCGTCCGGTGGGGGGCCGCTGGAGTTCGACCTCGACCTGTCGGAGGCCGTGGAGGAGGCGCCCGCCGCGCCGCCGCCGCGCCCCGTCGCGCCGCCTCCTCCGCCTCCGCCCGCGGCCACCGCCGCGAAGCCCCGGAGCGGGAGCCTGGAGTTCGAGCTCGACTTCAGCGACGCCGTGGAGGAGCTGCCTCCCGCCGCGCCGCCGCCGGTCAGGACGACGCCTCCGCCCGCGCCCGGCGCCGGCTCCCGCATCTCCGACGAGGCCTTCGAGTTCGACTTCGAGGTGATGGAGGCGAGCGCCACGCCCGGCGTGGCGAAGCCCGCCGCGCCCCGTCCTCCTCCCCCGCCGACGCCCGCGCCCGTCGCGTCGCCGCCCGCGTTCCGTCCGCCCCCTCCGCCGCCCGCGGCCGTGGCGCCTCCTCCGCCTCCGCCCGCCGCGACGCTGCCCAACGTGCGTCGCGAGGCCCCCAAGGCCCCCGAGCCCGTGGGGACGCCGACGCTGCTGTCCCCCGCCGCGAAGCCGGCGACGCCCATGGCGGCGCCCGGGCTCGACGAGCGGGGCCTGCCCAAGACGGTGTTCCTGCCGCCTCCGCCGCAAATCACCGGCACCGGCCCCGTCATCGGCATCGACCTGGGGACGACCAACTCGTGCGTGGCGCTGCTCTCCAACGGGCGGCCCATGGTGCTGCGCTCGCGCGAGGGCTACAACACCATCCCCTCCATCATCTCGCTCAACGCGCAGGCCAAGCTGCTCGTCAGCCACCGCGCCAAGAGCCAGCTGGTGCTGCGCCCGCAGCACACCATCTACGGCGCCAAGCGGCTCGTCGGCCGTCCCTACGACAGCGCCGTGGTGAACCAGGTCCGCGAGCGCTTCCACTACGACATCGTCCCCGACGTCGCCGGCCGCGCCGCCGTGCGACTGGGCGACACCGTGCTGTCGCTGGAGGAGGTGCAGGCCATCATCCTCCGCGAGTGCAAGGAGATGGCGGAGGCCCACCTCAACCAGAAGGTGGAGCGCGCGGTGGTGACGGTGCCCGCGTACTACTCCGAGCCACAGCGCGAGGCGGTGCGCAAGTCCGGCATCCTCGCGGGCCTCAAGGTGGAGCGCATCCTCAACGAGCCCACCTCCGCCGCGCTCGCCTACGGCCTCAACCGCGAGCTGAACAAGAAGGTCCTCGTCTACGACCTGGGCGGCGGTACCTTCGACGCCACCATCCTCAAAATCGAGAAGAACGTCTTCGAGGTGCTCGGCACCGGCGGTGACATCTTCCTGGGCGGTATCGACTTCGACAACCTCATCGTCGACTTCCTCCTGGCGCGCTTCCAGGAGAAGGAGGGCATCGCCTTCACCGGTGACGGCATCGCCCTGTCGCGCGTGAGCGACGCGGCCGAGCGCGCGAAGATGGCGCTGTCCGAGCGCGCCAGCTTCGAGGTCCACATCCCCATGTTGATGATGGACGACGCGGGCCGACCGCGCGACCTGCGCGTGGTGATGACGCGGCAGGAGCTGGAGAAGATCTGCGACCCGCTGCTCAGCCGCACCGTGGACGTGGTGCGCGACGTGCTCCTGGACGCCAAGCTCAAGGCGAGCGAGGTGGACGACATCATCCTCGTGGGCGGCATGAGCCGCATGCCGCTGGTGCGCGACAAGCTCAAGGGCCTGTTCGGCAAGGGCCCGCAGGCCAGCGTCAACGCGGACGAGGCGGTGGCCCTGGGCGCGGCGCTCTACTCGGGCTCGGTGGACAAGGTGAGCAGCGTGGTGCTCATCGACGTGCTGCCCATGACGGTGGGCCTCGCCATGCCCGGCGGCGCCTTCAAGCGCGTCATCGAGCGCAACAGCCCGCTGCCCGCCCAGCGCTCCTTCGCCCTGAGCACCAACAAGGACAACGAGGAGTTCCTCGAGCTGTCCATCTTCCAGGGCGAGGACAGCCACATCTCCGCCAACGAGTACCTGGGCACGGTGCGCATCGAGGGCCTGCCCAAGGGGCCCAAGGGCTCGGTGCGCGTGGCCGTCACCCTCAAGCTCGACTCGGAATGCGTGCTGCATGTCGAGGCGCGCGAGTACTCGACGCGCAAGGAGGTGAAGGCCACGCTGGCCACGCGCTACTCGCCGGAGGAGCTCCAGAAGCAGCTCCAGGTGAGCAAGGAGTCCGTGAAGGCCGCCGAGGAGCGACGCGGCGCGGACCTGAAGGAGCGCGCGGGCGGCTTCTGGGGCTTCGTCAAGAAGGCGCTGGGGCGCAAGTAGATGGGCGCGTCCTCCGTCCAGCGTCGGTGCTCGTTCTGCGGCGTCTTCGAGCACGACGCGGGTCGGCTGCTGCCCGGCGCGGAGGGGGCCGCCATCTGCGGCGGCTGCGTGGTGCGCCTCTTCGCCCAGCTGGACCGCGAGGCGTTCGACGAGGATTGGAGCGACGAGGACCTGGGCGAGGACCCGCTGCACGGCGGGTCCGACGCCTGAGCCCGGGAGGGCCATGACCGCCACCGCGCCTCGTTACATGACGCGCTTCCGGTGCCTCGCGGCGGACTGCGAGGACACCTGCTGCGCCGGGCTCGTCGTCCCGGTGAGCCGGACGCGCTGGCGCCTGCTGCGCGACACCGTCGCGCGGGGCCCGGACGCGGCGCGCGTGGAGGCGCTCGTGCTGCCCAACCCCGACTCGGCCTCCGACGACGACGTGGCGTACGTCGCGAAGGGGGACGACGGGCACTGCGCGTTCCTCGACCCCCGGCGCCTGTGCTCGCTGCACCACCAGCACGGCGAGGCGGTGCTGCCGGACGCGTGCGCCCTGTTCCCTCGCGCCGTGACGCGCCGGGAGTCCCGGCTCGAGGTCGCGGGCTCCTTCGGCTGTCCGGAGGTGGTGCGCCTGTGCCTGCTCTCCGAGGACGCGCTGGCGCTGGACGCCGTCGCGCCGGAGCTCGCGGTGCGGCCGGAGCTGGCGCGGGAGCTGGGCGGCGCGGACGCGGAGGAGGGCTGGACGCGGCACGCGGAGCGGGTGCGGGGGCTGGCGCTGCGCATCCTCCAGCGCCGCGAGCACCCCTTCGGCGCGCGGCTGTTCATGCTGGGGCAGCTGGCGCAGCGGCTGGAGGGCTTCTACTTCCGAGGCACCGAGTCCTTCCGGGGCGAGGCGCGCGAGGGCGCGGAGGCTCGGCTCGACGAGGTGCTCCTCCCGTTCGACGTGCCCGAGGTGTTGGCCGCGCTGGGCACGGGCTTCCGCTCCGTGTCCCTGCCCGGCGGACCGTGGGCGGGCATCTGCGCCGCGGCGCTCGACGCGCGCCTGGGCGCCGTCCGCTCCCCGCGCTTCCTCGCGCTGGCGGAGGCGGTGCGCGCGTCGTACGGTGGCGCGGAGGCCGCGCCCGACGCCCGGTGGACCCACTATGTGGCGCGACGGGAGCGGCTGGAGCCGGCGCTGGGCGAGCGCCTGGAGCAGTACGCGCGCCACCACGCGGTGAACCACTGGCTGCGCCACCCGTTCACCGACGCGCCCTCGGTGATGGACTACGTGTTCAAGCTGGCGCTGCGCGCGGCCGTGGCGCGCTGGCTGCTGCTGGGGCACCCGGAGGTCGTGGCGCTGTGCGAGCGCGAGGACCTCCTGGCGTCGCCCGACGCCCGCGCCCGGCTGGACGCGGCGGCGGTGGAGTGCTTCCAGTTGGGGGCCAAGCACCTGGAGCAGGCCCCGGAGCTGCACGCGCTCGCCCGGGGGTTGATGGGCGACGGCGGCCCCGAGACGCCGTGGCGGCTGCTCGTGCTGCTGACCGGGCTGTAGCGCGTCAGCGGGGCTTCGCGCCCAGCCGCTCCATCGCCTGCTTGAACACGGCGTAGTCCTGCGCGCCCTGGATGCCGTAGCGGTCGCCGAGCACGAAGGTGGGCACGGCGTTGACGCCCATGGCGCGGGCCTCGTTCACCAGGTCCTCCACCACCTTCTCGAACTGGCCCCCCTCGACGGCGCGCTGGAGCGCGTCCGCGTCCAGGCCCACCTCCTCGGCGGCTCCCCGGAGCGTCTCCCACTGCCAGAGGTCCTGGCCCTCGCTCCAGTAGCGGCGCAGGAGGGCGGCGTGGAAGGGCTCCAGCTTGCCCTGGGTTCGCGCGTACTCGGTCGCCTGGTGGGCGCGCCGGGTGGAGGGAATCACGTCTCGGTCCACCATGGTCAGGCCCGCCGCAGCCGCGCGCTGCTTGAGGGGGTTGTTCGGGTCCTTCATCTTCTCGCGGATGTGGGCTGGCAGGGGCAGGCCCTCCGGGGGCGTCTCCGGGCGCAGGAAGAAGGGGCGCCAGTCCACCTGGATGTCGAAGTCGCGCTGGAGCTTCTTGACCTCCTGGAGGCCGACGTAGCACCAGGGACAGACGAAATCGGACCAGACGCGGACGGTGATGGGCTCGCTCATGGGGCTGTGACTAACCGGGGCGCCGCGCCACGTCATGCTTTCCGCCCGTCCGGGGCGCCCCCTCTGTGCGCGAATCACACGGGGCCGGGCATACGGGGCCCGTCCGCCTGTTCCGGCGCCCCGAGGTGGACAGCGCCCCGAGGAGCGGGCACCGTCCACCCCGCAAAGCCACGTCCGCGCACCGACCTGGAGGGAGGCGCGCGGCCCCACCCAGGAGGACACCTTGCCGCTGTCGCTAGTCGCGGCCCTGGCCCTCGGCGCCGCCCCGGCGCCCGCCCGGACCCAGCCGTTCAATCACCAGGACATGGTCTCGATGCGTCGGCTGAGCAACCCGCGCGTCTCCCCCGACGGCAAGCAGGTTGCCTACGTGCTGCGGACCACGGACCTGGAAGCCAACCGGGGCCGCAATGACTTGTGGCTCGTGTCGCTCGACGCCGAGGCCGCCCCTCGCCAGCTCACCTCGCACCCGGACTCGGACTCGGACCCCGTGTGGGCGCCGGACGGCAAGAGCGTCTTCTTCCTGTCCTCGCGCGGCGGCTCCTCCCAGGTGTGGCGCCTGCCCGTCGACGGCGGCGAGCCGCTCCAGGTGACGAAGCTCCCCCTGGACGTGGGCACCTTCCGCTTGTCGCGCGACGGCACCCAGCTGGCCGTGTCGATGGAGGTGTTCCCCGACTGCGCCACGCTGGACTGCAACACCCAGCGCGAGGCGGACCGCTCCAAGCGCAAGGCCACCGGCCGCACCTACGACAAGCTCTTCGCGCGCCACTGGGACACGTGGAAGGACGGCCGTCGCTCGCACATCTTCGTCGTCCCCGTGGCCGGCGGCACGCCCGTGGACGTGATGAAGGGCATGGACGCGGACGGCCCGTCGAAGCCCTTCGGTGGCCCGGAGGAGTACACCTTCACGCCGGACGGCAAGAGCGTCGTCTTCACCGCGCGGGACGTGGGCCGCGCCGAGTCCTGGTCCACGGACCTGGACCTGTTCGTCGCGCCCATCGACGGCAAGGTGAAGCCCACCAAGCTGACCACGAAGAACCGCGCCACCGACACCAGCCCCGTGTTCAGCCCGGACGGCAAGTCGCTGGCGTACCTGGCCATGTCGCGGCCGGGCTACGAGGCGGACCGCTACCGCGTCATCGTGCGCGCGTGGCCGGGCGGCCAGGAGCGCGTGCTCGCCGAGGACTGGGACCGCTCCGCGGGCAGCCTCGCGTGGAGCGCGGACGGCAAGACGCTGTACGCGACGGCGAACCACATCGGCCAGCAGCCGGTGTTCGCGCTGGACGTGGCCGGCGGCCCGGTGCGCCAGCTCACCCAGGACGGCACGGATGACTCGCCGCAGCCGGCCGCCGGGGGCCGTATCGTCTACGTGCACGACGACCTGGACTCGCCCGCGGACCTGTTCGTGATGAACGCGGACGGCACGGGCGCGCGGCAGCTCACCCAGGTGAACCAGGACACGCTGGCGCGCGTGCGCTTCGGCGGGTTCGAGCAGTTCGAGTTCCCGGGCTGGAACAACGAGACGGTGCGCGCGTACGTGGTGAAGCCGGTCGACTTCGACCCGAAGCGCCAGTACCCGCTGGCCTTCCTCATCCACGGCGGTCCGCAGGGCTCGTTCGGCAATCACTTCCACTACCGATGGAACCCGCAGGTGTACGCGGGCCGGGGCTACGTGGCCGTCATGGTCGACTTCCACGGCTCCACGGGTTACGGGCAGGCGTTCACGGACGCCATCCGCGACGACTGGGGCGGCAAGCCGCTGGAGGACCTGCAGAAGGGCCTGGCCACCGCGCTGCAGCGCTACCCGTTCATCTCCAAGGAGAAGAAGTGCGCGCTGGGCGCGAGCTACGGCGGGTACATGATCAACTGGATCGCCGGCAACTGGGCGGACGGCTTCAAGTGCCTGGTGAACCACGACGGCATCCTCGACGAGCGCATGGGCTACTTCGACACCGAGGAGCTGTGGTTCCCGGAGTGGGAGCACCACGGCACGCCGTGGGACAACCCGGAGGGCTACCGCAAGCACAGCCCCATCGAGCACGTGGGCAAGTGGAAGACGCCGATGATGGTGATTCACGGCGGCCAGGACTTCCGCGTCGTGGAGACGCAGGGCCTGGGCACGTTCACCGCGCTCCAGCGCCGGGGCATCCCCTCCAAGCTCTTGTACTTCCCGGAGGAGAACCACTGGGTGCTGCGTCCGGCGAACAGCCTCCAGTGGCACGACGAGGTGCTGGCGTGGCTGGACCAGTGGACGCGCTAGTCCACGTGTAGTCCACCGGGGCCCGCGGCAGGTGATGCGCGGGCCCCGCGTGTATCAGGGCCGCCTCAGGGGATGCCGAGGCAGTCGTCGATGCACTTCTCGATGACCCGCGAGCAGCTGTTGCCGGACACGCAGTCGGCGCACTCGGCGACGCGGTCCTCGTTGTTCCTAGACTCGTCGGCCCAGGCGTCGATGGCCTTCTCGCACTTGCCGGTGTCGAGGCCGGAGCTGAAGCACTCCTGACGCTTGTCGCAGATGGTGCCGCTGTTGCCGGAGCAGCCGGTGGTGAGGGCGCCCAGGGCGAGCAGGATGAGCAGGGAGGAGGGGCGGAGGGACATGGCGCGCGTCCTAGCGCGAACCCCGTGCCTCGCGGAATAGCCCCGGACGTCGGGTGCGTCAGGCGGAGCGCTCGTCGTCGGAGCGGGCATGTGACGACGGCTCGCGCGAGGACTGCCACGGCCAGCGACCTTCCAGCTCCACTGTCAGAGTGAAGCTGAGGAAGGTCCGGATGAGGACGATGAGGCCGAGCGTGAGGACGCCTTGGAGCGTGGGGGCGTTGCTCACGGTGCGGATGATGTCGGCGGCGACGAGGAACTCGAGGCCGAGCAGGATGGCGCGGCCCAGGTCGAGGCGGAAGCGCCGGTAGGTCTCGCCTGCTCGTGCGTTCTTGACTGTGCCGAGCACCTTCACGAGGGCGAAGACGGGGCCCAGCACCATGACCGCCACGCCCGCGCCCTCCATGAGTCGGGCCGCCGTCGAGACCCACGCGTGGAAGTCCATGGAGGAAGCTAGGGGCGCGGTGGGCGCGAGGGGAGGGTGCATGTCCGTGGGCCGTACGATGCGGGCCACGGCGCGCAGCCGCGTCACTCGGAAGGGTGGGGAGCTCGTGCCCAGGCCGCGAGCGGGGGGACGGGCGCTTTGCTCCGTGTCTCCTCGCGCAAGTCACGGAGTTTCGAGAGGGCTCGATGCCGCGAGTGCCTGTCGGAGAAGGGGCGGGTGCTGGCGCGGTGCGGACGACTTCAGGAAGGGGGCTGGTGGCTGATGCGTGTCCACGCCGTGGTTCCGTGCTGAAGGTTCCGCGGTCATTTCCGTGATGGGCGACGGGGGCTGTGCGGGGTTGGTTCCGTGAGGGGGCCTCGGAGGGTTGTCAGGACGACTTGGTATCCCCTTGCAGGGGCTCGACATGGAGCGGGCCGTGCGTTGGGGGATGCCACATGGTGGTTCGCTGGGCGGTGTCGCTGCTCTGGCTGTTGGCGGCCACGGGATGCACGGCGAGTCGGGTCGTGTGCCTCGAGACGGGCCGAGACTCCTTCGTCGTCACTCCAAGCGAGGAGCCCGGCGCGGAGGTGCGCGCGGCGGAGCTCGATGACGACGAGTTCGAGGCGGCGATGGTGGAGCTGGCTCGGGACGTGAGTCCCGTCCGCGGCCCCATGCAGGATGCGCGAGCGTTTTTCGGAGTGCCGGCCCGAAGCGGGGTGTACCGGTACGAGCCACGTGCCGCGCGGTTGGTTCCGCAGCGCGTGGAGGGCGAGGGTCCTCGCCTGCTGGAGGCCTACGCGGATGACGCACTGACGCGTGCCTATGGCCAGTGGTGCGAGCGGAAGGACCGCCCAGGGGACTGCCTGCGGCTGCTGGACGAAGGGCCACTGCTGGGCAGCGACGGGAAATACGCCTGGGCGCTGGCCATCGCGATGGACTCGGTATGGGACGAGACGGCCCAGGCGCTCGGCGAGCTGACGGACCCGACGGCCGTCATGGCGACGCTCACCGCGTCGGCGACGATGTACTTGCTGCTCTGGGTGTTGCCGGAACCCTTGTCGAAGGGGGCCGCCGCGACCTTGACGGCCGTCGCCATTGCCTACCTGGGCGTGGACACGGTGTGGCGCCTGCTGGATGGGTGGCTGACGCTGGTGCGGAGGGTGGACGAGGCGCGGAGCTTCGAGCAGCTCAGCGCGGCGGGTGAGGCATACGGCGAGGTCGTGGGGGAGAACGCGGCGAGAGTCTTCGTGATGTTGGTGACGGCGGCGGTGGGCAACACGGCGGGACTGGCGGCGAAGTCAGCGAGGTTGCCGGGCTCCGCGCCCGCGGCGCTGGCGGTGGAGTCGCAAGCGGGCTTCCAGTATGCGGCGGTGGGAAGCGTGCGGTCGGTGGCGATGAGCACCGAGGGCTTCACCATCGCCCTCGCCCCGAATGCGCTCGCCATGGCGAGCCAGGGGATGGGTGGCGGAGGCGGGGAGCGTCACCACATCGCCACGAACAAGAACGACGTCTCTACCGCGCGGGGTGGTCCTTGGACGCCACGGTTCCGAAAGCTCTTTGGCAGAGCGGGAATGGACCTGAAGGACCCTGAGAACATCGTCGAGGTCGTAGGGCACGGGGGACCGCATCCGCTCAAGTATCATCGGTATGTCTTGGACCGGTTGGAGAATGCCTTGGGGGCTTGTCGCCGCGTGGCTGATTGTCGGAAGGCCCTCACGATTGAGCTACGGAATCTCGCGAAGGAGGCTCAGACTCCTGGGACGATGCTTCACAGGCTCGTGACGCAGGGGGGCTGAAGCCCCTGGGATGGTCGACCATGCCGAATCACCCTCGATACTTCAGGCTCGATGAAGAGGTGCTGGCGGAGAACTGGTACCTGGGGACTCCGGTTGATCATCGAGGGCGGGAACTGGAGAACATGAAGGAGTTCACGTCGGGGCAGCGCGTCGAGGCGTATCGTCGCATGACGATTCCTGTCGACGAGCCTGGGCATCGACGTGAGTTCAACATGGCTGGAGCCGGCAGAACGGTCGTGGTCAACCTTCGGGTCGCCACTCTCTTCGCCGAGCTGGCGCCAGACGATGTGCAATTGCTCCCGGTCGACGTCACGGGCTCTCCGGACGAGTACCAGATCCTCGTGGCCACGAAGCTCATCCGCTGCATCGACGATGAGGCGACGGAAGAGGTGCTGTACTGGAAGCCCGAGGATGAACGGCCCGACAGGCTCGGCCAGTACCGAAGCGTCTACGGCATGAGGATCGACCCCACGAAGGTGGGGGATGCCAAGGTCTTCCGCCCTTGGGGGTGGGACCTCGCGCTCATCGTCGCGGAGTCCATCAAGCACGCCCTGGAGGACGCCAACGTCACGGGCACCCGGTTCGAGGAAGTCTAGCCGGGCCCCGTCTCCCTCATCGCCCCGCGTCGGGCGCGGGAGCCGCCGCCGGCTGAGGCGCCGCGCCGCCGACGTTCATCTCCGACAGCTCACCCTCCTCACGAAGGAATTGCTGCGCGAGCTTCTCGACCTCGGCGGCCTCCAGCCCCGTGAGCACCACCGTCGCCGCCTTGGCCCGCGAGGCCAGCGCCGTCTCGCCCAGCGCGCCATGGATGCGCGTGAGCGCCACGTGGATCTCCGGGTCGAACGGGTCCGAGGCGAGCGCCTCCAGATACGCCGTCTTCGACTTCGCGTAGTCCTTGCGGTGCAACAGGATGCGCCCCAGGTGGACGTTGGTCGCCGGCGAGCCCGGGTGCACGCGCAGGCTGCCGCGCAGCACCGCCTCCGCCTCGTCCAGCCGCTTCAGCTCCAGCAGCGTCAGCGCGTACTTGTTGGACACCGACTCGTACTTGTCGCCCACCAGCTTGTGCGCCTTGGCGTACTCCTCGGCCGCCGCCTTCACGCGGTTTCGCTCGCGCAAGAGCTCCCCCAGGTGCGCGAACTTCCGCGCCGGCACCTCCGCCACCTCGGTGAAGTCGCCGAAGGAGATCTCCCGCCCCTTCTTCTCCCCGTCGTCCTTCACCTTGCCCTTGGCGTCCTCCTTCAACACCACGCGGTCGTCGCGGGGCACCAGCTCCGACGGGAAGGGCTGCTTCTTGATGTGCGCCAGCCACGCCTTCTCGAAGAGGGGGAAGGACATGCCCATCGCCGCCTCCACCGCCTTGCGGTCCGTCTGCCCCGTCTTCAACTCGTGCACCACCGCGCGCAGCCCACCCGCGCCCCGCGACTGGTACACGTAGTCGATGGCGTAGAACACCTCCGCGAACGCGGTGGCCGCGTCCTCGGCCGTGGGCAGCAAGGCAATCGACGGGTGCATCTTCTCGAAGGGGATGAGCGTGTCCGCCTTCACCCGCTTGCCCAGCAGCGCCTGCGTCGACGGCGTCATCGCCAGGCCCGCCTTGCCGCGCCAGCGCGACTCCAGGAACTTGGCCAGCCCCTCGTGCAACCAGATGGGCACCGTGTTGCGGCTCATCTGGCTGACCACCAGGTGGATGTACTCGTGCGCCAGCGTGTCCTGCCAGTCGTAGCCCTGCGCCACCGCCTTGGGGCTCGTCACCATCAGCTTGTTGAACTTGCAGATGGCGATGGTTCCCGTGGTGCGAATCTGCTTCTCCGTCAGCGTGCTGACGCGCGACAGCTCTCGCGCGTTGTTCACCACCTCGACGCGAATCTTCCCGCCCGGCGGCGTCCACCCCAGGTCCTCCGCCATGGCGCGGTGGATGGCCTCCAGCGTCTCCAGCGCGTAGGGCACCAGCACCGCTTCCTTGCCCGGCGGATGGAGGAAGATGAAGTGCTCGCTCTCCGCGCGCTGGTGCTTCTTGACGATGTCCCGCGTGTCCTTGGCCAGCCGCAGGTAGCTGCCCGGCTTGTCCTCGATGTTGGCGCCCTCCAGCAGCGCCACCGCGTCGTCGTAGCGGCCCTCCTCGAAGGCCACCCGGCCCTGGTAGTACTTCAGGGGTTCCACGTCGGAGGGAATCAGCGCCTCCACCTCGGCCAGCTCGCGCTTGGCCCCGGGCACGTCCCAGTCATCCAGGCCCTGCTCCACCCGGCCCAGGCGCTCCTTCACCTCGTCCTTGAGCGCGGCGTCCTGCGCGGCGACGGGCACCGACAACACCACGCCCAGCACCAGCGCCACCCAGCGGCTCGCGCGATGGTCGCTCACTTCACCAGCTCCTCGTAGTAGCGCTTCACCTGCTCGCGGTACTTCTCCGGCGCTCCCTGCTTCATCGCGTCCAGCAGGTCCTTGCGGAACTCCTTGGGCGCCTGGAACGCGTCCTCGTCCGGCAGCTCCACCTTCTCCCGCGGGTCCCTGCCGTTGCTGCCACGCTGCCGGCCACTCATGCCCCGGGGCAGCGGCAGGCCGCCCTTGCCGCCCTTCTGCCCCTGCTGCATCTGCTGCTGGAACTGGCGCAGGCCCTCCAGCGCCGCCTGCTGCTCCCCGTACCCGCGCCCCGGGTCCTTGCCCTGCATGCGCTGCGCGGCCTCACCCATGCGCTGGCCCACGCCCTCCATCTGCTGCGCGGCCTCCTCGCCGAACAGCGGCGCCATCTGCTCCATCTCCTCCATCTGCTGACGCAGCCCCTGCGCGCGCTGCTCGAGCTGCTGCTGCTGCTGGGCGAGCTGCTGGAGCTGCTGCTTCTCCTGCGGCGACAGCTGCGAGCCCGGCGGGGGGAAGAGGGACTGGAGCTGCCGGTTGACGTCCTGCACGTTGCGCGCGTCGCGCTCCAGCCGCTGCGCCATCTCGGCGGATTGCTGCCGCACCTCGGGCGGGTTGCCGAACATCTCGTCGAGCTGCTTCTGCTGTTCGCCCATGCTGGACAGCTGCCGCGCCGCGTCCTCCGCGCGCGTCGCCGCCTCCGCCGCCAGGTCGAAGTCGTTCACCTTCAGCGCGTTCTCCACGTTGCGCAGCTCCGACTGGGCCTCCTCCAGCGGACGCGCCGCGCGGCTGTTGAGGTTCTCCGGGTTCAGCTTGTCGTAGCTCTGCTGGGCCTGCTGCACCTTGCGCAACAGCTCGTCCTTGATGCTCTCGCCGCGCTGGGTGAGCCGCTCCCGGTTCTGGTTGCGCGCCTGGTCGCGCAGCTGCCGCGTCTGGTCCGCCACGCGCTGCTGCTCGTCCACCGTGCTCTTCAGCTCGTCCATGAACTTGCCGAACTTCTCCGCCAGCTCCGGGTGCTGCTCGGCGCCGAACTCCTCGTTCGCCTCGTCCAGGTTCTTGAGCATCTCGTCCATCTGCATGCCCAGCTCCTGGAGCTTCGCGAGCGCCTCGTCCGTCTTGCCCTCGCGCATCAGCTTCTCCACCTCGTCCAGGGCGCTCTGCATGTCCTGGTCCTTCATCATCTCGGCCAGGGCCTCCGCGTTGAGGTGCTCGTCGCGGATGCTCTTGCGCATCTCCGCCATGCGCTGCATCAGCTCCTGGATGCGCTGCTTGAGCTGTTGGATCTGCTCCATGACGGCCTGGCGCGCGGCCTCGTCCGGGTTCGCCTTGAACTGCTCCACCAGCCGCGACAGCTCGCGCCGCTCGTTGGAGAGCTGCTTGGCCAGCTCCTGGATGGCCTCCAGCTTCTGCCGGTCCAGCAGCGACTCCAGGTAGAGGATGTCCTTCTCCAGCTCGCCAATCTCCTCCGTCACGGCGGCCGACAGCCGGTTGCCGACGCCCCAGTCGTCCCCCCGCGCGCGCTGCGTGCGCAGGTACAGCCGGCGGTAGTCCGCGGTGCCGTTGATGTGGCTGCCCAGGGACTCGGAGATGTTGGAGAGGGCGCTGACCAGCTCGCTGGGCACGTCGCGCTCGCGCGACAGCTCCTGCGCCAGCGCGCGCATGTCGGACATGAGCTGCTGCCCGGTGGTGTCCACGGAGCCCGCCGCGGCGATGGCCTGCGCGTCCTTCTGCCGCGCGCGCTCGGGTCCCTCCAGCCGGTCGGCGAGGTGGTCCACCATGCGGCCCCAGAGCAGCTCCACCTTCTCCAGCGCCGCGCGCAGGTGCTCGGAGGCGGAGTAGATGCGCAGCACCTGCGTGCGGCTGACGCCCTTCTTCGGCCCCTCCACCGCGTCGTTGTCCTGGCCCTCGATGAAGTAGGTGATGCGGTCGCCCGGGTCCAGCTTCAGGCCGCCCAGGTCCCAGGTGTACGTGTCGCGGCTGCGGCGGCCATCCTCGCGGCGCAGCGGCACGCGCGTGTCCTGCTGCGCGCCGGGCGCGCGGAACACGAGCGCCAGCCCGGACAGGCCGTAGTCGTCCGTGGCCTCGTACTTGAGCGTCACCTTCTGTCCCGGGTCCACCTCCAGCTCCGCCGCGGGCGTCAGCAGCGTCACCTGGGGCGCCTTGTCCGCCTCCACCGTGAGCGGGATGTCCGGGCCCACGGCCAGCACCTGGTCTCGGCGGCCGTAGAACACGAAGTGGTAGTGCCCGCTCTGCCTCGCCACGAAGCTGCCTTGCAGGTCGCGGTTGCCGTCGACGCGCAGGGGGACCGGCTGCTGCCCCTCCATCACCAGCTCCGCGCGCTCCACCGGCCGGTCCGAGCGCGTCTTGAGCACGACCTCCGTGCCGGCCGGCGCGCTCACCTCGCCGTTGGTGCCGGGCACCGTGCGCTGGGCCAGCCCCGTGTACGCCGGGTAGCGGTACGTCAGCTCGATGTCGCCGGTGATGGGCTCCACCTGCGCGCGCGCCTGGGGGCTGCGCGCCGCCTCCAGCACGCGCTTCAAGCCCGCGGACCACTTGCCGCCGAACAGGGCCATCAACCCCACGAGCAGCACCAGCGCCCCGCCCGACGCCAACGCGGAGCGCCGCAGCGGCCGGTCGTCCACCACCGCGCGCACGTCCACCGTGCGCACCCGCGTGTCCATCTGCCCGAGGAACGCGTCCGCCAGCTCCTCGGAGCCCCGCGCGGGCGAGCCCTCCTCGCGCATCAGCTCCACGGCGGCGAGCACGTCCAGCGACAGCTCCGGGCGCCGCGCGCCCACCAGCCGCGCGGTGCGCGCGTCGTCACCCACCCGCCGGCCGGAGAGCCAGACGCCGAAGACACACGCCACGGCCACGCCCACGGGCACCGCCAGCGCCAGCAGCGAGCCGCCCAGCCGGGGCGCCACCAGCGCGAGGAAGCCGCCACCCACCCACAGCGCCCCCGCGCTCGCGAGGCCCAGCGCGAGGCCCTGCGCCCACAGGTGCCGGCGCTGTCGGGCGCGGACCGTGGACAGGAGCGCCGCGACGGCCCGCCCCCGGGGCTCCCGCGGCGCCCGGGCCGGCGGCTCCGGGGGAGGCGGTGGGGGCGGGGGCGGCAGCTCGGGGCCTGGGCTCTGCGGTGTGTCGAGGTTCACGCTGTCCTGTCCGCTCGGTGTCGAGGCAACCCCCGGCGGGGGTGGCTATTTCCCGATTCTCTAGCAACGTCCGACGGGCCGCGAGGTGCTTGGGCCAACGGGCTTCATACGCCGGAAGCAGGGTGTCCGCCGCCGGAAGGAGCCGGCCGTCGGAGGGTCCGGGAGGCAACGCGTGGGGCGCCCGGGGACATCCCCTCCTGGGACGCCCGCCGTGTCCCCCCGGACGCGAAGCCAGCCCCCGCCGGACGGGGAAGCGCGGGCACACGGGGGCCCGGCGGTACCCGGAAGGGCCGCCAGGGAGGCGCGCCGGGCGCCTCCGCGGAGGGGATGTCGAGGGGGAGTCGAGGCGCCTGTCGCGGCGCGAGCGCCCGGAGCCGAGGACGGGTGGGGTGTGGAGCGGTGGCTCAGCGGGTGGCCGACTTGCGCGCGTCCGACTCGGCGGGGGAGGCCTGCGCTTCCGGCGCGGGCACGCCACCCAGCTCCTGCGCGAGCGCGGTCAGCACGTCCTGCGTGCACAGGATGCGGTTGCGGGACATCTTCGCGAGCACGCGCTGCACGGCGGCCTCGACGGTGCCCTCGGAGGGGATGTCAAGCGCGCGGCCCGGCTCGGTCAGCGCGAAGAGCGCCTTGCGCCCGTCGAGCGGATCCGACTTGCGCTCCAGCAGCCCGCGCTTCTCCAGCCGCTTGAGCACGCCCGTCAGCGTGCTCGGGTGCACGTGGAGAATCTGGGCGAGCGAGCCCGCGGTGATGCCCGGGAAGCGCCCCACCAGCCGGATGACCAGCCGCTGCGGCCCGGTGAGGCCCAGCGTCGACTCCATCCGCTTCGACGTGGATTGGAGCCCATGGTCCACGGCCCACAACAACCGCATGAACTCGAGCACCTCGCCGAGCGGCGGCCCCTTGGGCCGCTCGCCTTCGTGGGGTTCAGGCTCCCCAGTGGCTGTGTCCTTCATGACCTCATCTTCCCTCACCTGCCGCCTCCCTGTCTCTGCCAAGTCTTTTGAGCCGCAGGAGGTCTAGCGCGACACGGACCCCCTGCCGTGGAAAATCCGTTGTGTATCAGTCACGGGCAAGACGTGGGCGCTCCAAACAACTCCCTCGCCCGCGCGGAGCGCCGCACACGCCCTTCCCGGCGGGTGCCCGACGAGGGGGCCCACCACCCCCCGGCTCGGCGGCCGGAGGGCGGAGGGTGCCCGGATACCCTTGAAACCTGGGGCGATTTCCGGGGAAGGGGAGTTCCCCGGGAGCTCAGGGGGCCGGGGCCACGGTGGGCTTGGAGGCGGGGGCGGGCGCCGGCTTCTGGGCCGGGGCGGGCTGGGTCGCCGGGGCCGCGACCGGCTTGGGCTGCTCCGGCTCCGGAGGCATCTCCAGCTTCTTGCCCGTCTCCTGGACGATGCGCCGGTACCAGCTCTCCGGGTACTTGGGGTGGTTGACCTTGCCCTGCTCGTCGCGGACGTTGCCGTCGATGTACTTCACCAGCAGCGACTCCCCGAGCTTCTTCCAGCGGGCGTGGACCTTCTCGCCCTGCTGCACGGAGTACGCGGTGAGGTACTGGCGGGCCTCCTCCGGGCTGCGCTTGTAGTGCTCCAGCGCCGTCTTCTCGATGTCGGCCTGGTCCGCCAGGAACTGCCCCTCGAGCGCGCCCTGCTCCTTCTGGACGTCGACGGAGGCGTCGCTCCAGCGGGCGTAGGCCTGGTTGGAGACCCAGTTGAACACCCAGAACGACGAGTCCCAGGAGAAGCTGCCCCGGCTGGCCACGCCCTGGGCGAAGTTGCGCGGCACCTGCCGGATGCCGGCGTACATGGGCGTGTAGACGGTCATGGACGTGTCATCCACGCCGAACCAGAGCACACCGCCGATGGGGGCCGGCATGTTCGCGCGCATCTGGGCGACGAAGGAGAAGCCCGTCTGCTGCGTGGAGATGGCGCGCTCGTGGACGTACTGCTTGCCGTCCACCTCCCACGTCATGGGCCGCCAGCGGTACGGCACCGCGTAGGGGCCGGCGCCCACGTCCTTCGTCATGTCCAGCGCGGTGCCCTCGAAGTGGTCGCGCATCAGGCCCATGACGTCCTGCACGGACAGCTTCTTGTCCGGCTTCACCCACAAGGGCAGGCGCTTGCCCGGCGACGAGCCGTCCACCAGCTCCACGCCCAGCTTCTGGGACGGCGCCGCGCGACGGAAGATGCTCCACACGCGCGCCTCGGAGAAGCGCTGCCCGCCGAAGTCGAGCGGGTTGTAGGCCTCCGCGAAGCTGAAGTCCTTGTCCTCGCCCTTGAACCAGCCCTTCTCCCGCGCGAAGGAGACGACGTCCGGCGAGAACAGCGTATTGTCCGGGTCGTTGCGCGAGAACTGCTGGATGCGCGCCTGGTTGGCGTGCGCGGTGATGTAGCCCTCCGGCAGCCTGCGCGCGACCCACACCGCGCCCTTCTGCCCGGCGCCCTTGCCAATCATCTCCAGGAGCCACGCCTCCTTCGGGTCGGCGATGGAGAAGGACTCGCCGGTGGACGCGTAGCCGTGCTCGGCCACCAGCGTGGTCATCACCTGGATGGCCTCGCGCGCCGTCTTCGAGCGCTCCAGCGCGATGTAGATGAGCGAGCCGTAGTCGATGATGCCCGCGGGCCCCTCCAGCTCCTTGCGGCCCGTGAAGGTGGACTCGCCGATGGACAGCTGGTGCTCGTTCATGTTGCCGACGACGGAGTACGTCACCGGCGCCTCGGGGATGCGGCCCAGGAACTTGCCCGTGTCCCACTCGATGATGTCGCGCTGCGCCCCGGCCGCGTGGCGGCGGGCGGGCGTGTAGTACAGCTCGCCGTACAGTTCGTGCGCGTCGGCGGCGTAGGTCATCAGGGTGGCGCCATCCGCCGTGGCCCCCTTGTTGACCAGCATGCTGGTGCAGGCGAGCACGGGCGGAGCGACCAGCGCGGCCGACACGGGCAGCGCGGTGAGCAGGGAAGCGAGTCGTCGGGTCATGGCGGCGGATGCTCTATCAGCCCGGCGCCGGATACAAACCACTCTTGCATCCCGCCTGGCAGCTCCCCGGCCGCTCGCGCGAGGGCGCCAACGGGGCGCCACCCGCCAGCGAGGACCTCCCGGCGGGCGGCGCCCCTCTTTCCAAAGGGGTTCCGCTTCGAATCAGGTTTTCATCGGCTCGTGGCGACCACCTCCTTCCCCTCGGGAGGGGGGAGCACCTGCTCCACCCTCAACGTGGTGGGGCCGTCCAGCGACAGGTGGGGCTTGAGCTTGAGGAAGCGCTTCTTGCCGAAGCCCTTCACCCGCACCAGCTCCTCCACCCGCTGGAAGCGCCGCCGCGTCCTGTGTTCGATGATGCGTTGCGCCGCCTTCGCCCCGACGCCCGGCAGCAGGTCGAGCTGGTCCGCCGTCGCGTCGTTGAGGTTCACCACCCCGGAGTACTGCGTGCGCAGCCGCGAGGCGTCCGCCAGCCCCGGGGTCGCCAGGAGCAGCGCCGCCAGCGCCGCCAGGCCCGCCCTCACGAGTGGCCCCCCACCGGCGCCGCGTCCAGCCCCAGCTCCCCCGCGTACCGTCCGCCCACGCCCGGCCCCTCCCGCTTCTCCGCCGCCTCGCGCACGTGCAGCTTGCCGTCCAGCGGCAGCACGTCGAGCAGCACGTTCAGCGAGCCGTCCTTGTTGACGAAGGCGCTCCCCGCCCGCACCCAGATGCTCCCGCCCTTGCCCTCGCGAATGGAGAACACCGCTAGCCGCTTCCCCGCCATCAGCATCAGCCACCTCCACACTCCGCCTCGCGCCACCACGGCGCGACCGCCTCGTCGGCTCGACCGCCTGAGGTCTCTCCGGGCTTGAGCAGCCCGCGTGCCAGCGCCGCCCTCCTCTGGGGATGGCGCCTGTCGCCGTACACGGCGCGCCAGGCCGTCCACGCGCCAGGACGGACAGCGACGCACCACCGGCCTCCCGGAGCGCGAGAGGCGCGCTCGCGAGGCCCTGACGGACCGCGCCGGACGCGGCGCGTCGGACGAAGATGGGAATGCGGGAGCCGCGAAGCTTGCTAAGCAGTCCCCGGAGGCTCCATGAGGATTCCCTGCATCGTCGCGCTCGTCCTGTCGCCGTTGCTCGCGCTCGCGCAGCCGAAGGACGTGGAGAAGGTCGAGATCCGTTCCACGCCGGTGGCCGGCAACATCCACCTGCTGCGGGGCGAGGGCGGCAACATCGCGGTCTCCGTGGGGCCGGACGGCCTGCTCGTCGTGGACGACGAGTGGGCGCCGCTCATCGGCAAGGTGCGCGCCGCGCTGCGCGCGCTGAGCGGAGGCAGGGTCGCCTACGTCCTCAACACCCACGTCCACAGGGACCACACCGGGGGCAACGCGGTGCTGGGGAGCGAGGCGACCATCGTGGCGCACGCCGCCGTGCGCGAGCGGATGTCGAAGCCCCGCACGCGCCAGGGCGAGACGCTGCCACCCGCGCCGGTGCATGCCCGGCCCGTCATCACCTTCCAGCAGGGACTGAGCCTGTGGTTCAACGGCGAGGAGGTGCGCCTGACACACCTGCCCTCCGGACACACGGACGGGGACAGCACGGTGTACTTCGTCGGCAGCAACGTGCTGCACATGGGCGACCTCTTCTTCACCGACCGCTTCCCCGTCATCGACCTGGAGGCGGGGGGCAGCGTGGAGGGCTACGTGCGCAACGTGGAGCAGGTGCTGGCGTCGCTGCCGCCGGGCGCGCGCATCATCCCGGGCCACGGCGAGCTGGCGGACCGCGCGGCGCTGGAGCGCTTCGCCGCCATGCTGCGCGAGACGACCGCGCTGGTGCGCCAGAAGAAGGCGGCCGGCCGCACGCTCGAGCAGGTCCAGCGCGAGGGCCTGCCGGAGCGGTTCAAGTCCTTCGGCGAGGGGCACGTGACGACCGCGCGTTGGCTCGAGGTCGTCTACACCGGGCTGGGCGGGACGGCCGCCGTCCAGCGCTGAGGCGTCCGTTGCCGTCAGTGGCTTCAACCCCGCCGGGCGCCGTGGGAGAGTCCCCGCGCCCCTGCTCCCGAGGTCCCGCGTGAATCGCTCCCTCCTCGCCGCCGCGTTGCTGCTCGGTGCCCCCGCGCTCGCCACGTCCCCCGCGCCCGTCTCCGCGAAGGCGCGCGCCATCCACGAGTCGGCGCTCATCATCGACACGCACGTGGACACGCCGCTGCGCATGCTGGAGGAGGGCTTCGACCTGGGCGCGCCTCCAGCCAGCGACGTGGGACACCTGGACCTGGCCCGCGCGAGGGCCGGCAACCTGGGCGCGGCCTTCTTCTCCATCTGGGTGGAGCCCAAGGCGTTCGCGGGGCAGGAGACGCACCGCGCGCTGCGGCTCATCGACACCGTGCTGAGCGCCGTCGAGCGGCGCCCGGACCAGCTCGTGCTGGCGCTGTCGTCCAAGGACATCGTGGCGGCGCGCTCTGGCAAACAGAAGAAGCTGGCGGCGCTGATGGGCGTCGAGGGCGGGCACGCCATCCAGAACGACCTGGGCGTGCTGCGCGACTTCTATCGGCTCGGCGTGCGGTACATGACGCTGACGTGGTCCAACACCAACGACTGGGCCGACTCGTCCGGCGACCTCCAGGAGGCGCGCGTGAAGCACCACGACGGCCTCACCGACTTCGGGCGGGACGTCGTGCGGGAGATGAACCGGCTGGGCATGCTCGTGGACATCTCCCACGTGTCCGACAAGACGTTCTTCGACACGCTGGAGGTGACGAAGGCGCCGGTCATCGCCTCGCACTCGTCGGCGCGCGCGCTCACCGACCACCCGCGCAACATGACGGACGAGATGCTGAAGGCCGTGGCCGCCAACGGTGGCGTCGTCATGGTGAACTTCTTCTCCGCGTTCATCGACGACACGTACCGCAAGGCGTACGCCGCCGGTGCCCAGGAGCGCGACGCCGCCGGCGAGGCCCTGAAGGCCCGGAACAAGGACGCGGACCCGGCGACGCGCTTCCGCGCGGAGATGGCGCTCAGCCGCGAGATGGCCGGCCGCGTGAAGCGGCCTCCGTTCGAGTCGCTCGTCAACCACATCGACCACGTGGCCAAGGTGGCGGGCGTGGACCACGTGGGCCTGGGCTCGGACTTCGACGGCATCAACTCCACGCCGGAGGGCATCGACTCCGTGGCCGACCTGCCGCGCATCACCGAGGCCCTGCTCGCCCGGGGCTACACCCGCGAGCAGCTGCACAAGATTCTCGGTGGCAACCTCCTGCGGGTTTTCCGCGAGGCGGAGCGCGTCAGCCGCGAGCTGCGCGCCGCCGATACCCGTGTCGGGCGCTGACGGACGCGCCCGCGGATGCAAGCCCCGAAGCGGTCGACGCTCCGGATAGTTGCAGGGAGAGCACGTCTTTTCCGTGCGCTTGTCCGAGCCTGATTCGCGAGGCTCCAGGGCTTCCCGGGCGCTCGCGTGAGACGCTAGCCTTCGAGGCATGGCATCGGGCGTCGTGTGGATCCGGGCGGTGCTCACCGTCGCCCTGTGTGTCGGCGGGGGCGCGGACGCGAGCGAGAAGTCGTCGTGGCTGGCCCTGGCGCGCATCTCCTCCGAGGAGGACCAGGCGCTGCTGGAGCGGGTCCGGGGCCAGAGCAGCGACCTGCCCATCGAGCTGCGCGCCATGCCCGGCCCCGCGTTCACCGGGACGCCGCTGGCGCGCTGGCGCACGGTGGTCGACTTCGCGGAGGCGTTCCACGCGCGCGCCGTCTTCTGGTTCGAGCGCGAGGGGCCGGAGCTGCGCGTGTACGTCATGGCGCCGGAGGGCCGGCACCTCTTCGTCCGCACCGCGCGGCTGGAGGGAAGGCCCGGCGAGCTGGAGTGGTCCGCGGGCGCGGAGGCCGTGGCGCTCGTCGTGCGCTCCGCCCTGCGCGCGGTGGAGGCGGGCAATCCCCTGGGGGACGTCGTCCCTCCCGCCGGCCCGGAACCCCAGCCGGAGGACGTGGTCGTCGCCGCGCCCGTGCCCCCCGAACCGCCCGGGGCGCCGCTGCCTCCGGAGCTGTGGCCCATGCCCCCGGCGGCCATGGAGCCCGCGGGGTGGCGCTGGCAGTTCACGATTGGAGCGATGACGGCCTGGGACGGCTATGCTGGTTCGGGCCACCGGGCCTTGTCGCTCTCATCGGGCTGGGAGCTGCGGCGGGTGCGCTTGCGCCTGCAGATGTTCGTGGGACTTCCCGCGGAGCTGACGGACAGCCGGACCATCGTGCGTGTCCAGCAGTACACCGCGGGGATATGGGTGGACACACCGCTCTTCCAGCACCGCACGCTGCGGTGGGCGGTGGGGGTCGGCGTGGGAGCCCATGTCTACGACCGGAAGACGGAGCCACGGGTCCGGGGCATCGAGCCGACCCCGGCCAACTTCACCACCGCGTTGCTCGCGGGGCCGGAGACGACCTTCCGCTGGCGCTTCTCCCGGAGGACAGCGGTGGAGCTGGGGGTCGCGGCGGACGCGCTGATGGGGCGGCCCGAGTTCGGATACACCGATGATTTGGAGTTCATCCCCCGCAACAAGGGGTGGCCCGTCCGGCCCCGGGTGGGGCTGTCCCTGGTGGTCCTGCCGTGAATGGCGATGACCCGTTTTCGCCGCTGCGGCTCTCCATGGAGTCGATGCCGAGCACGGGTCCCGAAGCCATCGGTCGAGCGCGTCCCGGGGGGGACCCGCGAATCCAGGCCGCCATCGAGGGGAGGAAGGAGGCCGCCGAGTCGCTGCTGTTGGAGCTGTTGCCCCGGGTGCGCAACCTCGTCCGCTACCTCGTGCGCGGGGACGTGGACGTGGAGGACATCTCCCAGGAGGCCCTCATCGCGCTGCTGCGGGGATTGTCGACCTACCGCGGCGAGGGGAGCTTCCCGTCGTGGGTGGACCGGGTGGTGGCCCGGACGACCTTCGCCTGGCTCAAACGCGCGCGGGGCGTCGAGGCGCGTCGCGGCGACGAGCCCGCGGAGCTGATGGCCGTCCCGTCCGGGGACGCGCCTCCGGACGAGTACGTCCACCGGCGGCGGATGGTGATGCTGCTGGACCGGATTCCCGACGAGCAGCGGCATGCCATGGTGATGCACCATGTGCTTGGCTTGAGCGTGGTGGAGGTATCGAACGAACTGGGGATTCCCTTCGAGACGATTCGCAGCAGATTGCGGCTGGGCAAGGCGGCCCTACGCGCGCTGGCGGGAGGGGATGACGGAGCGCCGGGCAGGGGGACGGAATGAGCCACATCTCGGATGAAGAGGGCGGTCCATCGCACGCGCTCCCTCCGCTGGATGGGGGGCATGGCCCCGCGCGCCGCATCTCCCGCCAGAGGTCCGCGGCCCTGGTGCAGGCGGCGCTGCTCGCCGCGTTCGAGGAGGCCCCGCCGCCGATGTGCCCCGCTCGGCGCAAGTGGCACTGGGGCATGTGGGTGGGCGGCGCCGTCCTCGTGCTGGGGGCGGCGGCGTTCCTGGGATGGCTCGCCCTCCGAGGCGAGTCGGCGCTCCGCGCCGGTGCCACGCCCGCGCCCCGAACGAGCGTGGATGCCCCGGCTCCCCCCGGTGTGCCGCGCGGGGACGCGGCGGACGATGGACGCGGACCGCCCGCCGTGGACGCCGAGGTCCGTCCCGATTCGCGGCCCGTGGAGTCTTCGCCCCCGGCCGAGCCGACGTCCACCTCCTCCGCGTCGGTGGTGGCGCCCTCGCGAGCGGCTGGGAACGTCGCCCCAGTCCCCGCGGAGCCTCCTCTCCCGGCCGAGCCGACGTCCGCGTCCTCAACGTCGGTGGTGGCGCCCGCGCGAGCGCCAGGGAACATTGCCTCGGTCCCCATGAAGTCGCCGCCCCCGGCCCAGCCCGCGTCCTTGGCGCCCGCGCGGGCACCCGGGAACGTCGCCCCGGTCCCCGTGGAGGACCTGCTGCGCGCGGCCAACACGCACCGCGCGGCGGGGGAGTGGAAGCGGGCCGAGTCTCTCTACCAACGCGTCATCCGCGCCCAGCCCCGCGCGATGTCCGCCTATGTGGCACACGTGGCCTCCGGCTCGCTGCGGTTGGAGCACCTGGGCGACGCGGGCGGCGCGCTGCGACAGTACGAGGTGGCGCTGCGCGAGTGGCCCGAGGGCTTGCTGGCGCAGGAGGTGCGACAGGGCATCGCCGAGGCCCACCGTGTCCTGGGCAACACCGCGGAGGAGCGGCGCGCGTTGGAGGCGTTCCTCTCGCACCATGGCGATGCGCCGCACGCGGTGGCGGCGCGCGCGCGTCTGAAGGAGATTTCCGGTCGATGAGCTCCGCCTTCCCATCGTCGTGCTCCGCCGTGTCGAGGCGCATCGTCCCGCTGCTCTGGCTGGCGGGAAGTCTGTGGGGCGGGGGCTGCACCGTGAGGGACCCGGTGGCCCTCCTCACCTCCGCGCCGGATGGCGGCCCGGGGCCCGTGTCCACGCCGGACAGTGGACCGAGCACCAGCGAGGACCCGCCGGACGAGCACGAGGCGTTCTGCGCCTCGACCGGACCGCTGATGCTGGTGAGCGACGGCGTCACCGACGAGAAGGTGTGCACGGGCCAGCTGGCCGAGCGCGCCTTCCGCCACGCGCTGTGCTCCTGCGACAGGCTCGCCTTCAGCGCCGCGCTCTCCACGGATGCCTTCCGCGGCTCGCTGGGCAAGTACACGCCGGGCGGTCAGGGCGGCGGCGTGGCGACCAACGGCGGGCTCGCCGCCAACGACACGGTGAAGGTCGGCGGCGAACTGAGCGCCGGCGGCGGGGACGGCATCCGGCTGGGTCGCTCGCTGACGGTGCAGGGCGTCCTCTACAGCGGCGGTCCGCTCACCGGCGACGTGACGGCGGAGGTGACGGGCGACGCGTGGGTGCGAGGCGACGTCGGCCTGGCGTCGCTGAAGGTCGACGGGAAGCTCGCGGTGCCCGAGGGCCGGCTCATGTCCGGCGATGTCCAGGCCACGCAGGTGAGCCGCGAGCCGGTGGCGTCCCTGGCGCCGTGCGCGTGCGACGCGGGCTCCCTGCTGGACGTCCCGGGCCTCATCGCCAACCACGCCACCCGGAACCACAACGCGGCCATCGGCCTGGACCCGGATTCGCTGCGTGGCTTCACCGGCGAGCGCTCGCTGGAGCTGCCCTGCGGACGCTTCTACCTGTCGGGCATCGAAGGCGAGGGCCGGCTCGACCTCGTCGTCCGCGAGCGCACCGCCTTGTTCGTGCGCGACAGCATCGTCATCGGCGAACGGCTCTCCATCGAGGTGGTTCCTCCAGGCGAGTTGGATTTGTTCATCGGCGCGGATTTGACGGTGGCGGGGGCGTTCGCGCTGGGCTCGACCGATGCGCCGGCCCGCACGCGGGTGTACGTGGCGGGACACGGGACGCTGGGAATCTCCGCGGGCAGCGTCGTAGCGGGAAACCTCTATGCCCCCGACGCGACGTTGAACCTGAGCGGCAACGCGGAGGTGTTCGGCTCCCTCTTCGTCCGTCACCTCGAGGCGTCGGGGACGTTGGCCGTGCACTACGACGCGGACGTGCGGGAGCTGGCGAGCGCCTGTGGCTCGGGAAAGTGAGCCCTGGCACTCGGGAGTGCTGGCCAAAGTCGTTCAATCGTGAGCATGGGGGTGGACAGCGGAGGGGAGCGTGCACAGCTTGCGCTCGCTCTCCTGCCGTGCCGGAGGTATCGACGTGGTCCACCGCCTACCCGCCCTGCTGCGCCAGTTCCAGGACGACCGGGAAGGCGTGCTGCGGGAGGTCGCCTGGCCCGTGCTGGTGTGGGACTCCATGCCGCGGGTACCGCGTCCGCTGGCGAGGGTGGAGCCGCCCACGATGTCCGGGCGGCTTCCGCTGCGCGCGGTGGAGCCGGTCGTCTTCGAGCTGAGCCCGCGCTTCCCGGGCTCGGGGACCGACGTGACGGTGGGCCGCAGCCCGGACTGCGACATCGTGCTGTCGGAGCCCTCCGTGTCCCGCCAGCACGCGCGCTTCCGGCCGGAGCCGCACACCTCGCTGTGGAGCGTCACGGACCTGGAGAGCCACTTCGGCACGTTCCAGGACGGGGTGCTCATCGTGCCGGGCAGGCCCTCCCCGCTGTTCAGCATGACGACGCTGCGGCTGGGTGGGGCGGAGGTGGTCTTCCTCCAGGCGAGCGCCTTCGAGCAGTACGCGCGCTCGTGGGCCCTGGCGTCCGGGGCGCGCTTGACGCGAGGGGGGTGACCCCCTAGAAGAGGTCCGCCCTTGGGTGCCCATTTCGGGCCTTCAAGAGGGAAGCCGGTGCGAATCCGGCGCGGTCCCGCCACTGTGATTGGGCAGCCCGGCGCACTGTGCGCCCGCGGCCGACAGCCCATGAGTCAGGAGACCTGCCCAGGGGTGCGACGTGTCGTCCCACGACACGCGCGAATGGCCTTCTCTCTTCGATGGAGAGAGCGGAAGGCGGGGCATGCGGCGCATCTTCCTCGCGGGGTCCCTCGTCTGTCTGGCGCTCGGTGTCGCCCCGCGCGCGCGCGCCCAGACCCCGGAGCCTCCCGCCCCGGATGACCCTCGCGGGACTCCGGCCCCCCAGCCCGAGCCGGCGACGCGCGGCACGGTGGTGAGGGGCAAGGCGCCGCCGCCACCGGAGTCACCCGAGCGCAGGGACCCCACGGGCGCCATCACCGTCATCGACGCCACGCGCCGCACGGGAGAGGCCCGCGACTCGGCGGAGCTGCTGGTGGGCTCCGCGGGGCTCGCCGTGCAGGACTCCGGTGGGTACGGGCAGAGCAAGAGCCTGGTGGTGCGCGGCGCCGCGTCGAACGGCGTGCTCGTGTTCCTGGATGGCATCCCGCTCAACGGCGCGGGGGGCATGGCGGACCTGTCGCAGGTGCCCGCCGCGCTGGTGGAGCGCTTCGAGGTGCTGCGCGGTGGCGCGGGCGCGCGCTACGGCTCGGGAGGGCTGGGCGGCGCGGTGAACATCGTCACGCGCGCGCCCTCGTCGACCTTCCGGGCCAGCGGAGAGCTCACCTACGGCAGCTGGAACACGGCGCTGGGGCACGTGGCCGCCACCGGGCCGCTGCTGGATGGGCAGGCGTTGCTGCTGGTGCACGCGGGGCGCTCGGATGGGGACTTCACCTACGAGCTGGACCAGCTGCCGGCGGTGGATGACAACCCCGTCATCGCGGAGTCGCGCGCGCGCAACGACGCGCGAGGTGGTGGCGCGCTGCTGCGCTATCGGCGCCGGCTGCCCGGGGGCTCTCGCCTGGACGTGCTCACCGAGCTGGCCCTGGAGAACCGCGCGATTCCCGGCACGGTGCAGAACCCCCAGTCGGAGGGGCGGCAGGCGCTGGACCGGCTCTCGCTGGGCCTGCGCTGGTCCGGCGCGCTGGGGGGCGCGGGGGCACAGGGCAGCGCGCGGGGGTATGTCCGGCGCGACGGGCTCGACCTGTCGGGCGGGTTGTCGGAGGCGGGCGGCGCGCAGCGGCACACCGTGGGCGGGGTGGAGCTGGAGGGGCGCGTGCCCCTGGGCTCGGCGCACGCGCTCACCCTGACGCTGGCGTCCTCCGGCGAGGGCGTCACGAACGCGGGCGATGGCCAGAGCGCGTCGTGGTGGCGCGGCAGCGTCATGGCCATGGACGAGTGGCGCCTGTTCGGCGGTGTCGCCACCGTGGTGCCCTCGATGCGGCTAGAGCGGGTGGGGCCGTACTGGCTGGTGTCTCCCAAGCTGGGCGCCGCCGTGGCGCTGGGCGGAGGCTTCGGCGTGCGCGCCAACGCGGGGCAGTCCCATCGCGCGCCGTCGTTCCTGGAGCTCTACATCCGCCAGGGGACGCTGCTCCCCAATCCGGGGCTGCGGCCCGAGCGCGCGCTGTATGCGGACGCGGCGGTGACGTGGGCGTCCGCGCCCGAGGACGCGGCGTGGAGCTTCAGCGCGGGAGGCTTCGGCGCGCTCTACGAGGACCTCATCGCGTACGAGCTGTATCCGCCGATGCTGGCGCGTCCGTACAACTTCGACGCCGCGCGCGTGTGGGGCGCGGAGCTGGAGGGCGAGGCCCGGCCGTTCGAGTGGTTGTCCGCCAGCGGCAGCTACACGTGGCTGCGCACGCAGAACCGGCTCGGAGACCCGCGCTTCTTCAACCAGCCGCTGCCGTATCGCCCCCAGCACAAGTGGGTGGGGCGCGTGCGCGCGGGGCCGGACTGGCTCAACGGGCGCGCCGAGGTGCTCTACCAGTCGTCGCAGTTCGTCAACCGCACGGGCACGCGCGGCCTGCCCTCGCGCACCTTCCTGAGCGTGGGAGCGTCCAGCACGTTCGTCCGCGCACCGGACCTGACGCTCTCCGTCGAGGTGAAGAACCTCCTCGACTCGCGAGCGTATGACTTCACCGGCTTCCCCTTGCCGGGGCGCGCCGCGTACGTGTCCCTCGCGGTATCGCTCGACCGGGACGCGTCCCCACCTCCCGTTCCCGAGGTTCCCCATGTCCCGCATGCCCCCGTCCGCTGAGTCGCCGTCGCTGCTCGTCCTGCTGTTGTCGGTGGCCGCGCTCGCGCTCACGGGCTGCCCCGACGAGGGCGTGGTGTGCACGTCGGGCCTCACCGTCTGCGACGGCGTCTGCGTGGACCTGGTGGGCGACACGGAGAACTGTGGAGCGTGTGGCCGGGCCTGTGGCGCTGCGGCGGTGTGCCAGGACGGCGCCTGTGGCTGTCGCGCGGGGACGGAGTCGTGTGGCGGCGCCTGCGTGGACACGGCGTCGGACGTCGCCCACTGCGGCGGGTGTGGCCTCGCCTGCGCGGCCGGGCAGGTGTGCGAGGCGGGCAGATGCCAGGAGGGATGTTCGGAGGGGCTGCTGCGCTGCGCGGGGGCGTGCGTGGACGCGGGGACGGACGTGCTCCACTGCGGCGCGTGCGGCAACGCGTGTCCGGACGTGCAGTCCTGCCACGCGGGACGGTGCGTCTATGACGTGGTGGCGGCCTGCTTCACCAACGGGCAGCTCGTGGGCATCCAGGCGGGCTCGGACCAGCTCGGCCCCCGGCGGCAGTTCGGCGCGGGGGTGCAGGCGCTCGCGTCGTGGGATGGCTTCGTGCTCGCCGCGGACATGACGAACGGCAAGCTGCTCCAGGCGGCAGGAGGCGCCCTGGGCACGCTGGTGGAGGAGGACTCGCTGGGGGCGACGTCCGGCTCGCCCAACGACATCCTCGTGGCCCCGCCCTACGTCTACGTCGTCGACTCGGTGAACAACACGCTCCAGGTGCTCAAGCGCGAGGGCTCCGCGCAGGGCGCCGGCCTGGGACTTCGCACCGTGGGGCAGGTCAACCTGGGCGCGAACACCAGCCCCCAGGCGCTGGCCCGCTTCGGCGACCTGCTCTACATCCCGCTCTTCGGCACCGGCGGCTCCCAGTTCCGCTTCGGCAACGCCGTGGCGCGGGTGGACATCTCCCAGCCCGAGCAGCCTCGCAAGGTGGACACGATTTCGCTCACGGGCCTGGACCTGAAGCCGTTCGACGGCGGCGTGGTGATGCCGCTGCCGTACTCGGTGGCGTCGACGGATTCGGCCGTGTACGTGGCGCTCACCAACCTCAACCCCTTCAACGGCTACCGGCCCAACGGGCCCGGCATGCTCGCGCGCATCGACCCGGCGACGGGCGCTGTGACGGCCATCGACCTGGGCGCGGAGCGCTGCCTCAACGCGGGCCATGTCGAGGCGGTGGGAGACCAGCTCGTGGTGGCGTGTCTGGGCGAGGCCATCTACGACGTGGAGAACGGCCACGTGGCGAAGTCCGTGCGGGCCACGGGCCTGGTGTTGGTGAAGGATGACGCGGTGGTGGCGTCCTATGCGCTGAACCCCGGCTGCGAGTCCGGTACGCCTGGATGCCATCTGTCCGTGGCGAGCCGCTTCGCGGTGGCGAAGGGCGCGGTGTACCTGGCGGACACCAACGCCGGCCGCGTCTTCGTGGTGGAGGTGGGAGATGGTCGGCTCACCGAGCGTCGTGGCTTCACCACGCCTGCCGCGAAGGGACCCGCGCTGGAGGCGTGTCCGTTGGACCCGAGCCGTCCGGTGTCCAATGCCATCGACGTCACCGCGTTGCCCTGACGCGGGAGCGGGGCGGCATTGACAATGCCTTGCACCCGCCATATCCCGGCGCCTGTTCTTGGTGCCGCCGTGGGTTCACGTCGGCTCTAGGGAACCCGGTGTGAATCCGGGACTGCCCCGCAGCGGTATGCAGGAACGACCGCCGTCACGAGAAGCACTGGCCTCGAAAGGGCTGGGAAGCGACGGCCAGTAGGTGGGTGTCCTCACGCGCCCACGCCTGCGAGTCCGAAAACCTGCCAAGGACCCGTGCCGTTCGCACGGACATCACCGAGGCCTCCGAGGGGAGGCGGCGGAGGCGTTCGTCTTTCTCGCGGGCCCCTCGTGGCCCGGTGCGCCTTCGGCCGCGTCTCTCCGGAGTCCTGTCCGCCCGTGGGGGCGGAAGAGGGACGAGGACGCAGATGACGACGGCTGACTGGAAGCGCGCAGCTCCCTGGAGAAGGTCCGCGGTATTGCTGGCCACCACCTTCGCGGTGGCCCTGCTCGGCGCGGGCTGCGGCCCCGAATGCGTGGATGAGTTCGACTGCCGCGCCGACAACGGCGAGCCCTCCGCGGGCGAACGGTGGGCGTGTGTCGACGAGAAGTGCGACAGCGTCCCCGTCGAGCAGCCCCAGCCCGACGCGGGCTCCCCGGACTCGGGCGCCCCTGACTCCGGAACAGCGGGTGATGGCGGCATGACCGATTCGGGTACACCGGACGATGGTGGGTCCACGCCGCATGACGGTGGGACGACTCCGGATGACGCTGGCTCGCCTGACGATGCGGGCACGCCGGACGATGGCGGAACCACGCCCGACGACGCGGGCACGCCGGATGACGGTGGAACCCGGACCTGCGACAACGCGCCTCACGACGCGAAGCTGGGCACGCTCCAGCTCCAGCCGGGCTTCGTGGTCGGAGAGGCCGCGCCGCTGTTCGACAACCTCGCCGCGGTGGGCTCGACGCCGGGGCCGACCTATTCGCTCTACGCGGTCCAGGGTTGGGGCAAGGACGCGGCGCTGTACTCGCTGGGCACGTGGCCCGATCTCCAACCGCCCACCACGAAGCTCTACGACGTCGTCTCTCCCGCCGACCGTGCCGGTACGCCCTCGGTGTTCGCGGGTGGCTACCTGGTGGCGGAGGGCCCGAGGCTGTTCGCCGGCTACACCACGGGCGCGACGGGAGCGCCAGGCTCCATCGCGGCCTATGACACCGTCACGCCCGCCTCGTCGACCTATGTCTCCGCGCCGATGAACTTCTCCGCCGCGGCCTTCTCCGCTGGCACGACGTCGGCGGTCCTCGTCAACGGTGGTGGACTCGGCTCGGTGTCGGGTGGCCTCGCCATCTACGGGCTCGTCACGTCCTCGACGCCTTTCGGCGCGGTGCGCGTGGCCAGCTTCCCGCAGGGTGGGGCGGCCGGCAGTGGCTTCACGGCCGTCGCGGACAACGGCGTCGCGGCGCTGGGCTTCTTCCACAACCCCGACTTCGTGAACGTCCTCTACGGTGTGGCGCCCTCCGTCGTCTCCCAGGCGCTCACCAGCGGGACTCCGTTCGCGCTGGGAGACCAGTCGCTCATCCCCGTGGGGAGTGACTTCAACGCC
This sequence comes from Myxococcus stipitatus, assembly GCF_021412625.1. Next base: position 64,072 of record NZ_JAKCFI010000006.1, on the reverse strand, counting down.
GCCGCGGCTTTCGGTGGGGGCGTGGTCATCAACCGAGGCGCCTACGACGAGAACTGGAGCTTCGTGTCCACGGACGTCTCGCGCTTCTCGCTGACTCCGGACATGACGGGCAACACCGTCACGGTGGGAACACGCACGCCGGTGCTCGCCTACGTGGACCCGTGCACCTCCGTGGTGAAGCTGGATTCGCTCGGCTCGGACCTGCTCGTGGGCATCAGTGACAAGAACGGCCGGCGGCTGGTCCGCATCCAGGTGGCGCCATGAGCCCGCGCGTCCTGTCGCCACTCCGTCGAGGCGCGCTGCTCGCGTGCCTCGTGGGCCTCGCGGGCTGCGGTGACGAGGCCATGCCCCTCTCCCCGGAGGACACGGGACAGGAGGACTCGGGAACGCCGGATGGCCTCGTCCCCGATGCCGCGACTCCGGATGCATCGGACCCGTACGCGGACGAGGTGGTCCAGTTCACCCCGGGCCCCGGCGCGGGCTTCGGCCAGGACCGGTTCCCCGACGTGGTCCTCGGACCTCCCGTGGGGGCGGGGTTGGACAGCGGCTCGCTGGACGTGCTGTCGCTGGGCAAGGGCGGCACCATCGTCCTGCGCTTCACGGACCTCGCGGTGATGGATGGGCCGGGCGTGGACCTGCTCGTCTTCGAGAACCCCTTCCTCATCGCGGGAGGCCCCAGCGCCTTCACCGAGCGAGCGCGCGTGGCGGTGAGCGACGACGGCGTCCTGTGGTTCGAGTTCCCCTGCGCGCCGTCGGACGCGGCGGGCGGGTACCCGGGATGCGCGGGCGTCAAGCCGGTGACGGCCAACCCCGCCAACGGCGTGAGCGCGACGGACCCGGCGGTGGCTGGAGGCGACGGGTTCGACCTGGCGACGGTGGGCCTCACCCGGGCGCGCTACGTGCGCATCGTCGACGCGGGCACCAACGGGTCGAGCGGCACCTCCGCCGGCTTCGACCTGGATGGCGTCGCCGTGGTCAATGGCGTGTCGTTGTCGGGCACGCCCTAGTCGAGTGGGACCGCCGGGGTTCCCGTCCTCCCAGGTGCGAGGACGGGAAGCCGCGGTGGATGACGGCGGGCCCGAGCTGCAGGGCCCGCCGTGGCGGGAACGCAAGCCAGCACGAGGATGCGAATGAAGACCTTGGACACGATGCATGTGACACCCTGGATGAAGTCCGTCTCGCTGGCGGTGGCCACCGTCGCGGTGGCGTTGCTGGGCACGGGTTGCGCCGACGAATGCGTGGACGCCTTCGACTGCCGCGCCGACAACGGTCAGCCGCCCGCGGGACAGGAGTGGGTCTGCCGCGCCGAGAAGTGCGACACCGTGCCCGTCCAGACGCCGGGACAGCCGGACGCGGGCTCCGAGGACGCCGGCACGGATGCCGGCACCGACGCGGGGACGGACGCGGGCTCCAATCCGTGCGACACCGCCACCTATGACGCGAAGCTGGGCACGCTCCAGCTCCAGCCGGGCTTCGAGGCGCTGGAGTCCGTGCCGCTGCCGGATGACGTCGCCGCGCTGGGCGTGTCGCCCGGCCCCACGTACGCGGTCTACGCGGTGAAGGGCTTCGGCAAGTCCGCCGCGCTCTACTCGCTGGGCACGTGGCCGGACCTGACGCCCTCCACCACGAAGCTCTACGACGTCGTCACGCGGGCGGACCAGGCCCAGGGCGCGCCGGACGTCTTCGTGGGCGGGGGACTGGTGAATGACGGCAAGCGACTGGTCGCCAGCTACACCACCGCGACCACCGACGTGCTGGGCAGCCTCGCCGTCTACGACATCGCCACGCCCGCCGCGTCGACTCACGTCTCCGCGCCCAAGAACTACACGGCCGCGGGCTTCACGTCCGGGGATACGAGCGCGGTGCTCGTCAATGGCGGTGGCCTGGGTTCGCTCTCAGGCGCGGTGGGCATCTTCGGCCTCGTCACGTCGGCGGAGCCGTTCACCACCGTCAAGGTGGCCGACTTCCCGTCGAACGCGGCGAACAGCGGCTTCACCAGCGTGGCGGACAACGGCATCGCGGTGCTCGGCTACGCGCGCAGCCCGGACTACGTGAACGTGGTCCACGCGGTGGCGCCCGCGCTCGTCACCCAGGCGCTCACCGGCGGCGCGACCGTGGCGCTGGGCGACCAGACGCGGCTCGACGTGGGCAGCAACTTCAACCAGGCGTCCGCGTTCGGCGCGGGCGTGGCCGTGCAGCGTGGCGGATATGACGCCAGCTTCACGTTCGTCGCCACGGATGTGTCGCGCTTCGCGCTGTCCACCGGCATCGGCGGGGACGTCGTCACCGTGGGCGCGCGCACCCCCGTCATCACCTTCGCCGACCAGTGCACGTCCGTGGTCCGGTTGGATCCGCTCGGCTCCGACCTGCTCGTGGGCGTCAGTGACAAGAACGGTCAGCGCCTCGTCCGGGTGCGGGTGGCGCCGTGACGTCGCGCGCGTTTCGCATTCATTGCTGGGGCGCGGCCTTGTCCCTGCTCCTGTGCCTCGCGGCCTGTGGTGACGACGCGCCGTCCTCGCCGTCGCCGGACGCGGGAGACGCGGGTCCGGACGCGGGCCCCTCGAAGCCCGCGGACCCCTACGCGGACGAGGTGGTCGAGTTCGTCCCGGGCGCGGGCGCCGGCTTCGGCCAGGACCGGTTCCCCGACGTGGTCCTCGGTCCTCCCACCGGATTGGGGCCGGACAACGGCTCGCTGGACGTACTGTCGCTGGGCAAGGGCGGCTCCATCACCCTGCGCTTCACGGACCTCGAGGTGACCGACGGGCCCGGCGTGGACCTGCTCGTCTTCGAGAACGCCTTCCTCGTCGCGGGCGGGCCCCAGACGTTCTCCGAGCGGGCCACCGTGTCCGTCAGCGTCGACGGCGTCGAGTGGGCCACCTTCCCGTGCGCGCCAGCGGACGCGGCGGGCGGATATCCGGGATGCGCGGGCGTCAAGCCGGTGACGGCCAACCCCGCCAACGGCGTGAGCGCGACGGACCCGGCGGTGGCTGGAGGCGACGGGTTCGATTTGGCGACGGTGGGCCTCACCCGGGCGCGCTACGTCCGCATCGTGGACTCGGGCACCAACGTCGCGGGTGGCAACTCCGCTGGCTTCGACCTGGACGCCGTCGCGGTGGTGAACGGCGCGCCGGTGGTCGGCGCTCCGTGACGTCGCTGGACCGCCGCTCGGCCCTCCTCGCGCTCGCGCGGGGAGGGTGTGCCCTCGCCGCGCTCGGGACCGGGTGCGGCGGGGAGTGGCGGCAGGCCGTGGTGCTCGCCCCGCCCCCCGAGGGCGCCGCCTGTTCCGGGGCGCCCCCGCCGGGGACGGCCGAGCAGGGCTGGGTGGAGGTCCGCCTCGAGGACCACCCCGCGCTCGCCACGCCAGGAGGCCACGCCGAGGTCCGTCTCCCCGAGGCGCTCCTCGACGTGGTGCTCGTCCATGTCTCGCCCGGGTGCTTCGTCGCGCTCTGGCGCATCTGCACCCACGGTGATTGCGCCGTGGCCTGGCTCCCCGATGAGGGAGTCATGGAGTGCCCCTGCCACGGCTCGCGCTTCGCCCAGGATGGCCAGATCCTCCAGGGCCCCGCCCGGCGCCCCCTCACCGCCTTCACCGCCGTGCGGAAGGAGAACTCCGTCTTCATCCACCGCCCACGCTGACGTCAGCGAAATCTTGCGAGGCGGAGGACTCACTGTCAGTCTTGACGCGGCGCGGAAGGCCGCGCCCGTGAGTCCGGGACACCCCCCCACCCGGTCCTCCCGTCAGTGGCTCCCTCTCTGTTGGAAAGGGAGAGTCGTGTAAGGTCGGGCATTCGATGTGGCAGATCATCATCAACGGGCCCGGCTACTTCGACACGTCCTATGACCTGCCGGAGGGCGTGACCAGCCTGGGCCGCGCGGACGAGAACGACATCGTCCTGGGCGGCGACCTGGTGTCGCGCAGACACGCGCGCCTGTACGTCGAGTCGGACATCCTGCGTATCGAGGACCTGGGCAGCCGCAACGGCAGCCGCGTCAACGGCGCGCCGCTCCAGGGTTCGCGCCAGCTCTCCCCGGGCGACACCGTGGCGCTGGGAGAGAACACCCTCTCCGTGCGCCAGCCGAACACGGTGGAGAACGCGGCCACGGAGATGGTGGACCTGGGCGCGGGCGGGGTGGTGCGCTTCGGCCACGGGCAGGACGTGGGCCCGTCGGTGCTGCTCGCCAAGAACGTGCGCGACGTGGACGTGCTGCGCCTGCTCGACAACGTGGGGCCGCTCCCGTTCGAGGACTTCTCCGCCTCCACGCCCATCACCCCGGCGACGCCGCGCGTGGGGCAGGAGACGCTGGTGCTGTTGTTCCGCGTCGCGGAGGCGCTGGCGACGGCCACCTCGCTGTCCACGTTCCTCGACACGACGATGGACCGGCTGCTGGAGCGCACCAACGCCACCACCGCCGTGGTGCTGCTCAAGCACGCCACGGGCGCCATGGTGCCGGCGGCGGTGCGCCACAAGGGCAAGCTGGCCAAGGGCGAGGTGCCCGTCTCCGACGCCATCGTCGACGAGGTCCTGCGCCAGGGCCGCGCGCTCGCGGTGGGTGACGTGCGCGACGACCGCCGCTTCGCCTCGCGCGAGAGCGTCATCCTCTACGGCGTGGACAACGTGCTGTGCATCCCCATCGGCGCGGAGCCGCCCTATGTCGGCGTGCTCTACGTCAACACCTCCGCCAAGGGCGACAGCTCCGTGGAGGCCATGCTGGATGCGTGCTCGGCGGTGGCGCACCTGGTGGCCACCGGCGTGCAGAAGTTCTCCCCCCGCGACGGCGGCGCCACGCTGGAGCGCCTGCGCCGCAACCTGGAGCGCTTCCACCCGCCGGACGTGGCGGAGCGCCGCGCCTCGGAGGCCATGCGCCAGGGCGGCAGGCTGCCAGGCCTGGAGGAGCGCACCGTCACCGTGCTGCACGTGGAGCTGGTGGGCTTCGGCGCCCTGACCTCCCGCATCGGCGCGGCCAAGGCCACCCAGCTGCTCAACGACTTCCACGCCCGCGCCAGCGGCATCGTGTACAGCTTCGAGGCCACCGTGGAGGGCTTCCAGGGCGACTCCATGCGGGCCCTGTTCGGCGTCCCCTACGTGAAGGGCGAGGACGCCGTGAGGGCCGTGCGGGCCGCGCTCTCCTTGCGCACGGACTGGGAGCGCGCCATGAGCCGCAAGCCCCTGGACGAGCGGTGCGACCTGCGCATGGCGCTCCACACCACCCGGGCCCTGGTGGGGATGATCGGCGCGGAGGTGCGCTCGAACTACACGGTGGTGGGGGAGGGCACGGCGCTGGCGAGCTGGCTGTCCGCCACGGCCAACCCCGGCCAGATTCTCCTGACGGGCAAGGTCCTGGCGTCCGTGGGGGCCCGCTTCGACGTCATGCCCCTGGGAGAGCGCCTGGTGCGCGCCCCCAAGGACAAGGTCGCCGCCTTCGAGGTGCTCGACGAGGATGTAGGCCAGCTCACCAACCCGGGCCTGCGGTGAGCCTCGCGGCCGGTTGACGGGTTGCTGGAGTGGGGCTGGACGGGGTTCAATGCGTTCCCCTGGTGGTCCCCCGCCTCCGATGAACGCCTCCAACCAACCCGCCCGGCTGCGCCCGTTCCGGCCCCAGCCCTTTGGCCGGTACACCCTCCTGTCCCACCTGGCGACGGGTGGCATGGGCGAAATCTACCTGGCCCGTCTGGAAGGGGCGCAGGGCTTCGAGAAGCTCTGCGTCATCAAGAAGATCCTCCCGCAGCTGGCCGAGGACTCCGACTTCGTGGAGCGCTTCGTGGGCGAGGCGCGCACCCTGGTGCGGCTCAGCCACGGCTCCATCGCCCAGGTGCTGGACATGGGCCTGCACGAGGGCGAGGCCTACATGGCCCTCGAGCACGTGGACGGCAAGGACCTGCGCAAGGTGGCCGCGCGCGTGCGGGACAGGCAGGTGCCGCTGCCGCTCACCTTCATCCTCTACGTCATGGGCCGGGTGCTGGACGCGCTCGCCTACGCGCACCGCAAGAAGGACGACGACGGCGAGGACCTGAAGCTGGTCCACCGGGACATCTCCCCGCAGAACATCCTCATCTCCTACGAGGGGGAGGTGAAGGTCGTCGACTTCGGCCTGGCCAAGAGCCGGCTGTCCGCGGCCAAGACGAACCCCAGCATCATCCTGGGCAAGTTCCTCTACATGTCCCCGGAGCAGGCGCGGCACCAGCCGGTGGACCGCCGCAGCGACCTGTACGCGGTGGGGCTCTGCCTCTACGAGCTCATCGCCGGCAAGAACCCCTTCGACGGCCTGCACCCGGGCGAGCTGATGGCCATGGTGGCCAACCCCAGGGTGCCGCCGCTGGACGAGGTGGAGCCGCTCACCCCGCGCGCGGTGACGGCGCTGGTGGCCAAGGCGCTGGAGGTGGACCCGGCGCAGCGCTTCCAGACGGCGGAGGAGTTCCGCGGGCGGCTGCAGTCGTGCCTGCTGGAGATCGACGTCAACGCGGGGCCGGAGAGCGTCAGCAAGTTCATGCGGGACTTGTTCGCCACGGACTTCCAGTCGGAGCGCCGGCTGCTGTCGAGCCTCAAGGAGGTGCCGCGCGGCGGCTATGGCACCGGCGAGGTGCGCGCGCTGGGCTCCGAGCCGGAGGAGAGCGGCCCCCCGTCCCGGCCGGTGATGCCCGCGGGCGCGCTGCTCCCCGCGAAGACCATCCGGCTGGATGGCCCGGTGGAGGCCCTGTCCTTCCACCCCACGCCCCGCAGCCGCGAGGCGGGCGGGCCGGTGAACGACGGCGAGACGCGTCCGGGAATCCCCATGGACGAGTCCACCCGTCCCGCCTTCCCGCTGGAGGCCCTCGAGGAGGAGGCCCGGGTCCGCGCGGCGCGCCTCAACCCGGACACGTCGCCCTCCGTGGAGGTGAAGCTGGAGGCCTTCGAGCGGCCTGCTCCGCCCCCGCCGCCGCCCGCGGTTCCCGCCGTGCCCCGGCCCGCGTCGATGACGCGCGAGGTGCCCATCGCCGTCGTGCCCCCGGAGGCCTTCCCTCCAGGCACGGCGCCGCGTCCCCCCGCTCCGGAGCCCAGGCCCTCGACGGTGGATCAACGCCCATCCGGGCTGGACTCGCGCCCCACGGAGCTGGAGCTCAAGCCCATCGGGGCGCTGGGCCCTCCGGACGTGACGTCCGAGACGGAGATGGGCGAGCCGCCGTCGCCCTTCACCGTGGAGCCCACCGAACCGCGCGCGGAGCCCTATCGCACGGCGCCGGAGCTGCGCGCCGTCCCCGTCGCGCCGCGTCCGTCGCCGCCGCCCGTGGCGCCTCGTGCTCCGCCTCCCGCGCCTCCGCCAGCGCCGCTCACGACCCAGCAGCGGCTGGCGGTGACGCCGCCGCCGGCCGGGGCCTCGCCACGCACCAGCCAGGCGCTGTCGCAGTCGCTCATCCCAGGTCTGTCCGCGCAGGCTCCCGCGCCCCGCGCGCAGCCCCCGGAGGACTCCGCCGCGTCCTCCGGGACGCACGACGCCGCCGGGTCGTTGGTGCCCACGCCGGAGCAGATGGGCGACGAGGCGCAGGCGTCGAGCCTGGCGGAGATGGACACCCATCCCCGCGCCAGTCGCCCCGTGCGCCCGGAGCGCTACGAGGACACCCAGCCTCGCGGCGTGCGCGACGGGGACACCGACCCCCGGGCGATGCAGCCACCCGAGCACACCGAGCCCCGCGTGGCGCGCGCGAGCCTCTCCCCGTCGCGCTCGCAGCCCGACGACACCCAGCCCCGCGTGGTGCTGGACGCGGCGCTGCTGCGCGAGGTGGAAGAGGAGGAGCGCGCCGCCCGACCGAAGACGGGGGCCCGGCGGCTGCCTCGCGCCTCGTCGCCCGGCATGGCTCCGGTACCCGCGTCTGCGTCGGGCCGCCGCACGGGGTCCTCCCACGTGCGGCCCGTCAGCGCGTCCGTGCGCGTGGACGTGATGGAGGAGGACGAGGAGGACGCCGACGTCCGCGTGTCCATCCCTCCCCAGGACGAGACGCGCCGCACGTCCGTGCCGGTGCGGCCCAACGCCACCGCGCAGGCGGGCGCGCGGACACAGGGCGAGGACACCCGGCGCACGTCCATGCCCCGACGGGAGTCCCGCCGCGGCGTCGCGCCGTTGATGGTGGGCCTCGGCCTGGTGCTCGTCGTGGCGCTCGTCGGGGGCGCGCTGGTGCTGTTCCCCGAGTGGCGCAAGCAGGTGGCGCAGGAGCTGGGCCTGGAGCGGGCCCCGGGAGGTCCTCCGCCGGCCCAGAGCCTCGGCCTGAAGGCGCGCCAGCCTCCCGGCGCGGCGGCTCGGCAGGCGCCCTCGGGACAGGCCGAGCCTTCCCAACCATCACCTCCCGCCAGGGCCGCCGCGGAGCCCGCGGGGGAGGCCGCGACCCCGCGGGCGGAGGCCGCCGCGGCCGTGGCCGCGACGCCCGAGCCCGCGCTGGCGACGCCGCCGCCGCCGGCTCCAGCGCCCGCGGTGACGGAGGCCCCGCGCCCCGAACGGGTGGAGGAGCCCCAGGACGACATGCTGGCGCCGTTGTCTCCCTCGGGGGCCGCGAAGGCGGCGCCACCGCCACCCCAGGCGAAGCGGGGCTCGACCCCCAAGTCACGCACCTCCCCGTCCGCTGGACTGAGCAAGGCCCAGGCGGAGCTCAAGAGGGAGTGGAGGACGGCGACGAGCTACTACTCGCAGCTCACCAAGGACCGCCCCTGCGAGGCGCTCGGCCTCGCCTGCAACAAGTACTTCGACCTCAAGCAACAGGTCGAGGACGTCCAGGGGGAGCCGCCTCCGGACCTCCTCGGCAGAATCAAGAAGTTCAACGAGTTCGCCCAGAAGCAGTTGGACAACGCGCGTTGACGCGGGCCGTCGACACGCTCCAGTCCTGGCTCCAGGGGGCTTGCTCCCTCGCGCGCCGGCCATTCGTCGAGGAGGCGGGGTGTTGACCGCGGGTCGCGGGCGCGAAACCCTCCAGGTATGAGTCTTCCCCTGATTGCCGCCGTGTTCCTGGGGGTGCTGGCGCTCGGCTATCGCTTCTACGGCGGCTTCATCGCCCGGCAGTTCCGCTTGGATGGGGAGGCCACGACGCCCGCGCACGCCAAGGGCGACGGCGTGGACTTCGTGCCGACGAAGCCCTTCTACCTGCTGGGGCAGCACTTCAGCGCCATCGCCGCCGCGGGGCCCATCGCGGGGCCCATCCTCGCCGCGCAGCAGTTCGGCTGGCTGCCGGCGCTGCTGTGGATCGCCGTGGGCGCGGTGTTCATCGGCGCGATGCATGACTTCGCCACGCTGGTGGCGAGCGTGCGCCATGGCGCGGTGTCCATCGCGGAGGTGGTGCGCGAGCACATGGGGCCCACCGCGGGGCTGGCGATGCTGGCCTTCATCTGGGTCGCGCTCGTCTACGTCATCGTCGCCTTCACGGACGCCACCGCCGCCACCTTCGTCAGCGGCGACGCGGAGCTGGAGGGGCTCACCTTCCGCTTCAACCCCGGCGGCGCGGTGGCCTTCGCCTCCATCGCCTACCTGCTGCTCGCGGTGGTGATGGGCCTGGTGGACCGCTTCCTCAAGCCGCCGCTGTGGCTCCAGACGCTCGTCTTCGTGCCGGCCACGCTGGGCGTGGTGTACCTGGGCACGCGCATGTCCACGCTGCTGGTGCTGGACGCGAAGGGTTGGTCGGTCCTCATCCTCGCCTACTGCTTCGTGGCCTCGCTCACGCCCGTCTGGGTGCTGCTCCAGCCGCGCGGCTACCTGGGCGGCTTCGTGCTCTACGCGGCGCTCGCGGTGGGCGTGGTGGGCATCTTCTTCGGCGGGCTGAGCGGCGAGCTGTCCATCCAGCAGCCCGCCTTCGCGGGCTTCTCCGTGCCGGGGCCGGGCGGGGCGCTGTTCCCCTTCCTCTTCGTCACCATCGCCTGTGGCGCCTGCTCGGGGTTCCACGGGCTGGTGTGTTCGGGCACGACGTCGAAGCAGATCGACAAGGAGCCGCACTGCAAGCCGGTGGGCTACGGGGCCATGCTGCTGGAGGGCTTCGTGGCGGTCATCGCGCTGGCCACCGTCATGGTGGCGTCCGGCCCGGAGCTGGCGGGCAAGGCGCCCGGCGCGGTGTATGGCGCGGGCCTGGGGCGCTTCCTGGTGACGGTGCTGGGCAAGGAGCACCTGGTGTTCGCGACGACGTTCGGGGCCATGGCCTTCTCCACGTTCGTGTTCGACACGCTGGACGTGTCCACGCGGCTGGGGCGCTACATCCTCCAGGAGCTGGCGGGCCGGAAGGGGCGCGCGGCGGCGGTGGTGGCCACGGCGGTGACGTGCGCGGTGCCCCTGGGCTTCGTGCTGCTGGCGGGCTCGGGGGCGTGGCGCTCGTTCTGGACGCTGTTCGGGACGTCGAACCAGCTGCTCGCGTCGCTGTCGCTGTTGGGCGTCTGCGTCTGGTTGAAGCGGACGCAACGCCCGTACATCTACGCGCTGGTGCCCATGGTGTTCGTGGGCGCCGTCACCCTCACCAGCCTGGTGCTCCAGATTCGCGAGGCGCTGCTGCCGGGCAGCTCGGCCGCGTCCCGGGTCAACGGGGTGGTGGCGGTGGTGCTGCTGGCGCTGGCCCTCTCGCTCTTCACCGCGGGCGCCCGCGCGCTCAGGTCCCCGCGGGCTCCCTCCGCTCCGGCCCCCGCCGTCTAGCCCTGGTCCGACCCATGCTTCGCTACGCCCTGGCCATCTTCACCAGCGCCTTCCTGTTGTTCGGCATCCAGCCGCTGGCGGGGCGCTACGCGCTGCCCTGGTATGGAGGGACGCCCGGCGTCTGGACGGCCTGCATGCTCTTCTTCCAGGCGGCGCTGCTGGGCGGCTATGCGTACGCGCACGGGCTGGCCTCGCGCCTGACGCCGCGCTCGCAGGCGCGCGTCCACCTGGGCCTGCTCGCGGTGGCGGTGGCGGTGGTGGCGGCGCGGGCGCTCTGGGTGGGCTCGCCGGTGGCGCCGGGGCCGGAGTGGCGGCCCGCGAGCGCGGAGCTGGCGGTGCCCCGGCTGCTGGTGATGCTGGCGGTCACCATCGGGCTGCCGTTCTTCGTGCTGAGCACCACGGGGCCGCTGCTCCAGTCCTGGTTCGCCCGGGCGCGTCCGGGCCGCTCGCCGTACGCCCTCTACGCGCTGTCCAACACGGGCTCGCTGCTGGCGCTGCTGGGCTACCCCTTCCTGGTGGAGCCGTGGGTGGGGCGGGCCGCGCAGTCGTGGGGCTTCGGCGTGGGCTTCGCCCTCTTCGCCGTGGCGTGCGCCGTGTGCGCGGTGGACGTGCTGAAGCTCGAGCGGGAGGCGGCGGCGACGTCTGGAGGGGAGACCCGTCTGGCGCATCTCTCCCCCGACGCGGCGGCGGACGCGCGGCACGAGCCCGACCTCCTGGCGGAGGCGCGTGTCCGGGCCACGGGGACGGAGGCGCCCGCGGGCGAGGCGCTCGCGACGTCGCGCTCGTCTGGCGCGGAGGTCGCGTCACCCGGTGCGGAGGTCGAGTCGCCCGGCGCGGTGGGCGATGCGCTCGCGGCGTCGGCGCGGCTGTCCGGCGCGAAGGTCGAGTCTCCTGTCGCGGCGGGCGATGCGCTCACGGAGTCGGCGCGGCTGTCCGGCGCGAAGGTCGAGTCTCCTGTCGCAGCGGGCGAGGCGCTCACGGCGTCGGCGCGGCTGTCCGGCGCGGAGGTCAAGTCTCCCGGCGTTGAGGTCGAGTCACCCGTCGCGAAGGTCGAGTCACCCGTCGCGAAGGTCGAGGCACCCAGCGCGAGCGCCTCGACGGAAGGGCACCTGAGCGGGCAGGCGACGGACGGTGCACCCGACGCGACGGCGCTCCAGCGCGAGGCCTTCGAGGCGATGCGCCGCGAGGCGCGAGGCGGCGCGCCGCGCGAGGTCGCTCCCGTGGACCCGGAGGCCCGGCCGGGCCTGCGTGCGACGCTGACGTGGCTGGGCCTGTCCACCTGCGCGTCGGTGCTCCTGCTGGCGACGACGAACCAGCTCTCGCAGGACGTGGCGGCGGGGCCCTTCCTCTGGGTGCTGCCGCTGGCCGTCTACCTGCTCACCTTCATCATCGCCTTCTCGCGCGAATCCTTCTATTCGCGGGTCGTCTATTCGGTGCTGCTCATCGGCTCCGGCGCGGCGGTGGCGCACGCGCACGCGGCGGGGCCCCACTTCCCGCTGCCGCTCCAACTGCTGGCCTACGCCGCCTCGCTCTTCGCGGGTTGCATGGTGTGCCACGGCGAGCTGTACCGGCTGCGGCCCGCGCCCCGGCACCTCAGCGCCTTCTACCTGTGGGTGTCCGCCGGTGGCGTGCTGGGCGCGCTGTTCGTCAGCGGCGTGGCCACCGCCTTCTTCCGCGCCTACTGGGAGTACCCGCTGTCGCTGGGCGGCTGCTGCGCGGTGGCGCTCGCGGGCATGGCCCAGGGAGGGAAGGCGGAGACGTGGAGCCAGCGGGGCCGCCGCGTGCTGCGTGGCGCGATGCTCGTCATGGTGACGGTCAACCTCTTCGCCTCCGTCAACCGCGAGCTGGACCTGGCCCTCTTCAGCGCGCGCAACTTCTTCGGCGTGGTGCGGGTGACGGAGCAGAACGCGGGCAAGCCGCAGAGTCACCTGTTCAGCCTGCGCCACGGCGCCATCACCCACGGCTGGCAGTACGTCATGCCGGAGCTGCGCGCGCGCCCCACCACGTACTTCACCCGCGAGTCAGGCCTGGGGCTCGCCATCGCCGAGCAGCGGCGGCTGCGCGCGGCGGTGGGCCTGCCCCCGGGCCTGCGCGTGGGCGTGCTCGGCCTGGGCGTGGGGACCAGCGCGGCGCTGCTGGAGGCGGGCGACCAGGGCCGCTTCTACGAAATCAACCCCGCCGTCATCTCCCTCGCGCGCGGCGAGGGCGGCTTCTTCTCCTACCTGGGCGACTCGCCCGGCACGGTGGAGGTGGTGGAGGGGGACGCGCGCATCTCCCTGGAGCGCGAGCTGGAGCGCGGCGAGCCCGGGAACTTCGACGTGCTCGCGCTCGACGTCTTCTCGTCGGACGCCGTCCCCGTGCACCTGCTCACCGCGGAGGCGGTGGCCCTGTACAAGAAGCACCTGGCGCCGCACGGCGTGCTGGCGCTCCACATCAGCAACGTGCACCTGGACCTGGTGCCCGTGACGCTCGCTCACGCGCGCATGTTGGGCATGCACGCCGCCTACGTCTTCCACGACACCCAGGGAGACGCCCTGCGCAGCAACTGGATGCTGCTCAGCCCGGACCGGGAGTTCTCCTGGGGGCCCACCTTCACCCGGGCCACCGCGCGCGTGCGCCGCCTGGGCCTGCGCGGCGAGCCGGACTTCGTCTGGACCGATGACCGCAGCAGCGTGCTCCACGTGCTGCGCCGGGGCGGCCCGGACATGTCCGTCATGGACGTGGAGGCCCCCTCAGGCCCCGCGCGTCCGGCGCCCGTCGCCGCGCCCGCCCCGCCGTGACGCTCAGGCCCGCGAGGCGTGGCCCGGCTGCCGGTGCCCCGCATACCCCAGGTCCAGGCCGGTGAGCAGCAGCAGCACCGCGCACGGCAGCCCCAGGGCCGCGGGCCCGTGGTGCACGTAGAGCACCGGCCCTCCCGTGGCCCCGAGCAGGAACGCGAGGGCCAGCCCCAGGTGCAGCCGCGTGCGCTCGAACTCGATGGCGGACGGCAGGGCCCGCACCTGGCGCAGCAGCCCCGGCACCCCCTGGCCCCGCGCGCCGTCCCTCACCCAGGCGACCATCCGCACCAGCTGGATGCCGATGTCCGTGAGCACGCCGGTGACGTGCGTGGTGCGCACCACCGCGCCGGACACGCGCGTGACGAGCGCGTTCTGCAACCCCATGGCGAACGACAGCCCCCACATGAGGACCGGGTCGCGCGCGCCGTGCGTCGAGGCGAGCACCACGCCAATGCCTCCCAGCGTCAGCGTCTCCACCAGGAGCGCGGCCGCGTGCCGCCCCCGCGCGCGGTGCCGGGACGCGTCCAGCAGCGCCGACGCCGTCACCGCCCCCAACACGAAGGCCCCCAGCACCTGCGCCGCCAGCACCGCCATGCGCCGCTCCCCCAGCGCCAGCGACTCCCCCAGCGACGCCATGTTCCCGGACATGTGCGACGTGTGCAGCCCGAGCGCCACGAACCCCGTCGCGTTCACCGCGCCCGCGACGCCCGCGAGCAGCAATGCGAGCACCGTGTACGCACGACGATTGGCGGGTGTGGATTCCGTGGAGAAGGGCATGGCCGAGTCGACCGGGCGGCGCCCCTCACGCTAGCACCCGTCCACCCTCCTGGCCCGGACAACGCGCGCGCCTGGAGCGGACGGGGCGCCGAGCCTCCGTCACCCTGGCGGCCACAGCAGCGGACGGCCCGCCAACAGGTGCAGGTGGATGTGGAACACCGTCTGCCCCGCATCGCGGTGGGTGTTCATCACGACCCGGTATCCCTGGTTGTCGTGGCCCCGCTGCTTCGCCAGCTTCGCCGCCGCCATGAACAGGTGGCCCACGGTCGCCTGGTCCGCCTCGGAGATGTCGTTCACCGTGGGGATGTGCTTGCGGGGGATGAACAGGACGTGCGTCGGCGCCTGGGGGTTGATGTCCTCGAACGCCAGGCACTCGTCGTCCTGGTAGACGACCTTGGCCGGGATGAGGCCATCTCGAATCTTGCAGAAGAGGCAGTCGGACATGGATGCGGGCTTAGCAACGCGCGGGGCGCTGGGGAATGGCCTCGGAGAACAGGTGTGCGCGGAAGTGGGGGGCCTCCCCTCCAGGCGGGCATCTCGAAAGGCCCCATCGGTGATATCCAGGCGCTGACGATGAAATCCATCCGCATCTCGCAACTGCTCGAGGACCACGACTACGACCTGCGGCTCACCCTGGTGGCTGGCCGCGGGGGTCTGTCGCGCACGGTGGACTCGTCACGCATCCAGAAGCCCGGGCTGGCCCTGGCGGGCTTCACCGAACACCTGCACCCCCGCCGGGTCCAGGTCTTTGGCAACACGGAAATCTCCTACCTGGCGACCCTGCCCGAAGCCCGCCAGCGCGAGGCGCTCGCCAACCTCTTCGAACAGGAGGACCTGGCCTGCGTGGTGGTGACCAAGGAGCTGGAGATTCCCCCCATCCTCGTGGAGACCTGCGAGGCGGGCGGGCTGGCGCTGATGAAGACGCCGCTGCTCTCCAGCGACTTCATCACCCGGGTGCAGTCCTTCCTCGACGAGGCCCTCACCGAATCCAGCAGCCTGCACGGCGTGCTGATGGACGTGTTCGGCGTGGGCATCCTGCTGTTGGGCAAGAGCGGCATCGGCAAGAGCGAAATCGCCCTGGACCTGGTGATGCGCGCCCACCGCCTCGTGGCCGACGACATCGTCGACGTCATCCGCCGCAAGGGCGCCGTCTATGGCGCCGGCAACCCGGTCATCAAGCACCACATGGAAATCCGGGGCCTGGGCATCATCAACATCAAGGACCTGTTCGGCGTCGCGGCCATCCGCGAACAGAAGAAGATCGAACTGGTCATCGAACTCCAGGAGTGGGATCCCCACCAGGAGTACGATCGGCTGGGCGTCGAGGACAAGCACCTGCAGATAGTAGGTGTGGACATCCCGCTGTCGGTGGTACCCGTCCGCCCCGGCCGCAACATGGCGACCATCATCGAGGTGGCCGCCCGCAACCAGCTCCTGAAGCAACAGGGCCATCACTCGGCGCGGGAGTTCGCCGAGCGGCTCAACCGGGCCATCGCCGAAGGGGCGATGCGCCGCACCCTTGGAGAAGAAGTCGAGTGACCGCGTCCGCCAAACAGATGGTCGTCATCACCGGCATGTCCGGCTCCGGCAAGTCCACCGCCATCCGGGCGCTGGAGGATTCGGGCTTCTTCTGCATCGACAACCTGCCCGTGCTGCTGCTCCCCAAGCTCACCGAGCTGGCGGGGGGCGGCAACATCGAGCGCATGGCGTTGGTGATGGACGTGCGCGAGGGCGTCTTCCTCAAGGAGGCCCCCCGCATCCTCGACGAGGTGCGCCGCGCCGGTCACCACGTGGAGGTGCTCTTCCTCGACTCCAGCGACGACAGCCTCATCCGTCGCTTCAGCGAGACGCGCCGCCGCCACCCGCTCGCCCCCAACGGCACCGTCGCCGAGGGCATCAAGGCCGAGCGCGAGGAGCTCCGGGACCTGCGCGAAATCGCCGACCAGGTCATCGACTCGTCGGTGCTCAACGTCCACGACCTGAAGCGCATGGTGCAGGCGCGCTTCAGCCCGGAGCCGGCCGCCGGCCCCAGCCTGTCCGTCATGTCGTTCGGCTACCGCTACGGCGTGCCGCCCCAGGCGGACCTGGTGCTGGACGTGCGCTTCCTGCCCAACCCGTACTTCGTCCCGGAGCTCAAGGGGCTGACGGGCAAGGTGCCCAAGGTCGCCGCCTACGTGCTGGACCGCGAGGAGACGCAGCAGTTCCTGGAGAAGGTCGTGGACCTGTGCCGCTTCCTCTTCCCGCGCTACCAGAAGGAGGGCAAGGCGTACCTCACCGTCGCCCTGGGCTGCACCGGCGGCAAGCACCGCTCGGTCGCCATCGCCGCGGAGCTCACCCGGCGGCTGACCGACCAGAACACCCGCGTGCAGCTGTGGGACCGCGACATCGAGAAGGAGTAGTAGGGGTGGTCTTGTGCGGCCGTCTCGCGTAGACAGCCGCCCATGACCCTGCTCCTCATCGCGCTCGGGGTGGCGATGGACGCCACCGCCGTCTCCGGCGGCATGGCCATCCGTGGCGCCCGCCCTCCGGACGTGCTCAAGCTGGCCCTCACCTTCGGCGTGTTCCAGTTCGGCATGTCGCTGGCCGGCGCGCTCGGGGGCAAGGCCATCCTCACGCACTTCGCCTCCATCGACCACTGGATTGCCTTCGGCCTGCTGGCCATCGTCGGTGGGCACATGCTCTGGGAGGCCTTCTCCCACGACAAGGAAGAGGAGCGCCCCGCGGCGAGCGTCACGCTGCCCATGCTGCTGACCCTGGGCGTGGCCACCAGCATCGACGCGCTCGCCGTGGGCGTCACGCTGCCCGCCCTGGAGCTGGGCATCTTCCTGTCCACCAGCCTCATCGGCGTGATGACCTTCGTGCTCTCCGTGGCCGGCGCCTGGGCGGGCAAACGCCTGGGCGAGCGCTTCGGCACCAGCATCGAGGTGCTCGGCGGCGTGGTGCTCATCGGCATCGGCCTCAAGACGCTCCTCGAGCACCTGCTCCACTGACCCGGCCCGTGCGGGGCGCGACACCCGGCGCATCCGTGTCGCGGATGCGTCGAGTTTGCGAAGTGACGCATGGCGCGCCATGCTAGGCGGGTGTCGTGTGGGTGGCGGCGGCGGGCGTGCGTCGGTCCGTTCAGGAGGTCCCCGTGTCACCTCGACAGCCCGGTCATTTCCGCGTCGTCATCGTCGGCGCCGGCTTCAGCGGCCTGGGGATGGCCATCCGGCTCCGCCAGGAGGGACTGGAGGACTTCGTCGTCCTGGAGCGGGCCGGGGACGTGGGGGGCGTGTGGCGCGACAACTCCTATCCGGGCTGCGCGTGCGACGTCCCCTCGCACCTGTACTCGTTCTCCTTTGCCCCCAACCCCCGCTGGTCCCGGGCCTATTCACCCCAAGGGGAGATCCACGCCTACCTGCGTGACTGCGTGGAGCGGTTCGGCCTGCGGCCCTGGCTGCGGTTCCACCACGCCGTCGAGGAGGCGCGCTGGGACGACGCCGCGCAGCTGTGGCGCATCCAGACCTCCCAGGGCGCGTTCACGGCGGAGGTCTTCGTCTTCGCGGCGGGGGCCTTCAACGAGCCGCTGACGCCGAAGCTGCCCGGGCTGGAGCGCTTCCAGGGCAAGGTGATGCACTCGGCGCGGTGGGACCACGACCACGTGTTGACGGGCCGTCGGGTGGCGGTGGTGGGCACCGGCGCGTCCTCCATCCAGTTCGTCCCGGCCATCCAGCCCCAGGTGGGAAGCCTGGTCCTCTTCCAGCGCACGCCGGCCTGGGTGATGCCGCGCAAGGACCACCCCATCGCCCGCTGGGTGAAGTGGTTGTACGCGCGGGTGCCCGGCATGCGGTGGCTGGCGCGCGCGTTCCTCTATTCGACGCACGAGGCCTCGGGGCTGGCCTTCCTGCACCCCTGGCTCATCCGGCTGGCCCAGCGGCGCGCGCTGCGTCACCTCAAGGCCTCCGTGAAGGACCCGGCGCTGCGCGCGAAGCTGCGGCCCCGCTACACCATGGGCTGCAAGCGGGTGCTCATCTCCGACGACTACCTGCGCTCGCTCACCCAGGACAACGTCCAGGTCGTCACCGAGGGCGTGCGCGAGGTGCGCGAGCACTCCGTCGTCACCGACGAGGGCGCGGAGCATCCGGTGGACACGCTCATCTTCGGTACGGGCTTCCACATCACCGACCCGTCCTTCGCCCGGTACATCCGGGGACGGGACGGCCGCACGCTGGCCGAGCACTGGGCGGGCAGCATGAAGGCGCACCTGGGCATGACGGTGCATGGCTTCCCCAACCTCTTCATGTTGCTGGGGCCCAACACCGGGCTGGGGCACACCTCCGTCATCCTCATGGTGGAGAGCCAGCTCGCCCACGTGCTCAACGCGCTGCGCTTCCTGGAGGGCCGGGACCTGGCCGCGGTGGAGCCCACGGCGGAGGCCCAGGCGGCCTACGTGCGCGACCTCGATGAGCGCATGCGCGACACGGTGTGGAGTCAGGGCGGCTGCGTGAGCTGGTACATGGACGCGACGGGGCGCAACTCCACGCTGTGGCCCGGCTTCACCTTCTCCTACAAGCACCGGGTGGTGGCCTTCGAGCCCTCGGAGTATCGCGCCATCGCCCGGCATGACCGGCTGACTGTCGCGCGCCGCGCGCGGTCGAGGGCGCTGGCCCATGGCTGAGGCCCCGGTGTCGTTCCTGGAGCGGCTGGAGCATCGCGCCGCGCGGCTGCTCCTGGGCCTGCCCCACGCGGGGCCGCCGGTGACGCACCGGCGCTTCGAGGGATGGATTCACGCGTTCGCCAACATGACGGGGCTGAGTGGCGCCTGCCGGGATGCGATGGTGGAGGTCGCCACGTCGCCGCGCCGGATGCTCGACGAGGGGGCGGCGGACGTGGCGCGAAAGGGAGCCAACGGATGAAATCGGTGAAGGACAGGGTCGCGGCAATCACCGGAGCGGGGTCGGGCATCGGTCGCGCCACCGCGATGTTGCTGGCGCGCGAGGGGTGTCACGTCGCGCTGTCGGACGTGAACGCGCAGGCCCTGGCGGAGACGGAGGCGCGCTGCCGGGAGCTGGGCGTGCGCGTGCGGGCCGACACGGTGGACGTGGCGAAGCGCGAGCAGGTGCATGCCTGGGCGGACGCGGTGGCGCGCGAGTTCGGCGCCGTCCACATCGTCATCAACAACGCGGGCGTGGCCCTGGGCGCCACCATCGAGGACACCCGGTACGAGGACTTCGAGTGGCTGATGAACATCAACTTCTGGGGCGTGGTGTACGGCACCAAGGCCTTCCTGCCGCACCTGAAGGCGGTGGAGGAGGCCCACATCGTCAACGTCTCCAGCGTCTTCGGCCTCATCGGCGTGCCCACGCAGGGCGCCTACAACGCGGCGAAGTTCGCGGTGAAGGGCTTCACGGAGGCGCTGCGCCAGGAACTGGAGGTGGACCCCGGCACCATCGGCGTCACCTGTGTGCACCCCGGAGGCATCAAGACGAACATCGCGCGCAGCGCGCGGGTGACGCCCCGGGCCGGCTGGACGGACGAGCGGTCGTCGAAGGACTTCGAGAAATCCTTCGTCACCACGCCGGAGCGCGCCGCCTCCGACATCTACGCCGCCATCCGCAAGAACCGGCGCCGCCAGCTCATCGGCGGGGACGCCGTCTTCATCGACCTGATGCAGCGGATCCTCCCCACCCTCTATCAGCGGCTGCTGGTGGCGGGCGCGCGCCGGCGGCGGCGCAAGATGCTGGGTGTCGCGGCATGAAGTCCTCCCGGGCCAAATCCCCTCGGCGCGCCGCCAGGCCCGTGAAGCCCCGGACGCGGCCCAGGGCCGGCGCGTCGGCGCGGGAGGCGCGGTTGACGCCGCTCGGGCGCAGGCTGGCGGCGCCGTCGCGCGCCACGCCGCGGGACCTGTTCACCCTGGCGCTCGCGTGGTGGGAGGCGGGCGAGCGCTTCGACATCGGCCGCATGGCCCAGGCGCTGGGCGTCAGCCGCGCCACGGTGTTCCGCTGGGCGGGGTCGCGCGAGCTGCTCTATGGCGAGGTCCTCTCGTCGCGC
This sequence comes from Myxococcus stipitatus, assembly GCF_021412625.1. The sequence continues at coordinate 43,856 of NZ_JAKCFI010000006.1, read as the reverse complement.
TTCGACGCCGCGCTCGCCTCCGTCCGGGGGCAGGCGCGGGGCGAGGGCCCCGCCTACGCGGCGGACGTCACCCAGCGGCTCATCCGCCTCATCGTCGAGGACGCGCCCCTGCGCCGCTTCATCCAGCAGGACTCCGAGTACGCCATGCGCGTGCTCATGTCGAAGAGCAGCCGCGTGGAGGCGCGCTGCGCGGCCAGCATCCGCGCGGCGCTGGAGGAGGGCGTGCGCGAGCGCCACATCCGCCCGGCGCTCAGCCTGGACGCGCTGGCCCACGCCATCGTGCGTGTCGGCAACTTCTTCCTCTACCGCGACGCCCTCACGGGGGACCCGGTGGACGTCGGGTCCGCCATCACCGCCATCCGCATCCTCCTCACCGCCGAGGCGGGGGACGCACGCTGGGACGACCGCTGAGGGCCTACTTGTGCAGGGACAGGCCCTTCACGGCCTTGTCCACGCCCTTGCGCTCTCCACGCAGGGCGAGGCCCACCAGGTCGAGCGCGTCGGGGTTCTCCGCGCGGAGGGCGGCGCGGTTGTCCGTGTCGTTGCCCGTGGTGAACATGGCGGCCACGTAGACGGCCGTCGTCAGCTCGCGCTCCACGGCGGCGCGGTGCGCGGCCTGGAGCTGCTCGCGCGTGGCGGAGAAGACGAGCATCGGCTGGCCGAGCATCCGGCTGTAGCGCCGGCCGGAGGCGTCCTCGTAGGGCTCGCCCAGGGCCTCGGGTGTCGACGCGGCGATGCCGGTGGCGAGGAAGGCGGTGACGTTCAGCTTCTGCCAGACGGCGAGGTCCTCGCGGACGATGATGGCGACCTTGGTCGTGAACAGCTCGGGCATGGTGGGCTCCCCTGTCGACGCGAATCCTCGACGGGGAGGGCGCTCCGGTCTGGAACGTTCGTGCACGACGCGCGATAGGCGGCGGGCGTGAGGCCATAGGCGCGGCGGAACCACCGGCCCAGGTGGCTCTGGTCCGCGAAGCCCACGGCGGCGGCGACGCTGGCGGGGGACTCGCCCCGGGCGAGCCGCCGTCGCGCCGCGCCCAGGCGGAGCTGGACGAGGTACGCGTGGGGCGGGAGGCCATACGCCGCCCGGAACGCGCGGGAGAGCTGGAAGCGGTTGGCACCGCAGCAGCGGGCCAGCTCGTCCAGGCCGAGGTCCTCCTCCATGCGCGCGCGCAACAACTCCCTCGCGCGGCGCGCGGCCCGGTGCGCCGTCTCCCCCTGGCGTGTGACGGCGGAGGCGCCCAGGTGGGGCATGAGCGCCGCGGCCAGCGCGTCCAGGGCCTCATCCCTGGCGAGCCGCGCGCCCGGCGAACGCAGCGCCCAGAAGGCGCGATGGAGGGTGGTGGCGAGCCCCGGCGCTTCGTTGAGGGTCGCCTGGAAGCCGGCGTCCTGGAGCGGGCGCGCGCCATCGCTCACGCGCGCCCGGGCCTGCTGCATCCACGCGGGGGGCAGGTAGAGCATCAGGTACGTGAAGCCCTCCGGGAGGTTCGCGTCACCGTCATGCGTCTCCCCGGGCTCGATGAGGATGACGCGCCCGGGCGTGCTGCGGTGCAGCGACCTGCGACAGGAGAACACCTGGAGGCCCTGCTCCGTCACGCCCACGGCGTACGCGTCATGGAAGTGCGGGTCGTAGGCATGTCCGGTGAAGTGGGCGCGGATGCTCTCGATGCCAGTCTCCGGCTCCCTCGTCACGTCCACCCAGTCGCCCTCCGGTGCGGGGGACGGCGCGCAGCGCGGGCATCGCGGGCGTGTGACGGACATCGTGTGCGCGACGCTAGCACGGCGGATGTGACACGAACCGGCGCGCGAATCGCACCAGCCACGACTTCGATGGAACTCGCGCGAGGCATCCGACAGTTCGAGCGTGTGCGCGGCGAGGAGGGATGCCGAGGCGCGGCGATGCGACTACCATCGCGCGCGAGGCCCTCCTGCTTCCCGGGCCCTTGCCGCGCGCCGCCGCCATGAATGCCCAGCTGATCGAGGTGATGTTCAACTCGCAGGACCTGGCCCGGTCCGGGCTGGGCGGCCGTGACGCGGTCGAGGCTCCCTTGAAGTCGGCGCTGGCCGAGGCGGGGCTCGGCGCGGTGACGGGGGGCGGCACCGGCGGTGGCGTGGCCATCGTCGACGTGGAGGTGGCGCGGGAGCGCGTGCCGGAGGCGATCCGCTTCCTCAAGCAGCAGCTCCGCCAGCTCGGCGTTCCGCCCAGCACCGTGTTGAACATCGAGGACTCGGAGGTCCCCATCGGCGTCTACGAGCCGTGGGGGGACGCTCCGTCGCGTCTGGATTAGCTCAGCGCCGGGTGACGAACTCGACCACCGCCTGGGCGAAGGCCTCGGGCTCTTCGACGTAGATGAAGTGGCCGCTGTTCTCGAACCAGCGGACCTCCGCATTCCAGGCCCGCGCCGCCTCCTGGAGGGCCTCCGCTCCGATGACCTCGCTCTTGCGCCCTCCGAAGACGAGGGTGGGGACCGACAGGGGCTTCATCAGCTCCGGGTGGGATGAATCGAGGTCGCCATCCGCGGAGTACCTGGCGGCGACCGGGCCGCTGTTGCAGGCCATGAGTCCCGACTCGTCGTCCCAGGTTTCATTGCGTCGCTGGCCCTCATCCGAAGCGAAGTGCAGCTGACGCTGGAGCGGGAGCCTGCCCACCAGCCCATAGGCCGCGAGGATTCGTTGGAACGGCGCGTCCGTGCTCCGCGCGAGCGCTTGGAGCTGGCTCGCCTGGGCGGGGAAGGCCTCGGGGGCTCGCGCGGCCAGCGTCGCGAGCTGGTGCTCCAGCGCGCGAGACAGGTTGCCGGTCGTCTCCACGAGCATCAGCCCCTCGACACTCTCGGGATGGGCGCGCTGGTATTCGAGCGCGACGAGCCCGCCGAAGGAATGGCCCATGACGTAGAGTCGGCGCGCCCCCAGGTGGACACGTAGCTTCTCGATGTCCTCGATGGTGGGACGCATTCCGAGCTGCTCGGGACGCGCGGGGAACCACGAGCGCGCACAGCCCCGTTGGTCCAGGTAGACCATCCGGACGTGAGGCTCGAGCAGCGCGCCGACAGCCTTCTCGAACGCGTAGGCGTTGTATCCGGGGCCGCCGTGCAGGAAGACGACCACGGGCCCCGAGGGGTTCCCCGCCACCTTGTACCAGAGGGACACGCCGTCACCGACCGCGAGCCGTGCTCCATCCGTGGGCTGCTCGGCGCCACATCGCGCCGGGACCGGGGCCTTGGGCGGAGGCGCGGGGGACGGAGTGCTCCTGCATGCCAGCAGGAGGAGGGTGGACCAGACCAGGAGCGAGCGCATGGTCCAGGCTGTATCACGAGTGGGGCGCTGAACACCGCGACGGCCGTCTCCGGCGCGGACGGACTCCGAGTGTTGCCCCACCGTGTCCTCCCTTGGACCCGTGCTCGTGGCCGCGAGGGTTCCGGTCACCGACGTGATGGGGTGTGCGTCGCCCTGTCGTCCCACGGCCCGCCACGTTGGAGCGCACGGCGGCCGTGAGTTTTCGGCCCCAGGGCGAGAGGCCCCTTCCCGGGGCGGGAATGCCACGCAGGCTCGCAATACCTCTCACGTCGAGATTGGCTTTGAATTCCCCTCGGCGCGAGGGCTCCGGGCGATTGACACCCGCACGAGAGTCGTCGGGTAATCGCTTGCACACCCGCATGGGGAAGGCGCGCTCGCGCTGTTCTCGTCGTTGGGGTTCGTGACAGCGGGAGAGAGCACACCATGCGAGCGTCCACGACGCAGGCCGTGACGGAGCCTCGGCGGACCGAGGACCGGCTCCCAGCCAACCCGTCCGCGCCGACGGGCATGGGCGCCCTGTTGCAGCGCCGCCCGATGCTGCAGACCCTCTCCGAGCATCAAGCCCGTCTCGACAACAGCCCGCGCGTCACCTCGCAGGCGCGGATGGCGGAGCTGCTCTCCAGCCGCTCCTCGCTCCAGCGTCGCGAACCCGAGCCTTCGCCGCATGCACCCGTGTCGGACGCGGCCCCCATCCAGCGGATGCCCATCCCGGACACGGGGCTGCTGCGCCCACACGAATCCCATCAAGAATGGGTCTCCGTGGACGTGCCGTCGGATGGGAGTTGCCTCTTCCATTCCGTCTTCCTGTCCTCCGTGGCGACCCAGCTCCGAGAGGAGTTGGGGGACTCGGCGCTGCGAGGGCTGACCCCCGACGAGCTGGCGGACATGGTGCAGGACCGCGCCTCGGCGGTGCTCGGCGTGGCGCGCGCCGACCTGCGCACGGGCCTCGCGGCGCTCCAGCGTCAGCAACGGGCAACGGTCGTGGCCCACTGGGCGGACCACGCCGATGCCTTCCGTGCTCCCCTCCGTGGCGACATCCGGGGACTCCTCCTGTCGTACCTCGGCCGCCTCGGCGCCTTGAACCAGAACCACGAGGACGCCGCCATTCCAGCGGTCTCGGCGTCGGAGGTCGGCGTCTCGGAGGACGACTTCGACATCGGTGTCTCGGAGGACGACTTCGACACAGGCACCTCGGAAGACGAGGCCATGACCCAGGTTCCTCCGCGGCCCGACCTCGCCCCGAGCATCGATGAGCCAGGCTCCCCATCGCCCGCTCCCCCGGCGCGCCCCCCCACCGCGTCCGAGCGCAAACAGGCGCTCGCGCCCATCACCACCTACCTCGCGGGACTCGGCAACCCGCCAGTCGAGGATGAGGAGACGGGGGAGCAGTTCGACGCGCTCCTGGACGCGGAGGAACTCGGTGTCTCCGAGCTACTGGCCCCGGTTCCAGGGAAGTGGACCGCCTTGTCCAAGCGCAATCGCCCGGACGATGACTCCCCTGACGAGGACATCTTCAAGCCGAAGCCGCGCGCGGAAGTGAGGCCGCTCGAGAACGCGCTGCGCGCTCCGGTGGGGCGGGGTGTTCGCGCCGGCGGCCCCTTCGACGTCCTGCTACGCACCCTCGTCATCGAGAAGCTGGCCGAGCAACTCGAGCTCGCGCGGCAGGAGGGGAACGCGTCCCCACCGAGCTTCACCGGCGCGGAGTTCTCCGACAGGGAGCTGGAGTCGTTGATTCCCGCCTACCGGGAGGAGTTCAGCCGGGGCTCGCTGTTCGCGGGACAGGCGGCGCTGGATGCCCTGCGCGCCACCCAGGGGCTGAATATCGAGTCCCACATCTTCAGCCCCGATGGCGGCACCCACGTCCAGGGCGCGGAGGACGTGCTCCCGGCGACGCACGTGCTGGAAGGCGGAGACCACTTCCAGGTCCTCGTGGGCCCCTTCGCCCGAGGCCTCTTCCAGCCGAACCTGAGGCCCCAGGTCTGGCCCTCCTTCCTGGACGTGGCGCCCGCGCCCGAGGACCCCGGGTTCGACTTCACGCAAGAGCACACGCTCTCCCTGGAGAGTGATGCCTTCGACGTGAAGGAGCTGGGGATTGGCGTCGGCGCGGACAAGCGGATGACGGCCTACGTCGACGATGGTGAGCGCCGGGAGCCGATGACGCTCTGGCTGGAGCGGATGATGAGGGCCGAGCATCTGGGCTCTCCGGCGTTGAGGAACCTCCGGCGGATCCTCTCCCACCGCATCGACGGGCAACCCCTGACGGAGGAACTCAACCCGCTGCTCGAGTTGAGCTTCATCGCGGAGCGGTTGCTGGAGGTGGGGGACCTGGGCGCGGAGGGACTGGAGGCGGCGACGGGCCTGGAGGACGCCCACCGGCTCTTCGTCCACGAAGGCCGCGTCTACACCAACCGGCTCGTCCCGCTCGCCTCCATGCTCGGAGCGGTGTTGGAGGGGCCCTTGAGCAGGGGGAAGGGCCACGCTGGCGCGCGTCTGGTCCACGACCTGCTCACCACCGTCACGCTGACCCAGGCCGAGCTGGAGGGATTGCAGGACGACGAGCTGGACGAGGACGCGCGCGACGCGGGGCTGCGGTCCATCGCCGACGCGTTGACCCACCTCTCGGGACGGCTCGGCGTGGGCTCCCTGAAGCAGGCCACGCGGACGCGCGACATGCCACCGCTGCGCGTCCGGTTTCACGTCTTCGAGCCCTCGGCGAAGGAGATCGCCAAGGCGCTCAAGCAGACGCGGGGGAAGCAGCGGTACGACGAGACGGACACCTTCGACCTCGAGAACTTCAAGGCGGAGGTGCTCCGGCAGGTGCTCATCCAGCAGGAGCGCCTGAACGAGATGCGGATGGACCGCTGGTTCATGAACCGCGACCTGTTCAACCTGCGCGTCCACGAGCGGCGCGGCCCGCTCCTCGAGAATCGCAGCCCTGGCTATCAGTCCGCGCTCATCGACGAGCTGCACCTGCGCGGCGCGCGTTACCTGGAGACGCTCGGTTCGCGGGGGAGGATCGCCAACAAGAAGCAGCGGCTCGGCACGGTGAGCCGGGACTTGTTCGCGCAGACGTCCGGCAAGGACTCACTGGAGCGGCTCTCCGCGCGGGAGTCGGAGCTGCACGCCATCCGGAAGGGACGGCTCTTCGACCCGGACCTCGTGCTGGAAGAGGAGACGGAGCGGGAGATTCGAGAGCACCTGCTGGAGTTGCTGGAGCGCACCCAGGAGACGGGCCGGGAGGACGAGGAGGGGAATGCCCAGACCGAGGACGTGGTGAGGGACCTGGTGGGCCGCTCCAACGACCAGGGGGCGTGGCGCAAGGCGAAGAGCGCCGAGGTGGTCAACGCCATCAAGCCCATGGCCCCCCGATGGGCCGGGCTCTATCCAGGACGTCCCGAGGCGCCGCTGCGCGGGCTGGCCGTGCTCCACAGCCCGGACCAGGTGGCGGGCGGCGAACGCGAGATTCCTCGCGATGCCCAGGACCTCACCGAGTACATCGGCCCCTCCATCGTCAATTCGGCGCTGGGCGCGACGTGGGGCCTGCCAGTCGCCAGGGAGGGCGGGGTGCTGGCGCCCCTGGCCACCCGTCTGGAGCACAAGCTCCTCGGGCATTTCCCCGAGGAGAGCTGGCCCTTGTGGAAGCTGAACCTCGTGCTCGAGGTCCTCTTCTCCAAGGGGAGTCACATCATCCCTGGCGGGAAGAAGTAGCCCCGGCGTTTCCCGGGGCGACCGGTCGCCAGCGCTACTGCTGCCGGCCCTCGATGGCGCACAGGAGCACCGCCGCGGCGATGCCGAGCCGGCGGTCCAGCAGGTGGCGGCCATCCATGGAGAAGTCGAGGTCGATCTTCTGGATGAACGGGTTGAAGCGCTGCGTGAAGGCGAGGACCTTCGCGTCGCCCACCGAGCCCGTGAAGGTCTGCGGGATGAGGTTGGTCAGGAAGCGGCGGACCAGCGCCAGCGCCATGCTGTCCTCCTCGATGCGCCCGACCTCCTGGTCGTTCGTGTCGAGCACCAGCCACTGGTCGCGCAGCAGGGAGCGCAGGCCCTTGCGGCGCAGCGCGCCCACGCGCTCGCCCGTCTGGCCGTCCGTCACGTCGTAGGTCATGCCGAAGTCGATGATGCCCCGGGCCTTGATGACGATGAGCTGCTCGCGCATCTCCTCGTCGGCGAAGACGCGCAGGTCCTCCTTCAGCTTGAAGGCCTTCATCTTCGAGTAGAAGGCGAGGTTGCCCGCCTCGTCGTAGATGTGGAACGCGCCGCCGAACAGCTTGAAGAACTTGCGGCGGATCATGAAGCGCGTCTGGGCGAAGCGGCCGAGGGCCAGCTGGCTCGACGGGCGGGTCTGGAGTGCGGTCGACATGGCGCCCCCCATAGCAAAGCTCGCCCCTGTCTGGCACCTGGGGGCCCCTCGATTCCTCGCCAGCGTCTCCGTGCTGGCGGGGATTCGGGGAGTTCCTCGTCTGGGGGCGAGATGTCAGAGGTGTTTGTAGAAGTAGGTCGTCGAGCAGGGCATGCCGTCGGGCATCAGGGCATAGTGGGGCACCTCGCCCACGCGCTGCCAGCCGGCGCGCGCATAGAGCCGCTCCGCGTCGCCCCCCGTCACCGTGTCGAGGACGAGGACCGTCCTTCCTTCGCGGCGGGCCTCGTGCTCGACGGCCGCCATCAGTCGAGCGGCGACGCCGCGTCTGCGGGCCTGGCGGTGGACGAGCATCTTCGCGACGTCGGCGCGGTGGGGCTGATTTTCGGGCAGCGAGAGGAGGAGCTGGACGGTGCCCAGCAGGTGCCCCTCGCCATCCTCCGCGACGAGCAGGGCGCGCTCGCCCCGAGTGACGCCCTCGGCGACGGTGCGCCAGAAGGCCACGGCCTTCTCTCGGGGGAGGGGCCACATGAAGCTCACCGAGGCGCCGCCCTCGACGCAGTCCACGAGCAGGTCCGCCAGGGACTCCACGCGCGAGGGGGCCTCGGTGGCGCCGACTCGGCGAATCCTCACGTCCTCGCTCATTCCTTCCTCCTGGGGAACATGGGCGGCAGCGTCACCAGGGCAACGAGGTAGCGCGCCGGCTTGCGGGTGGGGTTGCGGAAGACGATGGGGCGGTCCAGCCGCATGGCGAGGCAATCGCCCGCGGCCAGCCGCCAGTGCGACTCGCCCACGGTCAGCTCCATCACGCCTTCCAGCAGCCACACCTGCTGATGGATGTCGGCGTCGCGGGAGGCGCTCTCGTAGGCCACGCGCTGTCCGGCGGGGAAGCGCACCTCGACGAGCTGGAGGGGCGAGCCGACGGGCGGCGAGAGGTTGCGGCGCAGGTAGCCCGACGACGGGTCCTTCCAGATGGGCTGCTGCGTCACGCGCGCCAGGGGGGAGGGCGCGGCGGTGTCTGGAGGTGCGTCCTCGAAGAGGGAGGCCAGCGTGACGCCCAGGGCGGCGGACAGCTTGTCGAGCACCACCGCCGTGGGGCTGCTCTGGCCCCGCTCGATGAGCGAGATGTTCGAGCGGCTCACGCCGCTGCGCTCGGCCAGGGCCTCCAGCGAGAGGCTCCGCTCGTCACGCAGGGCGCGCACGCGCTGGGCGATGCGGGCGTTGACGTCCATGGCTTCCAGTATAGTGGAGGAGATTCGTCCAGTAAAATGGACACGGCTTCAGTGCGCCCGCCCGGCGTGAAAGCACGGAGAGCGCGACCGGAGGTCGAGGTCGCGCGCAAGGGGTTGGATGTCTGGAATGCTGGAATTCAAAGACAGAGATGACGATGCGCCCGACGCAAATCGTGCGTCTGCGCCGCCGCGCTTCGATGAGATTGGCGGTTTCGCTTCGGGTGGAAACTCATTGTCTGGCAGCGCTTGACGCTTGGCCATGACCTGGCGTTGTTTTCAGTGACACGCGGATTGTTGGTGCTGGACTCGTCAGCCCCGGGTGGTCTTCTGCGTGTGCCGCGATGGGCCGGGAACGCGGTGGAATCACCCACACGGAAACAGACATCATGACAAGAATCAGTCGGGTCGTGGCATCCACGATAGGGTGCTTGTTTGTCCTGAGCGCCTGCGCGACGGACGAGCGGGAGGTCGCTGAAGGAGCGGGACTCGAGGACGTCTCCACGCGGGAGCAGTCGCTCGTCGACATCCCGTTCGTCGGGGTCGAGGAGCTGTGGGGCAATGAGCGGATGGGGACCTGGCATGGCGGGAAGTTCCTCGTCGTCCAGGACAGCCTCGTCGAGGTCTGGAACGACAACGGGAAGCTGGGGATACGCCAGTTCCGGGTGCCCTCATCGGGGGTCGGGCTGGAGGAGGCCTGGTCCGCGACCTTCGCCGCTCATACGCCGGACGGGGAGTTCCGGAGCATCGGTGACAGCCTGGTCAAGCTCTCGAACAACCTCGGCAGGCTGAAGGTCGTCCAGTTCCGCCTCAACGCCAACGGCATCGGCTTCGGCTCGGAATGGGACACCGGGGACATCGACGAGGGGTATCCCGGGCAGTTCCTCGTGCTCGGTGACAGCGTGCTCCACGTCTGGGACGACAGCGGGAAGACGTTCATCATGCAGTACCGGCGGGACGCGGATGGGCTGGGGTTCTCCACCGTCTTCCGGCTCCAGTTCCCGCCTGCCTACGGCCATGAGTACCGGGTGATGGGCGACAGCCTCGTGCAGCTCCGGCAGGACGCGACCGGGCGCGTGGACATCTACCGGTACAAGCTCGATTCATCGGGCATCGGCTTCACCCTCGCGTCCAGTCAGGAGAACCTCGACCGGCCCTGGGGTGCCCAGTACCACGTCATCGGGAACGATATCCTCCAGTTGCGGAACAACAACGGTCGGCTCGCCATGGTGCGATATGGCCTGCTCCCGACCGGAGGCTTCGAGGCCCAGCCGGAGCAGCCGGACGTGGGCGCGGGGTTCAGCACGACCAACGTCGTGGTCGGCTCCACGCTCGTGCAGCTGTGGAACAATGAAGCCATCGAGGGTGGGCCACGATTGGGCATCATCCCGTACGCTCGAGGGGCCTCCGACGCGCAGTACACGATTCGGCAGACCCAGGACATGTTCGAGCCCTTCGAGGGGACCTTCCTCGCCATGGGGGAGCGCCTGGTCCAGGTGACCCAATTCGACGGTCAGCTCGCGCTGGTTCAGTACGGCCACTGGAGCTGCCCCAACGCTCCCCATCTGACCGAGTATGGGTATTACAGCTACTATCAGATGGAGGGGGCCAATGACTTGGATGTGACAGCCCTGGGAGTCTTGTCTGACCATTCGAAGTGGGTCCCCCTCTATCCTGGCATCATGGATGCCAACGATCCTGCTTCCATGGAGCGCATGGCACCCAAGCTCAAGGCAAAAAACATGAAGGGCATGGTCTTCTTGTGGGCGGGGGGAGCCATGGAATACGGGTTGGAGAATGCGAATGGCGAACTCCTGACGACGTGCGACGCGAGTGGCGTGCCGACAGGGACTTGGAAGGCTGGATGGGACAGGCTCGTCCAACGCCTCGATGGATTGCAATGCCAGAAGCCATGCCCGGCGGGGGACGAGTGCCCATCATGCCCGGAGGGGGAGGTGTGCCCAACGCCATGCCCCGAGGGAAAGGTGTGCACCGAGCCCTGCTATCCGAACGGTGTCGATGCCTTCAATATCGAGGAGTCCTTCTGGCGTCCTCTCTCGAACTTGCAAGCCAAAGAGCCACCGGAACTTTCAGGTCCGTCGGATGTCATTGAAAAGCTCGAGTACATCAGCAAGAAGCTCAAGTGCCTGGTCCGGCAAATCCGCATTGCGTTCCCTGATGCGAAAATCATGTTCGTAGAGACGCCGGGAGTCTTCTTGGGGGATTATCGAGAACTCAAGAATGTGTGGTCAGTGTGCAATACATGCAGGGATGCGGCGCAGATTCCATCCGAGGTCGATTACGTGGGGTCGTATTTCTATGGGGGCGACTCCAAGGCCTTCAGCCTCCGAGATGCATGGTTCAGGCAGCTCCGGAATGAATGTGTCCCATCCTGGAGCCATCAGGCGACTGCCGACTGCAAGAAGGGTCCGCTCTTTCAGTCTTACTGTCCCCTGGTTGATTTGAAGGGAGGGGAATGTCTCGAGAAGGTGGATGCTGAGCGCCTCTCCGAGGCCATGGAGAACAAGCTTCAGCGCAAACCCGAGCAGCGACTGCTGGCCATCCTCTCGGGGCATCTCGATGAGGCTGCCGGGAGGAGCGTGACCTACCTCCGGGAAGGACGACGAGACCTCGCGAACAGGGTTCAGGCGATGGTTTCGAATGATCCTCAGTACGCGGGCTTCCTGACGTATTTCTGGTCAGCAGGGGCGGGCACTGGCCCCAATCCCCTCGCGCTGGATGAGCTGTTGGCAGCCAACCCCAACGACCCATTCGTCGCGAAGTTCCGGAACATCGGCCTCTGCGTGCAGCAGTAATCCAAGGCGAGTAAGCCTCAGGCCCGGCGCGTGCGCATCCTGGCGCCGCGCCGGGCCGTTTCATCGCGGGAGTGGTCTCCCTTCGCCCATGAGTCATCATGACCCACGCGGGCCGACATCGCGCCACGCGAGACGCGGGTCATCGACGCTGCGAACTCCCCATCCGGAAGAAGCGCTTGCCCGCCTCGGGGCGCAGGAGGGTCTCCTCCACGGCGACGCGGAAGTCCTCCAGCGCGTGGGCCTGTCCGAAGGGGACGTGGAAGCTGGCGGGCGCGGTGAGGTGCGCGAGCCGTTCGAGCAGCGCCTGGTCCTCCTTCCTCGGCGGGTCGGAGAAATACCGGTACACGTACGCGCGCAGCTGGAGGTCCTTCATCAAGACGTCGAAGTTGTGGAGGGAGAAGCGCTCCGGGCTCTGGCCTCCGTACACGACCACGCGGCCACCCATGGCAGTCTGCTGGATGAGAGAGCCCAGGAGGGGCCCTCCCACCGCGTCGATGATACCGTGGAGCCCGGCGCCGCCGGTGAGCGCTCGGAGCCGCTCGTCCAGCACGGACAGGCCCTCCGAGAGCTCCAGGACCGCGGACGCGCCGAACCGCTCCAGGTCCACGCCGGGCAGGCGCCGCCGCACCACGGAGACGACGTTCACGTCACGAAGTCGGGCCAGCTGCGCCACCATCATCGCCACGGTGGAGTGGCCCGCCGTGAGCACCAGCCACTGCCCCGGGCGCGGGTCGACCCACTCGAGCATGTCCCACGCGGTGACGATGTTGAAGAACTGGGCGGCCTTCTCCAGCGGATAGTCCGGCGGCAGGCGGATGAGCCGCTCGGCGGGGACGGCCACGGTCTCCGACCAGGAGTCGAAGTGGCTGAACGTCACGAGCGTCCCCGGCTCCCACGAGACACCCTTGCCCACACGGGTGATGACGCCCGCTCCATGGTTGCCGGCGATCTGCCCTGGAAGGGTGGGCTTCTTCGGCTCCGGGTAGAGCCCCTGGATGAAGAGGGCGTCACCCGGGTTGATGGAGGCCATGCGCATCTCCAGGAGCACCTCGCCCTCGCGCGGCTCCGGCTCGGGGACCTCGCGCAGCCGCAGCACCTCCATCGGTGGACCCATCTCGTCGAACACAACCGCCTTCATGGTCTGCCTCCTCGCTGGCGTCGGGCCAGGACACGGACCACCTTGCTCCGGAGGGGGACGGCGCATCGCGCACGTTCCGCCTCCCCGGAGCATGAACTGTCGCGGTCGCGCTTCGCGCGGGGCCCGCTGAGAAAGCACGGCGGGCGCGTCGCCGCGTCGCTACACCTGGGCCTCCTGTCGTGGAGCGCGAGATGGACGCCAAGAACGGGGTGGATGCCCCAGCCATGGAGGTCGAGGTCGTTTCTCCCCTCATGTCTCGCCGTGCCGAGGGCCGCGCGTGGGGTGGGCTGAGGGTCGAGTCGCGCACGGCGCCGCCTGGGCGGGTCCTGCTCACGGCGTTGCCCGAACACGTGCTGTCGCTCCACGTGGGGCCTCCGGCCCGGCTCACCTGTCATTCACGACAGCGCTACGTCGCGGGGGACACCTCGCTGTTCCCCGAGGGCTTCTCCGGGACCTGGGTCGAGGAGGCGCCCAGGCGCGAGGTGCGGGTGCGACTGGCTCCCGCGCTCTTGCGGAGCGTGGCGGAGGACCTGGGGCTCCCGCCCTTCCGTGCGACCCTGTCGCTCCAGCACCGGTTCCGCGACGCGCGGGTCGAGCACATCGTGCAGGCGCTCGAGGCGGACCGCGCCTCGGGGCGCCCGAATGGGAGGCTCTACACGGAAGGATTGGGCCTGGCCCTGGCGTCCCATCTGCTGCGCCACTTCGCGGCCCCTGGCGCCACCCAGCGCCCGTTCTCGCCGCTCCAGGCGCGACGCGTGCGGGACTACATCGAGGCGCACCTGGACCAGAACCTCTCCCTGGTCCGGCTCGCCCGGGTCGTCGACCTGAGCACGTCCCACTTCAGGACGCTGTTCAAGCGGACCTTCGGCCTGCCCGTGCACCAGTACGTCATCCAGCGGCGCGTGGAGCGGGCCAGGATGCTCCTCCAGGAAGGCGGCCTGCCCCTCGCTCAGGTGGCGCTCGAGGCGGGCTTCGCGCACCAGAGCCACCTGGCGCGCCACATGCGAAGGCTCGTCGGCGTGGCGCCCTCGGCCTTCGCGCGGGGGCCTCGGACCCGACGCTGACGCACCCCGCGCCTCCGTGCGCACGAGGACGACTCAGGTGTCGCCGGGCTCCACGGTGATGACCCCGGGAGCCCGGCCTCCTGGAGGAGCACGGACCTCAGGGCGTGGCGGCGGGGATGCCCAGGCCGCGCAGCCAGGCGTTCGCGAGAGCCGTCGGGTCCTGGCCCGTCTCCGCCTTCACGAGGTCCAGGAACTGCTGCATGCGCGCGGTGCGCCCCACGTGCTGGCGGTAGAAGCGCGCCAGCACGCGGTCGATGGCCTCGGTGCCGATCTGCTGCTCCAGCGCCCTGTAGAAGAACGCGCCCTTCTTGTAGGGGATGTTGGACCAGAGCGGATGGGTGAGGATGTCGATGGCGTTGCAGGTGGAGTCCGGCAGGGCGTAGGTGTCACCGCGCGAGACGGCGCGCTCCAACTCGGCGCGCCACTGCGTCCAGACGGCGGCCTCGGCGTCGGCGCCCTCGGTGGCGCGCACGGAGCGGGCGGTGAGGTACTCGGCGGTGCCCTCGGAGAGGACGAAGTCCTCCCAGCACTGGATGCGGACGCCATTGCCATACCAGCCATGGGCGGCCTCGTGCTGGTGCACCAGCTTGTCATCCATGGCGTCCGACGCCACGTGCCAGTACGGGTGGTGCTCCATGCCGCCGTACGCGCCCGGGCCCCAGTTCGCGGACACCGAACCCACCTTGCCGCCGAACGTGTACGCGCCGTACTGGCGCTCGAAGAAGTCCACCGCGTCCTTCAGGTGGAGCGTGCCGGCGGTCGCGACCTCCGCCTCGCCGGGCAGGTGCCACACGGAGACCTGCGTTCCCGCCGTGGTGCTGCCCAGGGGAATCTCGGTGTAGTCGCCCACCGCCCAGGCCAGCATGTAGGCCGGTGCGTCCGCGGGAATCCGCGTCGGGTAGACGACCGTCTTGCCCGCGGGCGCGTTGCTCACCTTCAGCGAGAACTTCACGCCGTCCGCCAGCGCGGGGTGGCAGGGGAAGAGGTTCGCGCAGAAGGACGGCCACAGGAACGTGCTGCCCGTGGGCATGTAGCCGTCGAAGTCAGGCGTCTCCTCGAAGGTGTAGTCGATGAGCACGGTGCTCGCCCAGATGGGCATGCCGATGTCGAGCTGGCCGTCCTGCACCGTGTAGTTCAGCGCGCCACAGCGGCTGCGCACGCCCGTGACCTGGATCTTCCCCACCTTCAGCGACAGGCCCGTCGCCAGCGACGGCGCCACCTGGATGGCGGCGGTGGCGCTCAGCGTGTCGAGCTTCACGTCCAGCGAGGTGGTGAGGATGTTGCGCGACAGGCTCGCCCGGGGCTGCGGCAGCGGCAGGTGATTCACCAGCGCGCACAGCTCGGGACAGGCATTGAGCTGCGTGCTCTCGCCGAGCGACGCGCAGGAGAGGGATTCTTGCGTCTGCCCCAGCGTCTCCATCTCCGGCGCGGGTGTGGGCTCGGAGTCCAGGGTGGGGCCACAGGCCCAGAGGCCGGTGAGGGACAGGAGGGCGATGGCTTTTCTCGTCACGACGTTCATGTGTGCTTTCCTTGTAAAACAAGCAACTCCTGCGGGCTTCCTATCACATCCGCGGGAGTGGCTTTGAGGACGTCGTGGGTTTGGAGGAGCACCTCGAGGTGGAGGATGTTGCGAACTTGACCTCGGCTCCTGCTCGGCCCATTCCTGCTGCGTCGCTCGTGCCCACGCGGGACCCGCTCCCCGCGAGGCCGGGGGGCTCCCTGGGCAGTGGCAATCTTCGGGCGCGCTGTGGCGGCTGGGAGCGCTTCGACGCGATGTCCGCGGACCGCGCGGTGAAGTGACCGGGGGCTATTCCCACGCGGACAGCCGGTCGAAGTCCTCGGCGGTGAAGCGGCCCGTCTCCAGTCCATTCGTCACCCACGCGCCCCTCAGGCCCAGGGACTCACGCATGCCCCGGTAGGCCTGCACGTCGCTGAGGCTGGGCGCCACGCCGCCGCCCACGTCGGCCACCGTCTCCGCGGTCGTCCACATCCGGTCTCCGGGCGTCCGGTCGAACATGAAGTTGTGGTTGTGGACGTGGGCCACCAACTCGAAGCCTCGCGCGATGTCCGCCTCCACGCGGCTCGTCACCTCGTGCCGGAGCTTGCCTCCCACGTGGTCCGCGCCGGAGAGGTAGACGCGCAGTCGCCCCTGTCCGCGCAGGACGTAGGCGTGGAACTCGGTGGGGTGCTCCAACATGGGGAAGCGACGGGCCTGTCGTTGGAAGAGCCGCCACTCCAGACAGGTGCTGGGACCCACGGTGCCGGCGCTCCCGTCGAGCACGCGCGAGCTGTTCTCCGCCTCGCGCCGGGCGCCACCGGGGCTCGCCGCGAAGAGCGC
Organism: Myxococcus stipitatus; assembly: GCF_021412625.1. Next base: position 27,623 of record NZ_JAKCFI010000006.1, on the reverse strand, counting down.
GCGGGAGCGCTCCAGCAAGGCGCGCTGTGCGAGCCCCTGTGCTCCGAGCCGCGCGCGCAGGGCCTCGCGATAGCGCTGCCGCTCCGTGTCGTCGGGCGCGGGCTCCCACCACGTGGACGCGTCCGGGACGTCGAAGACCTCGTGGAGCTCGCCAGGCAGGGGCCTGTCGGCCACCGTGAGGACCTCCACGGCTGGCTCGAGGACTCCACAGGGCGTCGGGGAACCCGTGTCACGGCTCGTTCGACATGCCGGAGCCATCAGGACGAGGAGCGCGGTGGCCGCGACCCGGAGGCATCTTCGCATGCGGGCACCATAGCGCCTGAGGTCAACGGCTTCACCCGCGTGGCTCGGGAGGCGCGGCGCCCTGGAGCCGCGTGCTCCAGGGGAAGCGGTAGACCTGGAGGAACACGAACGCGGACGGTGACTGTCCTTCGCCATTGCGTCCCTGGGGTGGCGGTCATGACACAGCCTTCCGATGGTGTTTCACGGCGAGGCCTCGTCACGAAGGCCCGCCGTGTCGAAGCCCACGGGGGGGCACGCTCGTCAGCGACGCTGGCTCACGCACCCGCTGCCGGGCGATTCAGCGTGCGGGCCCGCGCGTGTCTCCCTCGCTCAAGGCGTCAGTGCCTTCAGCTTCCGGGTGCTCTCGGAGAGGAGCCCGGCCTTCGACTCGGCGGTGGCGAGGGCCGGGTCGTTCGGGATGAGCTGGATGGCGCGCTCATAGGCCTTGCGAGCCTCCTCCTTCCGGTCCGCCGCCGAATAGCCATCCCCGAGGCTGTCGTAGGCGTTCGCCGAGGCGGGATGGAAGTGCGCGGCGAGCTGGAATGCGGGGATGGCGCGCGCGGGCTTCCCCTGACCGAGCAGCGAGTATCCCAGCGCGACGAAGACGGACTCCTCGACGACGGGCTCTTCGGGGAGCTCGCGCCGGAGCTGCTCGACGGTGGCGATGACGGCGTCCAATCCGCGGGCCTCCACCTGGTCGAGCACGACCGCGGGCGGCGGCCTCGCGGGGAGCGCGGGCTCGTGGGCGAAGGTGGCCCTCGGGTTGCGCGCGACGGCCTCCTTCATCCGGGTGAGGCCGCTGGCGTCAGCCCGGAGCTGGAGGTCGAGGAAGGCCTCGATGAGGGCGCAGGACCACGTGAAGCCCTCTCCGCTCGAGCGGGGCGTCGTCCCCTCCGGATTGGCGGGGAACTCCGGGGAGAAGCGCTGGTGGAGGGTGCCCTCGGTGAAGCTGGTGTGGAACATCTGCGTCAGCGTCACGAGGTAGCGGTCGGAGTGCTTGTAGGAGTGGACCGCGCTCAGGTCGATGTAGGGCTGCTGGCGTCGGAGGTCGAGGAGCGCGGCGCGCAGCTTGCGGGGCGCGTGGTGGTAGCCCTGGGTCACCGAGAGGATGCCCGGGTCGGCGGGGGGATGGGGGAAGCCGTAGGTGCCATCCAGTCCGACGACGGCGGAGACGTTGGTGTTCCGCATCGCGAAGAGGAGGGCCGCGCTGCCGCCCAGGCTGTGGCCGACCATGGCCACGCGCGAGGGGTCCACGTTGGGCAGGGCCCTCACCACGGACCAGGTGAACTCGAAGTCCCGCACGGTGATGTCGACCTCGGCGGGGGAGAGGCCCAGCGAGGGCTCGTCGCTGCTCGGCCCGAGCGTGAAGACGGTGGCGACGACGTAGCCGTGGCTCGCGAGGTACTCGGCCAGCGTGGCGTTCGTGGTGAGCATGGCCCCCTGTCCGCCCGTGGTGAGGACGAGCGGGAAGCGGCCGGGGGCGGCGGGGGCATTGGCGACGGCGCCCACGGGCGTGGCCGCCAGGGCCGGATAGGTCGCGCGGAAGTTGCGTTCATGGGTGCCGCCATCCCGCTCGGCGAGGAGGGCCTCGATGGCTGCGAACCCCTTGGGGGCGGTGCCCGCGCGGAAGTAGTCCTCGAAGCGCAGCTTCCGGCCGGTGGCGCGGGCCGCCGGGTACCAGACGCTGATGCGCATGGGGCGGCCGCTCAGGTCCGGCGTGAAGTCCTTGCCGTAGGGGTGGGTCGCGGCCCAGGTGCGACTCGTGTCGAACCGATGGAGGACCTGGTAGCCCACGGCATGGGGCCCGGGGGCGAGGTCCCCCCATAGGGGCCTGGACGTCTCCGGGGCTTCCTTCGCCGCCGCGGGCCACCCCACGGCCAGAAGCAGACAGACACTGGACATCACGACAGCCGCTCGATGCATTCCACGCTCCCGGTCCTCCCCCCGCCGCGGACTCCCTCTCCCCACGAAGGAGCCTCGCGGAGATTGCAATCGGGTGGCGATTTCACCGGGCGTCGTGTCGGGCCCTCACGCGGCGGTCGCGCGGAACCCTCCTCGGGCGCCCCTTGGGGCCGAGGAGGGAGGTGTCCGCGACGTTCAGCTCTCGGCGCTCACGGCCAGCTCGGCCGTCGGGTTCTGCTCGCTGCAGACAGGGGCGAGGACGTCCTCCGTCATCAGCGAGGCGGAGGTGTCCTCGGGGGCATCGAGGTGCTGGCAGTTCCCGAAGAGATACTCCTCACACGTCGTGATGTACCGGCCCATGGCACACGTGTCCGCGCAGTACGCGTCCGGCAGACAGATGTCGCTGCACTGGGGCGGCAGGGCGAGGGCCGCCAGCGGGGAGAGGGACAGGACGGCCGTGACAGTCATCAAGGACTTCGTCAGCGTGCGCATGCAACCTCCATTGGGATGGACCGCGCCGCAACGGTAGGCTTTTGGGATGTCTGGGTAAATGGCGCGGCGTGTCGTCGAAGGATGTCAGCGTTTGTCCGCGACGAGGGGGGCGGCGACCCTCAGGCGGAAGCCGAAGCCAATCCAGACGTGGACGGTGCGCTCGCGGATGCTCCCCTCTCCGGAGACGCTCGGCCCCTCCAGCTTCAGCGTGCCGTATTTCCCGACCGTGCCACTGAGGAAGAGGCCGGCCCAGAAGGGGCCGATGAGGTTCCGGTCGAACCCCGCCTGGAGCGTGAGGTCGAGACCGGAGTAGGTGGCCTCGACGTCGGGCAGCGAGAACGACGTCTTCTCGTAGCCGACCGACAGACCCGCCCAGGGCGAATAGCGGTTCGCCATGTGCCAGTGGTAGTTCGCCTGGAAGCCATAGCGCAGGTTGCTGCCAGGGCACTCCTCGTTCGCCGAGCACTGGAGGCGCATCTGGACGTAGGAGAGCTGTACCCAGGGACCCAGCTCGACGTGCGAACCCAGGCGGAGGGTGGGCTCGAGAATCGCGGAGAAGAGCCCTTTGTAGACCTCATACAAGTAGATGGGCGGCTCCGAGGCGTCCATGCGCCCACCGGGCATGAGGTAGCCCCCTCGCACCGAGAGGCCGATCCACCGTGGGAAGCTTCGCTCCGGTGCCCAGAACTCCGCCGCCGGGTCCTCCGAGGGGGCCTCCGCGAAGGCCGGTGACGCGGAGAGGAATGCCAGGGAGACCAGGGCCGAGGCGGTGAGCCGAGAGAGTGTTTGCATGCGCGGAGGGTCGGTTATTACGGTCCATCGACCTTCGTCAATCCAAGGTTCCTCCATGGCTTTGATTCGCATTCCGTCCCGCTCGCCGCTGTTCGCGCTGGCAATCGTGGGGCTCAGCGTCGCCTGTGGTGGTTCTTCCGACGAGGAGGACGCGCGCATGGCGATACGCTCGCCACGGGTGGGGACGGATGACTCCGCCGAGCCCCGTGTCGTCCGGGAGCACACCTCCTGGGGCGGCTTTGGTGGCCGCTGGGGGAATCCGTTATCCTGGGGCTGCTTCATTCGGACCGTGGCGGGGGGCTCATGACGATTCGACGCGAATGGACGTTTGGAACACATCGGGCGCGCTTCGAGGAGCCCGACATCTTGTTCGTCGACTTCCACGGCGCCACGGGCCTGGAGGACGCGAAGGGCCTGCTCGCCATCGTGCAGGAGGTCGTGGCGACCCACGGTCCCGTGTTCGTCACCCTGGACATCGATGGGTCCACCATCGACAAGCCGGCGCGGGAGCACTTCAGCGAGCTGTCCAATCCGGACTGGCTGCGTGGCGTCGTCTATGTCGGGACGAACCGCCTCCAGATGGCGAGCGCCAAGGTGGTCGCGTTCGGGCTGTACTACACGGGCCGGTTGAAGGGAGACGTCGAGTTCGTGTCGAGCGAGAAGGCCGCGCGAGAGCTCATCGCGCGCAAGCGCGCGAAGGCCCAGGCGGCGGGGTGAGTCCGGGACCTATCGTCTGGGCTCCGCGTCCGCGAGTTCGCCCAGTCGCCGTCGCGCGTCGTCGTCCGCGGGGAAGAAGGATTCGATGCGCAGCGGGTCGGTGGTGAGGTCCTGCGGGTTGCCGAAGGTCGAGCACATCGACAGCAGGCGGATCCGGAACGTCCCGTGGGCGTACTCGAGGGTCGTGATGGGTGGCAGGCGGGTCGAGGCCGGTGGTGGCACGGCCAGGGCCGACACGTCGGGATAGCTCAGCAGCTCCGCGTAGAGGTCCGCGAGCACCTCGCTCGGTCGGCTCTGATGCTGTCGATGCAGGTGCGCGAGCATCAGGGGCGCGACCTCCGTCCAGTTCACCATGCGGCCGCGCAGGCCGGCGGGGTGGAAGAGCTGGCGCATCATGTTGCGCGCGCGTGCCTCGCCCACCGCCCGCTGGAGCGGCGCCGGGGCGAAGGCCAACGCCGTGGTGAGCCGTCGCATGCCCGCGTTGAAGCGGACGATGTCCCAGGCGCCGTCGACCACGAACGCGGGATTGGGTTCGAGGTGGGCGAGCATGACGTCGACGGCCTCGACCACGGAGCGCATCGAAGGGTCGTCCCGGGTGGGCCGACTGAAGACCCCGGTGAAGCCCGCCGTCTCCAGCAGCACGTTGCGCTCGTGCAGGGGCAGGTCGAGCACGTGCGCGAGCAGCAGGACCATGTCGCGGCTGGGCCGGGTCCGTCCCAGCTCGAGGTAGCTGATGTGTTTCTGGGAGACGCTGGACCGTAGGGCCAGCTCGAGCTGGGAGAGGCCGCGCGCTCGTCGCCAGTGCTTGAGCTGCGCGGCGAAGGCCGAGCCGGAGGGGACCCGTGACAGCGCTGGCGGACTCGAGGCCATGGGTCACCGCTCCTGGCGCGGGCGCCGGGCGGTGGCGACGCGGGTGGCAACTACCTCGGAGGTGGTTGCCGCGCCTGCGTGGTGACTCCACAGTCCCACCACACTCGAATCACGAGGCTCCATGTCTCGCATCCTCTATGGCTTTCCCCTGTCCGGCAATACGCACCGTGTGCGCCTGTTCCTCTCCTTGCTGGGGCTCGAGTACCGCGAGCAGGAGGTGAGCCTGGTCACCGGCGAGCATCGACGGCCCGACTTCCTGGCGCTCAATCCGCTCGGGCAGGTGCCGGTGCTGGTGGAGGGGGAGCTGGTGCTGCGAGACAGCCACGCCATCGTCTACTACCTCGCGCGGACCCATGACCGCGATGCCGAGTGGCTCCCGCGCGAGCCCGCGGAGGCGTCGCGGGTGTTGCAGTGGTTGTTCATGGATGCCAACGAGCTGCACAACGGCATCGGCTACGCGCGCAACCACGTGGCCTTCGGCGTGGCGTGCGACCTGGCCGCCGCGCAGGCGCGAGCGCGCTCGGCCTTGCAGGTGCTGGAGGGGCGGCTGGTGGGAGAGCGCTGGCTGGAGCTGGGGCGTCCGACGCTCGCGGACGTGGCCTGCTATCCGCTGGTCAGCCTCTCGCACCAGGGAGGTGTCCCGCTGGGGGACTACCCGAGCGTGGCCGCGTGGGTGAAGCGTGTCGAGGCGCTTGCTGGCTTCGTGAAGATGCCGAAGTGGCCCACGGAGAAGGTGGGCGAGGGCGGGTGAGGTCGACCTGGGTCTTCCGTGCGTGGGAATCGACCGTGGCATCCCTCCTCGATGGAGAGCGCGAGGACACGTTGGACGCCACCGGTCACTCGATGGTGGATTGCGTGACCTCGATGGGCGTGTCGTCGTGGTTGGAGATCTGCGGGTACGTCGGGTACCAGGAGCCGCCCTTGTTGTTGCGGATGACGGAGCGGTCGATGCGGATGCTTCCCGTGTGGTCGTTGCTCACGAAGAAGATGGCGCTGCCGTGGGCGTTGACCTCGTTGTCCTCGATGCGGGTTCCGCACAGGGACAGCGTCATCGTGTTCCCGTCGTTGTAGATGGCGCCGCCGCTGCCTCCGCCCGGTGTGCCGGACTGGGCGGGGTTCGCGCCATGGCCGGTGGACCGGTTGTGGGAGAAGAGGCTGTTGAGGAGGGTCCACGACACGCCGATGCTGCTGATACCGCCGCCGTTGGAGCAGGCGCCGCCGTAGCCGGGCTTGCCACCGAAGGTGGTGTTCACCACGTAGACGGGCAGGTCCTTGTACTGGTCGAAGACGCGCAGCGCCGCGCCGCCCACGTCGGGCCCGGTGTCGGCGCAGACGTTGTTGAAGAAGCGCGAGTTGATGACCTTGAGGCGCCCGCCGCGCACCCAGACCGCGCCACCGCCGTCGAACTCGGTCTCCGATTTCGCGTTGGCGTCCACGAACGTCAGGTTCTGGAGCGTGAGGCGGGGATGGTCCTGGTCCTGGCAGTGCGACGTGGTCCACACCTGGGCCTGGTCGCAGGTGTTCATGTAGAGGATGCGGCGCTTCCCCGCGCCGCTGAGGGTGACCAGGCCCTTGCCGTCGATGACGATCTCCGGCCCCGTGTCGTTGAAGATCTTCGCCGTCCGGTCGAGGGTGATGGTGACCGGCTCCGGCCCGCAGTCGAAGGTGATGACGCCTCCCTTGGCCACGGCCTGGACGAACGCGTCGGAGGTGCAGCTCGCCGGAGTCCCCGTCCCGACGACCGACGTGGGGCGGGACACGTCCGCGAGCCCGGCCTCGGCGGGGACAGGGCAGGTGGCCTCCGCGTTGGGGTTCCCCGCGGGCGGACCCTCCGTGGGGTTCGTCAGCGGGTTGGGGACGTCCACCCCTTCCTCTTCATCCGAACAGCCCGGCACGCCAGCGAGGGCAAGTCCCAGGACCACCAGCGCGGACCACTGACGACGCTTCTCCAGGTGCATGAGGGGCAGTGTAGACCCACTTCACCTCTCGCGTGAGAGGAGGCCGCGCCGCGTCACCGCGAAGCGCCAGACTGGTGATTTGCGGATATTTCTATTTGTCCATGTTTTTGATAACGTTTCAGGCGCAATCCTGACGGAGGGACGTATGCGAGCGAGCATTGTCGGTGGTCTGGTTGCGATGGCAGCGATGTTGGTGGGATGTGGTGCGCCGATGGAGCAGGAGGAAGAGCTGACCTCGCAAGAGGCGCCGATTCCTGACTGTTCCAACAGCCCGGACACGTTGGTCGTGTACTACCAGGACGCGAGCTTCTCCCTCGTGATTGGCGAGCGCGGTTGCTCCTGTGGTTCGTGGGTGAGCTGGGGCAGGACGTCGACCTACCGCGAGAACGCGTTCTACTGCTAGCGCGTCCGCCTGGACGTCGCGTCAGGGTTGAGTGACGCGACGCTGGCGCGCCTCGGGGCGCCGCCCGCGGAGATTCAGGGCGGCGCTGACGCGGCCCCTGGTCTGTCTTGGAATGACAGGGGCGGGTTGGTCCGGCCGCGCTGGGACGTCTATTCTGTGGCCCCATGGGCACTTCCCCTCCGGAGCGTCTGGGACGCTATGAGTTGCTGGCGAGGTTGGACGCCGGAGGCATGGCAGAGACCTGGCGGGGCCGGTTGCTCGGGGAGGCGGGCGTCAGACGCCCGGTGCTCATCAAGAAGGTGCTGCCGGAGCATGCCCACGACGAGCGCTTCGTCCAGATGTTCATCAGCGAGGCGCGCATCTCCGCTTCGCTCTCGCATGGCAACATCGCCCAGGTCCTGGACTTCGGGCAGGTCGACGGCGCGTATTTCCTGGCGATGGAGCTGGTGGAAGGACAGCCGTTGCATCGCATCCACCAGCGGATGCGGAAGCGGGGGCTGGAGGCGTTTCCGATTCCCCAGGCGCTCTTCATCTGCATGGAGGTCTGCCGAGGGCTGCACTACGCCCACACGTTGACGGATGCGCGGGGGGCACCCCTGGACATCGTCCATCGGGACATCTCCCCGGACAATGTCCTGGTGGGCTACGAGGGGCAGGTCAAGCTGATCGACTTCGGTATCGCCAAGGCCCGTGCGCTGCGGACCTTCAACACCGAGCCGGGGGTCGTTCGGGGGAAGTATCTCTATTTCTCCCCGGAGCAGGCGCGCGGAGAGCCGGTGGATGCGCGGACGGACGTCTGGGCGATGGGTGTGCTGCTCTACGAGTTGTTGTGCGGACGGCTTCCCTTCCAGGGCTCCGATTACGTGGTCATGCGTCAGCTCCAGGAGGGAGGGTTCCCGCTGCCGCGAGAGCTGCGTCCAGAGCTGTCACTCGAGCTGGAGAACGTCATCTGCTCCGCGTTGACCCTCGACAAGGAGGCGCGCTGCGCGTCGGCCGGGGTGCTGGCGGATGCGCTCTCGAGAGCCCTCTATACGGCGACACCCCGCTTCAGCCCCAGGTCGGTGGAGTGGCTGGTCCAGTCCCTGTTCGAGGAGGAAGTGCGGAAGCAGGGCCCGAAGGTGGACATTCCTCCCGCGTTCCTGGAGGAGCTGTCGGGAGGTCGTCTGGCACCGGCCATCAATACCGCGCGACAGCCGCCGATGGTGTCGGCGCCCGTTTCAGCGCGGGTTGATGCCGAGACCGCACCGGTGGGGCGCTCGCGAGAGACACGGCGCTGGCCGTGGCTCGCGGCAATCGCGGGACTGGTGGGCGCGGGAGTGGCCTTCTCTGTCATCCCGTCCGAGCCCGAGGCCGTGGTAGCGCCCATGCCGAGCACCATGGTTCCCACGCGGACCGAAGCCAGCGCCACGGTGGAGCAAGGGGGCAAGGCAGGGGGCCCCGTGAAGTCCGGTCCTCGTACCGTCGCCGAAGCCGCGGCGCCGCCATCGCCCCCCGAGCGCAGTCCGCTCGACCGTGAGTTCGAGGCGCTCGTCGAGGAGGGGCGAAGAGTGATGACCGGTTCGCGATACAAATCGGCTGAGGCGTCTTTCCGGAAGGCGCTCGCGCTCAAGCCGGGGGCAACGGAGGTCAAGGAGCTGCTGGGTATCGCGCTGGTCAACGGCTTCGAGTCGGAAGGGGCCTTTCGCGAGGCCGCGAAGTTGCTCCAGGAGGCCGTCCGCGAGAATCCCGAGAGCGCCAGGGCCTGGCTGTCGCTTGGCATGGCGCTTCAGTCGATCGGGAAGAACGCCGAGGCGGCGACTGCCTATCGGAAGTATCTGTTGCTCCAGCCAGACGGCGCGTCGGCGAAGGAGGTGCGGTCCATCCTTGGCGCGATTGGGAAGTAGCAGGCCGATACGTCACGCAAGCTGAGTCCAAGGCCTGAATCCGGGGCGGGTTCTACGCGGAGCGGGCGGTCCGGACCGCCGACAGGATTTCGAGAGCGGCGCGGCGGCCCGAGGAGAGCGCTCCCTCCATCCATCCGGGCATGGGCGAGGTGTGATCTCCGGCGAAGTGAATCCGTCCTTCTCGCGTCGCGAGCGCTCGTCCCCACTGCGAGAGCTGCCTCGGTCGGAACCACGCGAAGGCGCCTCGCGCCCATGGGTCCTGGTTCCATGCGTGGGTGGTTGCGCACTGCACCTCGGAGGCCAGCTCCGGCGCGAGCTGGTCCAGTCCCGCCAGGGTCATGGCGATGCGCTCCTCGTCGGACAGGCGCCCCGCCGCCCGGGCGCGCGAACCGGCGCTGTACGCCTCGAGGATGCCCGCTAGCTGAGGCTGCGTCGGCGCGGCGTCGAGGACGTGCATGATGGGGAGGTCCGTCATCCACCCATTCGTCCATCCCCACTCCCTCCAGAGGCGACGCCGGTATTGGACGAAGGTGCGCACGACGGACGTGTGCTCGAGTTCGCGGATCGCCCGCATCTTGTTTGGCGAGAAGCCGGGGACGAGCTCGACGTCGCGGAGGACCGAGAACGGAATGGCGCACACGAGTCGCTCCGCCGTGAATGACCTGTGCACCCCCTGGGTGTCTCGGCAGTACACGCGGACCTTCCCGTGTTCCTGCTCGATACGCGTCGCTGCCCAGCCGAACTGGACTCTGCCGCCGAGCGCCCCCGCCAGCGCAGTAGGAAGCCGGTCGCTTCCTCCGCGCAAGGTGTAGACGCCGGAGGTTCCCTTGCCGACGGTCAGCAGCTCCCTTCGAAGCACCGCGAGCGCCGAGCTGGTGTCGACGCCGTCGCCGACGAGGTCGAACCGCCCCAGGCTCACCGCGTCGATGGCCGCGGGGGATGCGCCCTGTTCCGCGAGGGCTTCCCGAACAGTCAGTCCATCGAGGCGGGTCGCCGCGGCCGTGGGCCAGGACTCATGGAAGGGGTCACCGACATCTTCCAGGAGAGGGGACACGTACCGCCGATAGAGACCCGCGAGGCCGAGCTGCTGCTCGTCCGCGCGCATGACGTACGGCAGGCCCGAGTCATCGCCGATGGGGGCCAGGATTCGGCGTCCCTGGAGATGGAAGGGTCGCAGGGCCGACAGGTTGGGAACCGGCAGCGGGTCGAGCTCCAGCCCGAGCCGCTTCACGAAACCGAGGACCGTCGAGTGCTCGCCGAGGACGTACTTCGCGCCCGCCTCGGCGTACATGCCGTCCACGAAGGGCTGTCGCAGTGTCAGGACCCGTCCACCCACGCGGGAGCGCGCTTCGAGCACGACGACGTCCAGCCCCGCCAGGATGAGGTCATGCGCCGCCGCCAGCCCCGCGAGGCCCGCTCCCAGGATGATGACGCGTTCACTCATCGGTCCGGCTCACGCCAACGGAAGCAGGTAGGGATTCATCTGTCCGCGCCTGGGCTCGAAGGGTGATGTGGGGAGCGTGGGGTTCCGAGGTGGGAGGCGGCGTGGCAGCAGCCCGCTCCCGAGGCGCAACAGGCCCGGACAGAACGCCAGCGGCTGCGTCCCGAGGACCAGCGCCTGGTAGGTCCGGAACGGAGCCGCTGCCTCCATCGTGAGGTTGATGATGAGGGTGCGCAGCCCCTCCTGGCGGAGCCGCGTGATGAGCTCCCCTGCCGCGTCGGGGACCCGGTCACGCGGGAGCGCCACGGGAGGTCCTCCCAGGAACAGGTCGACAGCGCTCCGCATCGCCGGGTTGAGGTAGAGCAAGGTGATGTCGAGGAGGGAGTCGATGAGCCAGTAGTTCTCCAGGGCCGGGGGCCGCCGGAGCGCCTCGCGGTCAATCGTGAGTTGTTTGGGAAGGGAGAGCGCCTCGGTCACCATCCGCATCTCGCGGACCGCTCGCTGCACGGCGACCGCCGCGTCCCCCGCGGCGGCGGCGGCGAGGAGCGTTCCTCCCTTGGGGTAGTCGCCCGCTCCTGTCGCCTCCGCGATGAGCGCGACGACGTGGAGGCCGGCGCGACCGGGGAGGTACGCGAAGTGGAGAGCCCAGCCGGACTCCTCGAAGTGGCGTGTCACCCGTTCATCCAAGAGGAGCGTGGACGGGTCGATGCGCCGCGCGCCCTGTCCTCGGTACCAGGCGAGCTGGAGCGCATCGCGTTCGACGACTTCCAGGAGCGCCGACCGCAGCGCGGCGTCCCCGCTCGTATGGGTCGCGACGCCATTCGATGTGGCGCACAGGAAGCGCGGGCCCACCAGCCGCTCGGACGTCGTGAAGGCCGCTGGGACGAGCAGGCGCTCGCCGGAGGTCGCGTCCGTGGCCCAGAGCCAATCCAAGGGGGTGTCCTGGGTGACTGGCGCGTAGGGGAACCCCGGGCTCGCGTACTGCTCCGGCGTGTAGAGGGCCCAATGCCGCATGGGAAGGAAGGGGGCCTCGAGCGCCCGCGCCGGAGTCGCGCGGACGTCGGGCGCGCGGAGGAGGGACGAGGCGCGCTCGATGGCCTCCGCTCGCGCGGTCAACCTCCGCTCCTCCAGGGACGCGCCGACGCCTACCTGGGCCAGGAGGTGGCCTGACACCTGGGGACGTCCTCGCTTCCGAGTGCGAAGTGTGGCGGCGCCCCAGGTCAGGGTGACGATGGGCGGAGCCCCTGGCCTGCCACGGACCGTGGTCTCGCGCGTCGCGACGCCGATGCGACCCAGGGCGGCCCATGCCACGCGCGAGCCCTCCACCTCGCCGAGGGAACTCGTCGGACTCGAGGTCGTGGCGCACTCGCAGCCCGCCGCAGGCGGCGGCCGGGTGCGCCTGGCGCTCGCGCGTCCAAAGGCGCCCTCGGTCCAGACGCGTGCAGCGGAAGGGAGCCGCTTCAGGGCAGCCCGGAGCGCCGTCACCTCCGTGGCACTCAGGGCAATCACGGCGCGGCGAGGGAGCGCGTTCGCCACCGTTGCCGCCTCATCTGGCGCATCCGCGCTCTGGACCTCTCGGAGCAGGGCGCAGGTGATGCACACGTCACGGCCGGCGCTTCGCCAACGCGTGGCACTCAATTGGATGAGCGGGCCGGCCTTTTCAGTGAGGTCGACCGTGCGAAGGGGGCCCAGCCGCAGCGCGCCGGTGATGCCCAGGGCCTTGCGGAGGGGCTTCTCGTCCATCAAGCGCGGGGCACGCTGCCCGAGCGCGCCTTCTTCCTCGAGCCGCGCGCCGAGCTCCTCGGCGCCAGCAGGGTCGACGCCCGCCTTCACCAGCGCGCGGACGACCGCGGCCTTTCCTCCGCGGCCAAGGCCTCCGAGGATGGAGACGAGCAAAGGAAAGGGGAGCCCCCGAATCTCCATCAGCGCCTTGCGGGTCTGAAGGACGGAGACTCCCCTGGCCATCTCGAGGAGCACGACACCTGACTGGAGTCCCATGTCGTGCCCGGGAGACCGCTACTTCGAATAGTTGGAGATGGACGAGACGTGAGACACGCCGGTCTCGAAGGCCTTGAGCGCGGACACCTTCAGAACGCGCACCTTGACCTTGAGCGTCTTCGCGCGCTTCGTACGAGCAGGCTTCTTCATGTGTTGCCTCCTGGGTGAGAGAGAAGTGTCCTCTCGCTGTTCACTGCGAGTCAATGACTCCCGTCTGGGGTTTCCTATTCCCATCTCAGCAGGTGCGAGTTTCATTTCAGGAGCCCAGCAATCTTACCGACGGGCTGGGCTCACGGAGGAGGACGAACTCCCTGACCCATCGCGCGAGGCTCGCGGAGAGGGCAGCCCCCAGGCAACGAGTGCCCCCTCCATGGCCTGGCGCGTCAGGCGCGTGCCGCGGTGATCGTGTACGCCGCGTTGACGAGCGAGAAGTGGCTGAACGCCTGGGGGAAGTTGCCGAGCTGCGTGCGCAGGCTCGGCATGTACTCCTCCGCGAGGAGGCCCAGGTCGTTGCTCAGCGAGAGCAGCATCTCGAAGAGTCGGCGGGCGTCCTCGAAGCGCCCCATCATCTGGTACGTGTCGACGAGCCAGAACGAGCAGGCGAGGAACGTGCCTTCCTCCCCGACGAGCCCATCCACCGAGCCGGTGGCGTCCGGCTTGAAGCGGAGCACCAGCCCGTCCTGGATCAACTGGCGTTCGATCTGCTCCACCGTGCCGACCACCCGCGGGTCGGTCGCGGGGAGGAAGTCGAGCATCGGGATGTAGAGCAGGCTCGCGTCCAATTCCTTGCCTCCGTAGTACTGCACGAAGCTGTTCAGCTCGGGGTCGAACCCCTTCGCGCAGACCTCCTCGAAGATCTCCTCCCGGACCTCGAGCAGTCGCTCCATCGGGGCGGCCATCTTGGTCTCGTCCGATGCCTTGATGGCCCGGTCGATGGCGGCCCACGCGGCCACCTTGGAGGCCGTGAAGTGGCGGTCCGGCCCCCGCATCTCCCAGATGCCCTTGTCGGGATTCCTCCAGACCTTCATGGCCTGTTCGGCGACGTTGAGCAGCGCGCGCTGCGCGATGGGGTCGACCTTGTTGAAGTACTTCGCGCCCGCGTAGAGGACCGCGGCCACTTCGCCGAGCACGTCGAGCTGGAACTGGTCGTAGGCTCCGTTGCCGATGCGCACCGGCTTCGCGCCACCGTAGCCGTCGAGCCACTCGAGGGTGGCTTCCGTGAGGCGTCGCTCGCCTCGGATTCCGTACATGATCTGCAACTGGGCGGGGTCCCCCGCGATGGCGCGCATCACCCACCTCCAGAACGAGCCCGCCTCGTCCTCCAGGCCCGCGAGCGACAGGGCATGGTGCGCGAGCACCGCGTCGCGCAGCCACGTGAAGCGGTAGTCCCAGTTGCGCAGGCCGCCCGGTGTCTCCGGGAGGGAGGTGGTGGGCGCGGCCACGATTCCTCCCGTGCTCTCGAAGGTGCAGGCCTTGATGGTGATGAGTGACCGGACCACCGCGTCGCGGTACTTCGGCGGCGGGACGATCTTGGAGACCCAGTCGGTCCAGAAGCGCTCGGTGTTCTGCTCGGCCTCGTCCGCGTCCAGGCGCGGCGGTACCTGATTCAGCCAGGAGTAGTTCCAGCTCATCACCCAGGAGAAGCGCTGGCCCTCGGTCACGTGGAATTTCGAGACCAGCGGCGATGGAGCGTCCCGGTCGGTCCGCCGTAGGAACAAGGCGTCGGGGCCGGCGAAGGCCCGGAGCGAACCGTCCATGCTCTCCACCCGGGGGATGGAGCGGCCGAAGGCGAAGCGGGGCGTCAGCTTCGAATGCATGGCCACCGTCCCCTTCACGCCGACGATGGTCCTGACGAGCGTGGGGAATTCCTGGTGGAGGGGCATGAAGTCGATCACCCGCACGGCGCCGGAGTCACAGGTGAAGTCCGTCTCCAGGATCAGGGTGTCCTTGCGGTAGCGGCGGGTGACCTTCCGGATGGGGTCGCTCGGCGCGAGCGCCCACTCGCCGTTCTCCTCTTTCCCGACCAGGCTCGCGAAGCAAGCGTCCGAGTCGAAGTCTGGCAGACAGAGCCAGTCGATCGTCCCGTCCAGGGCGACCAGGGCCGCGGAGCGCAGGTTTCCGATGAGCGCGTGGTCCTCGATGCGGCGCCCCTCCTGGATTCCTGGCTGGACGGGAATGATGGGCTCCGGTGATTTCTCTTGCTGAGTCAGTTGTTCCGCCATGGGTTCGGCCCTCGTCGTGTCTCGCTGTCTCTTGTCGACGCTGGAGCCGGGGGCTGGCACGCGCAAGGGCCCTGCCCGGGATGGGAGAGGCGCCTTTCCGAGGGGAGGGCCGGAGCGGAGGAGCCCACGGAGGGACGCTGACGGGGAGCCCCTGCGCCGCACTCCGGGCCGGGGCAGAAGCCATCCAGCTCCCGCAGACACCCGCCAGCCCAGCCGAGCCGCCTTCCCAGGCAGGTCAGGAGGGAATACGGGGGAGGAAGGCTCCTTGGAGGCATTGCACCGATAGGGACACGACCGCCGGCTTTGCGTTCCTGCAAAAGAGGTCTCCAGGGATTGGCGTGGTTGCGCCTCCGCACCGGGGTTACTGCCCTGGTCATGAACTTTCACGGCAAGACGGTCCTCATCACCGGTGCGTCCATGGGCATTGGCGAAGCCTTCGCGCGCGAGCTGTCCCGGCGGGGCGCGACGCTCCTCCTGGTCGCTCGCGGTGAGGCGAAGCTCCAGGCCCTCGCGGCCGAGTTGGGCAACGCCCATGTGTTCGCGTGCGACCTCGCCGAGCCCGGAGCTCCCAGGCGCCTCCATGACGCCGTCGTGGCCCAGGGGCTCGCGGTGGACGTGCTCGTCAACAACGCGGGTTTCGGCCGCTATGGCCCCTTCGATTCGCTCCCGTTCGACGAGCAGCACGGCCAGGTGGCGCTCAACGTGAGCGCGCTCGTGGACCTGACTCACCTGTTCATCGACGGCATCACCCTGCGCCAGGGTGGCGTCATCAACGTGGCCTCCGTCGCGGGCTACCTGCCCACGCCGTACATGGCCGTCTATGGCGCGACCAAGGCCTTCGTCCTCAGCTTCTCCGAAGCCCTGTGGGGGGAATACCGGCCCCGTGGCGTGCGCGTGCTGTGCTTGAGCCCGGGGCAGACGCAGACCGCCTTCTTCGACCGTGCCGTCGGGCTGGAGCAGCAGAAGCACAAGGCCCGGCCCGAGGACGTCGTGCGCCTGGGCTTGGAGGCCTTCGCCCAGGGCCGCGCCTCCGTCGTCCATGGGCACGGCAACCGCCTGCTCACCACGCTCTCCCAGCTCTTCCCGCGCGCGCTCATCGCCCGCATGGGCGCACGGATGTTTGCACCGCGGTCCACACCCGCGAAACTCGCCCCATGAGCTGGGACGATTACCGGTTGCTCCTCGAGTTGCGCCGGCATGGCAGCTTCCTCGCGGCGGGCGCACGCCTGGGCCTCTCCGCGTCCACCGTCATGCGACGCGTCGGCAAGTTGGAGGAGGGCCTGGGCCGCACGCTGGTCCATCGCACCGCGCGCGGCGTCCGGCTGGAGCCCGAGGCGGAGGAGCTCGCCCGGATGGCCGAGCAGTTCGAGCACGCCCTGGCTGCCCGCGCCCGTGACGCCGCCGCGTCTCCGTTCGCGGGCTCGGTGCGCGTCTCCGTGTCCGACGGCTTCGCGCCTCACATCGCCGAGGCCGCCATCCGCGCGCGGCGGGCCCACCCGGAGATCCACGTCGAAATCGTCACCGAGCAGCGCTACGCCGACCTCTCCACCCGCGAGGCGGACCTCGGCCTGCGAGCGGTCTCCCCGGTGGGCGCGCGCACCCGTGCCGACGCATCCCCCGTCCTCATCGAGAAGCCGCTGGGTGAGGTCATCTCCGGCCTCTTCGCCAGCCGCGACTACCTGAAACGACACCTGCCCTCACGGCGGCTGGCCGACGCGGACTTCTCCGCGCATGACTTCATTGTCGACGAGTCCGTGGGGCGCCGGCCCTGTATGTCGGACTGGCTCCTCCAGCGCGGCGCGTACCGCTTCCCCCTGCGCTCCAACTCCGTCGCGGCCCGGATGCACGCCGCGCGCGCGGGCATGGGGCTCGTCATCGGCGCGCTTGGCGCGGTGGACGAGCAACGTGGGCTCGTGCGCGTGCGGCTCGAAACCCCCGGCCCCTCGCTCGACTTCCGCCTGGTGATGCACGAGGAGCTTCGCAAGGTCCCCCGCGTCCGTGCCGTGGCGAGCGCCATCACGGAGGTGTTCGACGCGTACCTCGAGAGTCAGCGGCGGGGAGCATAGGAAGGGCGGGAGCCCTGTCCGGCTCGAGGACAGCGCGGACAATGCCGCCGGCCTGCATTCGCTGAATCGATTCAGCCCGTCCGTTCCGCGCCGCGCCGGATTATCATGACGACCTGACCGAGGCCATGGTCGCCCGCAGGGCGGCCTGGACAGCGCGGGGGGACAGCATGGGCAAAACCAGACTGGAGGCCTTCAGCGACGGCGTCATCGCCATCCTCATCACCATCATGGTGCTCGAACTCAAGGTTCCGCACGGCAGCGAGCTGGCCGATCTGAAGCCGCTGGTTCCGGTCTTCCTCAGCTATGTGCTCAGCTTCATCTACATCGGCATCTACTGGAACAACCACCATCACCTCCTGCACACCATCGACCATGTCAGCGGCGGTCTGCTGTGGGCGAACCTGTACCTGCTGTTCTGGCTGTCGATGATTCCCTTCGCCACCGGCTGGATGGGTGAGAACCATTTCACGTCCGTGCCCCTGGCGCTCTATGGGTCCGTGCTGCTGATGTGCGCCTTCGCCTGGTTGCTGCTTCAAAGGACCATGGTCAAAACGCACGGCCGGAAATCCACCCTGGCGGTGGCGGTCGGGCGCGACTTCAAGGGCAAGATTTCGCCGGTGCTCTATCTGGTCGGTATCGTCAGCGCCTTTCTCAACGAATATGTCTCGGAGGCAGTCTATGTGCTGGTTGCACTGATGTGGCTGGTGCCCGATCGCCGTTTCGAGAGAGCAAGCCATGCAAGCCAAGACCGCTAGACGCTGAGCCTGGGGCGGCGACGATCCGCCCTCTGTCGCCGAACACGACAGGAGATGAGCGCATGCTCTTCGGGGACTGATACTCGAAGGCGCGCAGGCGGGCCTGCCGTGGAACACGGTGATGGGAAAGCGTGAGAGCCACCGCGAGCGTTCCGACGATTTCGACGCGGAGAGGAGCGCGCTACACCGAGGCAGCGGACGCCGCGAGTGGGCTTTCGCTGGGGTGCTCGAGCAGGACCTTCACGTCGGACGTGTTCGATGCGCCATCACCCGATGGCCCGTGGCGCCGATGCCCCGCGTCCCCGCTGCGCGCTCGATGGGCGCGAGAAGAGGGCGGCGAAGAACCGGCTCCGGAGGCCCACGTTCAGCCTGCGAGGAGACTGCCCAGTCCCTCGAATACGCGTCCGCTCTCGATGAGGGCCATGGACCGGGCCTGGCCCGGGGCACGGTGGGGGGCTCGGCCGGAGGTGGGGCTTCATGGGCGGCGAGTGTCGGGTTCTTCTGCGTCGCGGGGCGCCCGGGTCATCGCGGTGATGGACAACCCGTCCAACTCGAGCGCATGGCGCTCGATGAAGCCGAGGTGCCGGTACATGGGCACGTTGCGTGGATCCGCCGTCGTGAGGAACAACGGGGCCCCGGGCACGGACCGCTCGATGCGCTCCAGCAGCACCCGCGCGAGGCCCTGGCCACGTGCCTGGCTGGCGACGCCGATGAACTCCAGCGTCCAATGCCCCGAGGGCTTCAATGGCTCGGTCGCCCGAAGGTAGCGGAGCGTGCGCTGGACGCAGCGCCACCCACAGGCGCGGCCCGTCGCGAGAAGCCAGCGAAGCTGCCGTGACACGCCTGGCTTCTGCGAGGGCGGGCTGAGCACGGCGCTCGCGAGGAGCTCGTCCCCTCGCGCCGCCGCGTAGCGGCGCGCATCCGGGAGTGATTCGCTCAACGCGAGTGTCGCGGTGAACCAGGCGCGCAGCATGGCCTCGTTCGGGCCACAGACCCAGTCCATGCCGGGCTCGAGGGAAAAGGCGCTGGCGAGCACGCTCGCGCACGGAGTGATGGGGGCGTCTTCCCGAATCTCAATAACCACGGGGCCCGTCCCGCCGGTAGAGCGGCGCTTCCGGAACCAGGTGCCCGACGAGCAGCTTCAAGTAGAAGAGCGGCGGAATCCAGGCGAGCGACGGCGGCAATGGAAACAGGGCCAGGTTGACGATGAGCGCCACCATGAACGCCGCCATCGCCACGGGCCGCTTGCCCTCCGCCGGGATTCGCTCGATGAGGACCGCGCTTCCCAACAGGAGCACCGCGTTGCTGAGGCTCCAGGTCCAATCCTGGCCCAGGAGCAGGAGGCCCACCGCGGTGAGGTGCAGCAGGTGCGAGGCGACGAAGCCCAGCCGTGGCCAGGGGTTCGCGTCGCGGTGATACCAGCGCTTGGCGGCATTCGTGGCGTTGGTCAGGACACCACCCACCAGGTCGAGCGCGATCAGGACGACCACCAGCGTCTGGGGCCAGGACCAGGCATCGCGCTCGGGCCCGCGCCAGATGAGCAGCCCCAGGAGTCCAGCGGTCACCGCGCCGCCCCCCAGCTCCACGGCGAGCTCCACCCGGCTCCTGCCAGGGCCCATGAAGCGCTCGAGCCCTCCCTCCCAACCCGCGGGCGTCGCGGGAATCGTCCAGTCGATGCGCAGGTCGTCTCTCATGGCGTTGCTCCCGTCCTGCGAGGTTTTCGCGGCGACCACAGCCCTTCGAGCAGGCTCCAGATGGCCGTCAGGTCCACCGGAGCCCCGGCGCGCATCCCCCTCAGGGCCCAGGCGTCCGCGGCCTGGAAGAAGGCGCGCGTCACGCCAAGGAGGAGCGCCCGGTCCACGTCGCTCCGGATGACGCCAAGCCGCAGGCCGTCATCCACCATGGCCTCGAACCAGCTCAGGCTCGTCGCGTCGAGCCCGCTCTCGGGCGCGGCCCCCAGGAGCGCCAGGTCCTCGGGCGTCCTCGCGAGGTGCTCGACGAGCCGGGCGCTGCTCTGGCGCAGCTTCTCCCAGAAGGCGCGCGCCGAGGGCGCCGCCTCCCACGTCCCAAGCACTCCCAGGACCCGGGCGCTGACGTCCGAGAGGACGGTCGCCGCGAGGTCTTCCTTGCCGTCGAAGTACTGGTAGGCGGCCGTCTTCGAGATGCCGGCAGCCGCGATGAGCTGGTTGTAGGAGGCGCCGACGATGCCGTCCCGAGCGAAGTGCTCGCGCGCGACATCGAGGATCTCCCGCTGCCGCTCTTCCGGCAGGCGATGGAAGCGGGGAAGAGGCATGGTGTACCAGTGGTACACCATGGCGGTGCACACCACAAGTCTCTTGCCTGGTCACAGACCGCGCGCGCCTGGGGGCTGCGCGCGCTCTCTCTCGGAGCGAGAGGTGTCAGCTCACGGGACCTGCAAGACCTTCGGCACCAGCGCGGGACCGTCCGCGAAGTTCAGGCCCGCGCCCGCGGTGCCCTGCTGCACCGACACGTTGTAGCGGCCAGGCGGGAGCCAGACGCTGAAGCCGAAGTTCGGGTCCCGGCATCGCACGTACGCGGTATACCCCCTCTGTTCGAGTGCCATGTCGCTGGCCCGGAACTGGAGGGTGGCGAGGACCGAGTCCTGGTTGGAGGGGTTCGCGCAGTAGGTGGCATCCACCGTGGGCGGCAGGTCATTCACCGTCAGCTTGCCCGACACCAGACGCGCTGTTCGGTCGTAGCGCAGGCCGGTGGTCGGCGCGCTGAGGGTGAGCCTCGGGAAGAATCCCTCGCTGGCGTTGCCGGGGGCTCTGCGCGCCGTATAGACGTCGTAGGTGCCCGCGGGCACCAGGGTCGAGAAGGTGAAGTCGGGCTCCGAGCACGTGAGCTTGGTATGAAACGACGCCTGGCCAGCGCCTGTGGCGTAGAACCACAGCCTCATGAGCTCGGCGCGCTCATTGCCGGTCTGGCCGCAGTACGTCTCATGGCCCGTGGGCGTTGCCCCGTTGACCGTGAGCCTCCCGGAGAGCGGATACGCCACCTGGTCCAGGACCACGTCGCTCATCGCGCCGGAGACGATGAGCGGGTCCGGGAACACGTAGGATGATTCGACCAGGTGGGCCGCCAAGGAGTAGAACGGCTCGAGACGGACTTGATAGGTCCCCGCCGGGAGCGCGGTGCTGAACCGGAAGTCGTCGCCGCACGAGAAGAACGTCCAGCCATAGCCGCCGCCCTCCCTGCTGAAGATCACGCCGACCCGGTCCATCAAGGTGCACGGACGCTTCAACTGGGGCGCCGCGCCGTTGACCGTGACCCTGCCGGAGACCGGGTACGCGACCTCGTCGAGCACCACGTCCGTGAGCGGCCCGCTCGCCGTGATGGACTTGGACAGCCCGACGGCGGGCAGGTGGGTCACCGGCACATTCTGGTCGCCCCCATCCATGACATCGAGCGAGAGGGTCCCGGGCGGGACGAGGAGGGAGAAGCTGAAGTCCGGAGTGCAGGGGACGTCGAGGGTCCCCGTGTAGCCAGCGGTGTTTCTGAAATTGAGCTTCGCGACGATGCGCGACGAGGAGCACGTCCCGGACCTCAAGGTGGGCGTCACGCCGTTGACGGTGATTCTCCCGCTCACCGGGTACCCGACCTCGTCGTAGACGAGGTTGGACACGGGCCCCGAGACAGTCAGTGGGTCAGGCATGAGCAGGCGTCCAGGGAGGATGCGCGGACCGGCCGGGGACGCGGGATGGTGGGGACGGACCAGGACCCTGAAGTCCCCCGGCGGCAGGAGCGTCTCGAAGTCGAACTCGCCGCGGTGCGCGCAGTCTATCGACACGGTCGCCTCTGGATTCTCCAGTTCGTACACCGCCGGCCGCCTGAAGATGACATCGACCAGCTTCGCGGTGGGATTGCTGGCGCAGAAGGCAGGGTCGGCGAGCGTGGGGACGCTCCCGTTGAAGGTCACCTTCCCGGACACCGCGTGCGCCACTTCGTCCACCTGGAGGTCCGCCACGTCCGCGTTGACCACCACGCCGACCTTCACCCTCACCCAGAACGGAGACAGCTGGACCGCGGCGCCGTCCTGCTCCATGGGCTTGACGTAGACGTCGTAGGTTCCATGCGGCACTCGCGCCGAGAATCGAAAGTCGCTGGAGCCGCACGGGACGTCAGCGGAGAACTCGGCGTGAGAATCCTTTTCCTTGAGGGTGACCATGGCGAGGTTGGCGCCGGGAGACCGGGTGCAGAAGTCCGTGTCGTAGGTGGGGACCGCGCCGTTCACGGTGAGGTGTCCGCTCACCGTCGCCAGGCGGGAGTCGAGAACCACCTCGCTCAGCTCGCAGACCCGGGACGCGTTGCAGGTGAGCCCGGCCGGGCACTCCGGCGTGCAGGTGGGCGGGGCCTCACAGCGTGTGGTGCCGCAGGCCTCGCCCGCCGCGCAGTCCTGACCCACCCAGTCGAGGCAGCCGCTGCTCGCCGTCTGGCAGGTCTCCTGCCGTTGGTTCGTGGCGCAGCGCTGCGCACCCGCGGTGCACTGGTCGGTGCACGCGTCCACGCAGGCGCCATCGCTGCACACCTGCGTTCCCGGACACGCCTGGGCGGCGGTGAACGCCAGGCAGCCATTGGCGCCGCGCTCGCACACCGAGCGCCTCCCCGCCTCGCAGCGTGCCTCGCCCTCGTTGCATGCGTCCCTGCAGCTCGCGACGCAGGCGCCTGCCTGGCACCGCTGGGCTCCACCGCAGGTATCGCAGGCGGCTCCACCCACGCCGCAGGCCGAGGTCTCGGTTCCCGCCGCGCAGGTGCCGTCGGCCTGGCAGCAACCGGAGCAGGTGGAGGCGTCACACTCGACGGTGTCGTCGTCCGAACATCCCGCGACGAGGAAGGCGAGTGGGAGCAGGACACTCAGGATGACCGCGAAGGGGCGTGGGGAGGTCATGGGCTCTGACACTCAACGTGCGCTCGCGATTCTTGTCGCATCCGGGTTCGAGCCGTCGGCCCTGGCCTTTCTGGGCACGCGGGAATCGTGAACCCTCAGCACAGAGGTTGTGTTGCTGATGCATGTGTATTGCCATTGAGCGCACAGAGACCTTCACGCCACGCCATGACGTGCATGCCCGGTCGGTGCGAGTGGCGGAGAGGTGATGGCAAGCTCCGCCCCTTCTGGTGGAGGCCCACTGAGCCGGGGGGCGTGAAGCCAGCCGCTTCCGGGGGTTCTCGAGCCCCGCCGCGCTCGAGTCCCTTCGCTCGCGCGGTGGGGGCGGCCGTGGCGGAGCCTGTCAGTCCTGGGGCATCCACTCGGGGCGGATGCCGTCGAGCCACGGGCGGAGCATGACGCCCACCACCTGTGTGACGAGTCCCTGCGGCGTGCGTTGGAAGTGGGCGTAGGGGGTGTAGGCGTCCACCAGGGACATGTCCTGGTGGCAGTCCTCGCGGGTGAAGGCCGCGAACAGGGGGATGGCCTCGTGGTTGTCGGGCCAGCGCTGGACGTAGGCCAGGTCCAGGCCGACTTGGAGCTCCTCGTCGGAGGAACTCGGCAGGTTGACGGCGTCCCACTCGGCCGTGGCGGCGGCGGCGGAGGCCGCCTGGAGGTCGGGCGTCTCCAGCTCGGAGAAGATGAGCCGGTGATGCACGGCATCGTCCGCCTCGTCGTCCCAGTACTGGGCGACCAGGAACATGGCCGAGCGCAGCTGGGGATGGCGCTGGAGGTGCTTCCACACCGTGGGCTCCACCCGCTCCTTCAGCATCTGCTCTCGGAGCGCGGCCGTCTGCTGTGGGGTGTACATGAGAGGGGTTGTCATGGGGAGCCTCGGAGCAGGTCGAGCTGCGTGCGGCGTTCGTCGTGGGAGAGGCGATGCAGGTAGCACTCGAGGATGACCGGGACGCCGGCGCCCAGGCGCTCGCGCGCCCACGCCAGGCCGAAGGTGTCCGGCGTGAGGGGAAGGTGCGCGTCGCGGTCCCCGAGGTTGGCGGAGACGTGCACCTCGTCGATGTGCGGGTAGTCCTGGAGGCGGCGCCAGACGGAATCCGGGAGCCGCTCAGCCGCGCGCTGGAGGTGCAGGTGCGAGACGTCCACGGCCAGCCGGAGCCCCAGGTCCATGGCCCGCTGGAGGGCCTCGCCCGTGCCCAGCGCATAGCCCGGGTACATGGTCTCCAAGGTCATGTCGTGGAAGTCTCCTGAGTCGACGCGCGCGTGCCAGTGGGGGCTCGCCGCGTCCACGTCCCGGGGCGGGTGGACGGAGTCCGAGGACACGAGGCACTCCGCCAGGGGAGACCAGACCTGGGCCCGGAGGGCGCGCGCGTCGAAGCCGTGGTGCGTGCGAACGGGGACGCCTCGCCGGGAGAGCCCCTCCAGAAATCCCTCGGTGGGGGCGTTGCCCGGGGTGAGCTGGAGGCCATCGACTCCCAGCGCGAGCAACTCCTCCGCGGCTGTCTGCATGGGACGACCTTGGAGACAGCTCAGGGCGAGGAGGAGCATCGGGAAGACCTCGCGAGAGTCTATGCCGTGCCGGGCCCCGTTGCGCGAGTGGCGACAGGCCAGGAAGCGGCTCGTCGCGCGGGCTCCGATGGACATGGCCGGGGAGCCCGGGTCCTTGCGTCGCGAAACTCCGTAAGCGATAACGGAGTTGTGGACCATGTGAAGAAGCAGGGGACGCTGGCGTTCGGGACGCGGCTGCGGCGTCTGATCGACCGCCTGGACCGCGACGTGCTGGCGCTCTATCGCGCCGCGGGCGAGCGGTTCGAGCCGCGCTGGTACGCGGTCTTCACGGCCCTCCGCGAGCACGGGCCGTTGACGGTGGGCGAGCTGGCCCAGCGGCTGGGGATTACCCATGCCGCCGTCAGCCAGGTTCGCACCGCGCTGGAGGCCGAGGGGCTCATCCTGAGCAAGCCCGACCCTCGTGACGGCCGCCGGCAGCGGCTGATGCTCAGCGCGAAGGGGCAACGGACGGCCACGCGCCTGGCCCCGTTGTGGGCCGCCATCGCCTCGGCGGCGAACGAGCTGATGCGCGAAGGGGCTCCGACGTTGATGGAGAACCTGGACGGGCTGGACCAGGCGCTGGAGCGGCGCGGCCTGCGCTCACGCGCCGGAGCGCTGCTGGGACTCGACACCGTGGATGACACCGGAGACACCCGTGAAGAAGACACCTGAGTCGCTCCTCGTCGTTCTGACCCTGCTCGTCTCCGCGCTCGCGGCGTCGCCCTCCCAGGCGAAGCCGCCTCCGCCCCCCGCTTCCGCGCAAGTCCAGCTCACGCCGCAAGAACTCGACGCCGCCCTGGGCGCCATCGAAGCGGCCATCCAGCGCGCGTATGTCTTTCCGGAGAAGCGCGCGCCCATCGTCGAGAGCCTGAGGCGTGCACGGAAGGAAGGGCGCTATGCGCGGGACACGGCGGCCGACCTGGCGACGCACGTCACCGAGGACCTGAAGGCGGCCAGCGGGGACGGGCACATGTATCTGATTCACGACCCCGCGTGGTTCGCCGCGCAGCAGGGTGGGGCGAAGCAGGCCCCGAGCGAGAGCGCGGAGGACTACCATCGCAAGGTGGCCCGGCGTCAGCACCACGGGCTGGCCGAGCTGAGAATCCTTCCAGGCAACGTTCGCTATCTGCGAATCACCGGCTTCCAGTGGGTCCGTGACGAGACGGGCGCGGTGTACGACGAGGCCCTGCGCTTCCTCCGGGATGGCGATGCCCTCATCATCGACCTGCGCGGCAACGGTGGCGGCACGCACGCGGCGGTCCAATACCTGGTCAGCCACTTCGTGGAGCCGGACACCCTGTTGTTGACGTTCCTGAGTGGCTCGAGTCCCCCCGCGCAGTCCCGCTCCCTGGAGCACGTGCCCGCGGGGCGGCTGAAGGGCATCCCGCTGTACGTCTTGATTGACGGGCGGGTGGGGTCGGCGGCGGAGGACTTCGCGTACGACGTGAAGCAGTTCAAGCTGGGCGAGCTGGTGGGCGCCAGGACGGCGGGCGCGGCGAACAACAATGCGCTGATTCCCGTGCCCCCGGGCTTCATGCTGAGCGTGTCGGAGGGGCGCCCCGTGCATCCCATCAGCCAGTCGAACTGGGATGGCACGGGGGTCGAGCCGGACTGGCAGGTGCCTCCCGGCGAGGCGCTGGAGTTCGCTCAGTTGCTCGCGCTGAAGCGGCTGGCGGAGGCCCCCGGCGCCACGGCCGAGGACCTCGCGGAGTACACCTGGGCGCGCATCGGCATCGAGGCGAAGCGTCAGCCCGTGTCGCTCTCCCCGAGCCGGCTGAAGGCCCTGGCGGGCCGGTACGGTGAGGTCGAGGTGGTCCTCCGGGACGGGGCGCTCTGGCTCGTGCGCCAGGGTCGCCCCGCGAGCCGCCTGTCACCGCTCACGAGCGATGGCCTCTTCTCCGTCGAGGGCTCGGACATGCTTCGCGTGCGGCTGACGGGCAAGGTCCTGGAGCTCTTCTGGATGGGCACCCCAGCCCCTCGCGTCTATAGCCGGGGGTGACGTCCGTGGGGGCGGCGTGCGCCCAAGCTCGGCGCCGCGCGGCGGCGCTCTCGGCGGCCTGCGGCTCGCCTGCGCTGCGCTTGATGGGGCGCCACGAGCGAACCCTTCTGCTCGTGTTGATGGTCTCCAGGAAGCGCTGATTCCTGGCCATCGGTCGCCCTGAGTTCCCTGACTTCGTGGCCGAGACCGCCGACGTGTGCAGCCAAAAAGTTGAGGGGTGAGGCGTACGCCGGTGGAGTCCGTGGTCGCGCGCGTCCTGAAAAACGGAAGGCCCACCAGCGGCATCTGGAGGGCCCTCCTGGAGGCGCGCCCTGGTGTGCGAGAGGGGCGGGCCGGTGAGGCAGGGGTAGCGCAGTCCGGGGCGTGGCGCCAGAAGTCGGCGCGCGCGGGAGGCTGCGTGTGGAGTCGCTGCGGTTGGCGGTGTGCGGGCGGCCGGAGTGCCGGCGGCTGTTCCAGCTGTGCACCGGGTGCGACCGGGGCCAGCGCTACTGCGAGCGGGCCTGCAGCAGGAGGGCGCGCGCGGAGTCGGTGCGTGCGGCCGGGCGACGCTACCAGCTCACGCGGGACGGGCGGCACGCCCACGCCGCGCGCCAGGCCGCCTACCGGGAGCGACGCGGGAAAGTGACGCATCAGGCTCCCCCGGGGGTGGCCCAGGAGGCGACGGTGCCACTCGCGCCGGTCCAGGCCACCACGCAGGTGACCGCGGAGCCGAGCGCAGCGAGGCCACCTCCACATGCACCGCCGTCTTCTCCCGCCTGCACGTTCTGCGGGCGCCCCAGCCCCTT
The DNA here is from genome assembly GCF_021412625.1 of Myxococcus stipitatus. Next base: position 610 of record NZ_JAKCFI010000006.1, on the reverse strand, counting down.
TCTGCGTCACACCACCCTGGCGCGCACGCGGGAGGGCCCGCGCTGGCGGCGCTCCCCTCTGTGAGGCGGTGCCGGTGAGCGTCAAGGTTGTTGTCGCGTGAGAGGGTTCAGCCGATGCGCTTCATCTCCTGCACTGCCGGGGTGAGGTTCGGAGAGGGGCCGAGACGGACGGGCCCCATCGGAGTCCAGTTACGAGTGTCGCGGCTCCAGCGCTCGGGGTGACGGGCTTTGGCGCGTTGGTACACCTCGCGGCGTCGGGCCAGCAGGGCGTGCTCGCAGCCGAAGTGCCTGTCGTCGGGCGTGACGAAGCGAATGGCGGAGTGGCGGTGCTCGGTGTTGTACCAGGCCACGAAGCGCGTCACCCAGGCGCGCGCGTCCTCGACGGACGCGAAGGGGCGCTGGGGGAAGGAGGGGCGGTACTTCAGCGTGCGGAAGAGGGCCTCGGAGAAGGGGTTGTCGTCCGAGACGCGGGGCCGGCTGAAGGTATCCGTCCGGTCAGCGACGTGGCGTGAGCTGTTGAAGGCGGACGAGGTCCGTGCCCGGCAGACGCCGCGACCGGAGGGGAGTTCAGGGCTGGGGTTGGAGGCGTGACTCGGGCGGACCGGTGGAC